>CAYSCF010000193.1:0-13156 GCA_964429305.1 uncultured Sandaracinaceae bacterium | reverse complement strand
AGAACGGCGGCCGCATGTCGATGAACGTGTGGTGGAGATCTCCAGCGCCGAGGCCAGCTGCCGTGATCGCGTCACGCGCCTGGGTCTGACGCTGACCCGTGACGTCGGGGACGGCGACCTGGCGCGATGCAGCGACGACCGAGATGCGCACGGTGCTACCGCGCGACGCGTGCTCGCCCGGTCCGGGCGTCGTCGCGTTCACGAGACCGGGCGTGCCTGCGCCCTCCGCTTCTTCCACTGCACCCACGACGAGCCCCGAGCTCGTGATGCGCGCGCGCGCGGTGGCGAGCGTCTGACCGATCACGTCGGGGACGTCCACGTTGTCCGGCCCGAGCGAGATGATGACGGCGACCTCGGAGTCGCGCGGCACGGTGGATCCCGCGCCCGGTCGCTGCTCGACGATCGATCCTGCGACCACGCCCTGATCGTGTCGCTCGCCGCGGTGGACCAGACGCAGACCGTTCGAGTCGCAGAGCCCCGACGCGTTGTCGAGCGTGAGGTTCGTGAGCAGTGGGACCACCTCGTTCGGAACGAGGTGCCATCCCTCGGCCATCGCGAGCGTCACCGCTGCCGACACGATGGCGCTCGTGATCACCGAAGCGATGATGGCGCGTCCGAGGCCAGGCTCGTTTCGATCCGACATGGCGCGTTTCTAACACGGCTGCCGTTTCGGTCGGGGCGCTGGTGCGGACACGGCCGCGACACCTGGGGCGGATGCGCGCGGAGGCCCCTGCGCACGGACGCCACGAGAGCCCGTTTTACAGGGCGATTTCGTTGGTCGCCGTCTTGCTCAAGCAGTGTCGAGCGCGACGCGCTCCCACAAGAAGGAAAATCCCATGGCTCACGGACACGGTCACACGCAGCACAAGTCGTCGGAGAAGCCCACCCTGCCCGAGCCGCGTCGCGACCCGTCGAAGAAGATCGACACGGCCGCGCAGGCGAAGACAGCAGTCGAAGACGCCGGCCAGAAGGCGAAGTCGACGGTCGAGCAGACCGCCAAGTCGGCCGAGCAGGCCGCCAAGTCGACGGCGGACAAGGTCACGAGCGCAGCGCACCAGGCGGCGAACGTCGCTCAAGAGAAGGTGCACGAGGCGAAGGTCAGCCTCGGTCACGCGGTCGAGGCCGCCGGCAAGAAGCTCGAAGAAGCGGGCAAGAAGCTCGCTCAGTAACCCGAGACCCTTCCCCATTCACAACGGAGATTTCCCATGATTCTCACGCTACTCATCGTCCTTCTGGTCCTCTCTCTCGTCGGCGGCGGCTGGGGCTACTCGCGCGCGGGCGTCGTCGGCTTCTCGCCGGCCGGCTTGCTCGTCGTGATCCTCCTGGTGCTGATGTTCACCGGCAACCTGCACGCCTGATCGTGCGAGCGCTGCATCCCGATCGCGCGCTCCTCAGGCGCGATTGGGTATGTGGATCGCTTCTCTCAGCGCGTGCTTGAACGACTCCATCATCGCTTCTCCGAGCGTCGGGTGCGGATGGATGGTGAGGTGAACGTCTTCGGCGAAGGCGCACATCTCGATCGCGAGCGCCGCCTCGCTGATCAGATCGCCCGCTTCGGGGCCGACGATTCCGACGCCGAGCACCTCGTGCGTCTCGGCATCGACGATGCTCTTGATGAAGCCCTTCTCGCTCATGACCGCCATCGCACGGCCGCTCGCGGCGAACGGGAACTTCCCGATCTTCACCCTGCGTCCCGCCGCCGCGCAGTCCTTCTCGCTCATCCCGACGGTGGCGATCTCCGGCTCCGTGAAGATGGCGGCGGGTAGCGCGCGATAGTCCTTGGCGACCTCGTGGCCGGCGATGTGCTCGGCGGCGATCTCTGCCTCCTTGCTCGCCTTGTGCGCGAGGTACGGCATCCCGCTCACGTCGCCGATCGCGAACACGCCGGGCACGTTCGTCTCCATGTGCTCGTCGGTGAGCACGTGGCCGCGCGCATCGAGCTTCACGCCGATCTCCTCGAGCCCGAGGCCGCGGCCATTCGGCTTGAACCCGACGGCGACCACGACCTTGTCCGCGACGAGCTCGGACTTCTGGCCGCCCTTGCTCTCGATCGCGAGCGTGGCCGCGCCGTCCTTCACGACGACGCCCTGTGCCTTCGTGCCGTAATGGATCTCGCCGCCGGCCTCGAGGAACTTCTTCTCGACGACCTTCACGAGATCGAGATCGGTGTTGCCGAGCAGCTGATCGAGCAGCTCGACGACGATCACCTTGGTCCCGAGCTTCTGGTAGACCATCCCGAGCTCCATCCCGATGATGCCGCCTCCGACGAAGATCATCGTCTTCGGCGCGGCCTTCAGCGAGACGGTCTCCTCGGCCGTGAGCACGACCTCGCCGTCGACGGGAAGAGAAGGAATCGCGATCGGTGTCGCGCCCGTGGCGACGATGATCGCGCGACGCACTTCGATCGTCTCGCTCGTGCCGTCGTTCTTGGCGACCTCGACGGCGCGCGGCGAGACGATGCGCGCGGTGCCCATCATCGTCGTGCCCTTGGCGCCCTTGATGAGCACGCCGACGTTCGTGGTGAGACGCTTGACGATGCTCTCCTTCCACGCCTGCATCTTCTCGACATCGGCGCGAGCGCCCTCGATCACGATGCCCATCGTCGCCGCCTGCGTGCGCGACTTCTCGTAGAAGCCGGCCGCGTAGATCAGAGCTTTGCTCGGGATGCAGCCCCAGTTGAGGCACACGCCCCCGAGCGATTCCTTCTCGATGCACACCGTCGACAGGCCCAGCTGCGCCGCGCGGATCGCCGCGACGTATCCGCCGGGCCCGCTTCCGATCACCACGACGTCGTACGCGCTCATGCGCCGACCATCGAGCCACTCGCGCGCACGTGCAAGTGCCGCCGCTCGCGCTTCGAGCGAGACTGGTGCACGATCGCGGCATCCTCGGAGGTTCCCTCGATGCGTCTTGTCTTTCCGCTCTCGCTCTCTACCCTTCTCTTCGCATGCACCCCGACGGCCGCACACTGCGTCACCGGCATGGCGATCCAGTGCGCTTGCAGCGGCACGACCCAGGGCGTGCAGACCTGCCTCGCCGACGGAACGTTCTCGACCTGCGCGTGCAACGGCACCGACGGCGGCACGCCGACGGCCGATGCCGGGAGCGATGCCGGAAGCGATGCCGCGGTCAGCACGACGGACGGCGGAACCGATGCGTTCGTCTCGACGGACGGCGGAACCGATGCGGCGCTCGACGCGCTCTACGTCGGGCACGTCTTCTACGCGGGCATGGTGAACGGTGTCGGCCCGGTGTGGTCTGCGGCTCCCGGCGCAGCAGGCCAGATCGGCCTCGCCGCGGGAAACAGCGCGTGCACGGCGATCGGCGTCGGCGCCGACCACGCGTGTGACTACGAAGAGCTCCGCGCCGCCGATGCGAACAACGAGGCCGCGTTCCGTGCGATCGCTGCGGGCACGACCGGTTGGGTCCAGCGAACCACGCACGCGCTCGTGGGCGGCGTCGACTCCGCGCCGGGGCCCGGCGGCAACTGCGACGACTGGAACTACGCGACCAACCACATCGGCGACGGCGAGTACGTGACGTTCGATACGGCGGGACATCCGACGTACCACCTCGACAACGACACGATCTTCGATCCGGCGGCCGGCGGCATCCACACGATTCCCGGCGACCTCCAGTGTGGCGGCGTCACGCGCGCGATCCTCTGCTGCTTCCCGCTCCCGCACTGAGCGCGCGCGATGCACTCGCGCGTCGCGTGCTCGCTCGCAGCATTCGTGCTCGTGCTGGGCTCGCCCACGCGCGCGCTCGATCGCACGCCCGTTCCTTGGCCCGCGGGCCACGTGCCGACCGATCCCGAGATCGATGCGATGGTGGCCGACGCCACGACGCTCGCCGATCGTGAGCGCTCCGATGCGTGGCTGGAAGCGTCCGAGCGCGGCGAGGATCGCGAGCACTTCGGACTGACCCAGGCGGACATCGACGCCGGCCACTGGAATCTCGCGCAGCTCTTCCGTGCGGGCGACTCGTTCTTCGAGCACCGCTTCGCTCCGTACGAAGGCCTCGGCGCGGGGCCGCTCGCTCCGCTCCATCGCGTGCACGGCGCGCTCCGGGGCGGACCCGACGCGCTCGCATGCGCGGACTGCCACTCGGTCGGTGGCCCCGATGGTGCGGGCTCGGAGGTCGAGAACGCCTTCTTCCATGGCGACGGCGACGACGCGTCGAGCGCAGCGATTCGCAATCCGCCTGCGGTGCTCGGGCTCGGCTTCGTCCAGGCGCTCGGCGTCGAGATGACGCGCGAGCTGGCGTTCCTGCGCGATCAAGCCATCGCCGCGCACGTCGCTTCCACCGTGGCGCTGACCACGCACGGCGTCGACTTCGGCTCGCTCGACGTGCACGCAGACGGCAGCGTCGATACGTCGGGCGTGCGCGGCATCGACGCCGACCTCGTCGTGCGACCGTTCGGCTGGCGAGGAACGACGGCGCGTCTGAGGCGCGTGATCGAGGATGCAGCGCGGCTGCACTCGGGCCTGCAGTCGACGGTGCTCGCGGCGGCCGACGAGACGACGCCTGATCCGACGCGCCTCGGCGGAGGGCCTTGGTACGACCCCGACGACGACGGCGTCACGCGCGAGATCGAGGAAGGCACGCTCACCGCGGTCGCCGTGTATCTCGCGCAGCTCGAGGTTCCGATCGTGCTCGCGCCGGGCGACCCCGCGCTGACGGAGCGCTGGGCGAACGGCCACACGATCTTCACGACGATCGGATGCGCCGACTGTCATCGAGAGTCGCTCACGCTGCTCGATCGCGACTGGGTCGAGATGCCCGATACGACGACGGGCGACGGTGTGACGGTGCATCTCTTGACCGACGGCGATGCGCCGCGGGGAAGCGGCCAAGTCGAGCTCTTCTCCGATCTGCGACGCCACGCGATGGGCGAAGGGCTCGCGCAGCGCCAGGACGACGGAAGCGGACTGCCCGCCGACGTGTTCGTGACGCGGCCTCTCTGGGGCCTCGCCGACACGGCGCCTTACATGCACGACGGGCGCGCGGCGAGCATTCCCGACGCGATCCTCGCGCACGGCGGCGAAGCACAGGCCTCACGCGATGCGTTCGCTGCGCTCGACGAAGCGTCGCAGCGCTCGCTCCACGTGTTCCTGCTCTCGCTCGCACGCACGCCGCGTCCTCGGGTGCCGCGATGAAGCGACTCGCGATCGCCGCGCTCCTCGTCGCCTGTGCGAGCCCACCGGTCACGCGCAGCGGCGCCGCCGACGACGGCACGTACGCGATGGCCACCGACGTCGATCCGCGCACGGAAGCTCGCGCCGCGCTCGCGCGCGATGCGTGGCGCCGCCAGGAGCGCATGCTCGACGCGCTCGATCCGGGGCGAGCGCTCGCCTCGACGATGCTCCACGACGACGAGATCACCGCAGGGCTCGTCACGCCGACCGAGCTCTTCGCGATCGGCGGCGGGCTCTTCCATCACCGCTTCCTTCCGAGCGAAGGGGCTCCGGCGACGCTCTCGCGCTTCGAGGACCGAACGCACCCGGCCGCAAGCAGCTGCGCATCGTGTCACCTGCGCGGCGGTGCGGCGGGCAGCGGAAGCAGCGTCGACGTCGCGTACGAAGGCGGCGACGGCGAGCGTTGGTCGAGCGCCGTGCAGAGGCGGCCTCCGTCCCTGATCGGCGGCGCGTGGCTCGAGCTCGTCGCGAGCGAGATGACGCGCGAGCTCGCCGCGTTGCGCGATGCGACGCGCGATCTCTCGCACACGCAGGGCCGAGACGTCACCGTGGAGCTCGTCACGCACGGCGTCTCCTTCGGCAGCCTCACCGTGCGCGCCGACGGGACCGTCGCGACGGAAGCGATCGAAGGCGTGGACCCCGATCTGATCGTGCGCCCGTTCGGTACGTATGGCTCCCTCTCGACGGCGATCGACGGCGAGCTCGCGCGGCGCCTCGGCGTCGAGCTGACGACCGGACAACGCACCGCGCTCGTGACGTACCTCGCGCTGCTCGCACCGCCGATCGAGGAGCTGCCTACGACCAGCGACTACGCGCTGTCCGCCGCGCGCGGTCGCACGCGCTTCGACGTGCTGGGCTGCTCGAGCTGTCACGTCGCGGAGCTCCCCGTGAGCGCGACGACGTACACCGTCGGCCTCGGCGTCTCGGTCACGCTCGACGTCGACGGCGAGCCGCCGCGCCTCTCGCGCGATGCGCTCGACGGAAGGCTCGTGGTGCGCGCGTACACCGATCTGCGGCGTCACGCGATGGGCGCGGCGCTGGCCGATGCCGACACCGATTCCTTCGTGACCCCTGCGCTCTGGGGGCTCTCCGTGCGCGCGCCGTACCTGCACGATGCGCGCGCCGGCAGCGTGGAGGACGCGATCATGGCCCACGGCGGTGAAGCGCAGAGCGCGCGTGACGCCTACGCCGCGCTCGCGGACGTCGACCGCGGCGATCTCCGGATGTTCCTCGCGACGCTCACCCGAACGCGACGGCTCGAGGTCCCGTGAGGTCGGCCGTGATGGGCTTGGTGCTCGTCGCGTGCACGACGAGCGCGCCGCCGGCGCTGGTGCCACTCGCCGCCCCCGCCGTTCCCGGTCACGCGACGTCGGTCGCGGTCCGGATCGATGCGCTCGGACGCGTGCTGGCCGTCGTGAGCAGCGCGACCGACACGACCGAGCGCGTGACCGTGCTCGAAGAGGAGACGGAGGGCCTTCGCGCGCGTGCATGGCCGGGCGATCTCGACGTCGTCGTCGACATGCCGAGCGTTGCGACGGGCCCGGACGGAGTCGCTGCGATCGCGCTGCGCGTCGGCGCGACCGGATCCGACGGCGACATCGTGCTCGCGCGTCGCGCGGCCGACGGATCGTGGACCGAGCCGACGCGCACCGACGTCGTGAGCGCCGCGCCACGCGCGT
The DNA here is from genome assembly GCA_964429305.1 of uncultured Sandaracinaceae bacterium. Classification (GTDB taxonomy): domain Bacteria; phylum Myxococcota_A; class Polyangia; order Polyangiales; family Sandaracinaceae; genus JBBSAT01. Next base: position 6,279 of record CAYSCF010000193.1, on the reverse strand, counting down.
ACGAGCCTCGCGTGCTCTTCGAGCCCTCCGGCGCGCTCCTGCTCGCGATCAACCAAGGCGCAGCGGCACGCGACGGATACGGCGTCGCGGTCGCCACTGCCAGCGCGGTCGACGCGCCGCTCGCACGCCCGGCCGACGCGGACGACGTCGTGTCGACTCCGGTGTTCTTCTCGAACAGCCCGCGCCCGGTCGTCGACGCGCACGCCGGCGCGATCGTGACCTGGTACCAATCGCTCGGCGGCGTGCTCCTCGCCTTCTATGCGGAGCGCGCTCGTGGGCAGGCGCGCTTCGTCCTCGGCGATGCGCTCTCGGTGGATGCGAGCGCGGTGGACAGCGCGGGCCCTCCGGATCCGGCGATGAGCGCCGACGGAACGTTCGCGGTCGCGTGGGGACAAGACGATGGGCGTGGTGGTGTGTCCGTCTATCTCGCGATGCGCCGCCCAGGCGAGGCCTTCGATCGGCCTCGCTCGCTCGACGATCGACTCTCGCTCGGAGACGGAGTCGCGCGAGACGTCGTGACGAGCGTCGCGAGCGACGACACGATCCGCGTCGTGTGGTCCGAGCGCATCGCCGCGCGCGAGCGCGTGTTCCTCGCCACGCTGGCGCCCGGCGCCGCACGCTCCGACGCGCTCGTCGAGGAGCTCTCGGCCCCCGATGCCGACGCCGACAGTCCCGCGCTCGCGCTGGCGGGAACGGACATCGCCGTCGTGTTCGTCGAGCGCGCGAGCACGGACCAGCTCGTGCTCCGCCTCGGCGACGTGCGCGAGACGATCGCGGAAGGGAGCGATCTCGAAGCGCCCAGCATCGGCTGGGAGAACGGCCGCCTCGCGGTGGCCTGGATCGCTGGGCGCCAACCGGTGTTTGCCGCGACCGCGCACTGATCGCGTAAGCTCGGTGGGTGCAAGACGCTCGAGGGTGGGTTCGCGCGGGCGTCGTGCTCGCGCTCGCGATGGTGTCGGGATGCAGCCTCACACACGAGCGCGGAGGCGGAGGCGACATCCCGGACACCGGCCCGCTCCTCGTGGCCGACGCGTTCGTGTTCCGTCCGGACGCCGCGGTCCCGCCGCGGGTGGACGCGTTCGTCCCGTTCGTGATGGCACCTCACGGGCCCGCGACGATCGTCCCGAACCAGGGCGGCCGTCGGCTCGTGTCGCCGCAGCTCGTGCCGATCTTCTTCGCGGACGATCCGGATAGCACGACGCTCGAGGCGCACGCGCACTGGATGGCGACGTCGAGCTGGCTCCCGACCGTGGGCGCCGAGTACGGCATCGGTGCGGCCACGGTCCTCGGCGTGGTGCGGCTTCCGCAAGCGGCGCCCGACACGATGAACACGGCGCAGATGGAGGCGTTGCTCGCCCACGGGATGGCCGATCACACGATCCCGGTGCCGGCATCGGGCCAGCTCGACGAGGTCCTCTTCATCCTCTACTTCCCGGCGCACACGATCATCTCCGACCCGATGATCGGGACGAGCTGTACCGCGTTCGGCGGGTACCACACCGAGACGACGACGTCGGACGGTCGCGCGTTCTCGTACGCGGTGATCCCGTCGTGCGGCGCGTTCAGCACGTTCCTGACGGATCTCGAGGCGCGCGAAGAAGCCGCTGCGCACGAGGTGATCGAAGCGGCGACCGATCCGCTCTGGTCGAGCAGCCCGGGCTGGGCCCTGTCTCAGACGGGGTCCGATCTCTCGCCGTGGCTCCTGGCCGGGGCCGAGCTCGCCGACCTGTGCGAGTACCGCGTCGGAGACTACGCCGTCGTGCGCGAGGCGGGTTTCATCGGCCCGCGCGTGTGGTCGAACGCGGCGGCGGCGCTCAACGATCGCGATCCGTGTGTGCCCGCGCCGCTCGGCGAGCCGTACCAGAGCGTCACCGTGACGCCCAGCACGATCCAGGGCGTGGCCGCGGGCGGCCGCATCACATTCGCGGTCGACGCGTGGTCGAACGTTGCCGTCCCGAGCTTCCGCCTCGACCTCGCCTTCAACCCGGCGAGCACGATGGGTCAGTTCGTCCCGGACGCGACGCTCGACCGCAACATCGTGAACAACGGAGAGCACGCCGTCCTCACCGTCACGGTGCCGACGAGCGCGGTCAGCGGCGACTACGGCGTCGTGTACATCCAGGTCACCGACAGCGTCGGCAACTCGGACGACGTGCCGGTCGGCGTCTACGCGCTCTGACGTCAGCCGGGCGAGAACACGAGCGGATAGGTGATCGTGACGTTCGCGTCGCGTCCGGCGGGGAAGACCCAGGTGCGCGCCGCGCTCTCGATGCAAGTGCGGAGGCCGAAGCCACTCTCGCTCGGTCCGACGCTCGCGCTCACGACGTGTCCGTCGACGCCGATCTGGATCTGCAGCGTCAGTCGCACGAGCGGCTGACTCGAGCGCTCGGGCGAGGCCTCGTAGCAACGCACGAGCTCGGGGCGATGCCGGCGGACGATGTCCGCGAAGTCACTGCTGGCTACGAGCGCCTGCGCCGGTGACGCGACGAGAGCGAGAACGACGAGCCATGCGTACCGCATGGAGGTACGACACCGGAGTGGACGCGAGAGTTCCAGACATGATTGCCCCGTGAGCGAGGTTGGCGGTGCCCACACGATCGAGCCCGTCCGTTCCCTCCTTGCGCAAGGCCGTGGTGCAGGCGTTCACACCGCTCGCTGCCTCGCGTGGCTTCGTGCCGTTCCGCGGCGGTCTCTTCGTCCGCGTGGTGGGAGACGTCGCGCACCAGATCGTCGTCGGCGCCTCGCGCCCTTCGGGGAGCGCACGCGGGGCAGCGATCGAGCTCGGCGCGTCGCTGCGATTCGCGCGCGTCGAGGCGATCGTCGAGCGCGCCCTTCCCGATCAGCCGCCCTCGCACGCGACGTGGACGAGAGCCGCCCGCGGGCCCGCGCGCGAGCATCGCATCTGGAACACGGACGAGGCGCGTGACGTCGCCGAGAGGCTCGAGCTGGACGACGTCCTCGAATGGCTCGAGAAACACGCCTCGATCGAGGCGCTCGATCAGGCGCTGAACCCGTCGAGCCCTCCGCCCGCCGGGCTGATCGTCGGTGTAGGCGCGGGCCCGCACGCGTGGCATCGCGGGCTCGTCGCCGCGCACTTGCTCGGCCGCGATCTCGGCTGGCTCACGGAGATGCGACGCGACCAAGCGCGACAGCTGCCGCGCTTCGTTCAGGCCGATCTTCCGAAGCTGATCGCCGTGCTCGATGCCGAGCCCGTGAAGTAGAGGTCTGCCAGCGGGCCCCGACGTTCGGTCAGCGGTTCGGGATGTGGATGGCTTCCTTCAGCGCGTGCTTGAAGGACTCCATCATCGCTTCGCCGAGCGTCGGGTGCGGGTGCACCGTGAGGTGAACGTCCTCGGCATACGCGCACATCTCGATCGCGAGGGCCGCCTCGCTGATGAGATCGCTCGCCTCGGGACCGACGATGCCGACGCCGAGCACCTCGTGCGTCTCGGCGTCGATGATGCTCTTGATGAAGCCGTCCGTGCTCATCACGGCCATCGCGCGGCCGCTCGCCGAGAACGGGAACTTGCCGATCTTGACCTTGCGGCCCGCCGCGGCGCACTCCCTCTCGCTCATGCCGACGACCGCGATCTCCGGCTCGGTGAAGATCGCGCTCGGCATCGCGCGGTAGTCCTTCGCCGCCTTGTGGCCCGCGATGATCTCGGCGCAGATCTCTCCGTCCTTGCTCGCGCGGTGCGCGAGGTACGGCATGCCCGTGACGTCGCCGATCGCGTAGATGCCCTTGATGTTCGTCTGGCACTGATCGTCGGTGAGCACGTGCCCGCGCTGGTCGAGCTTCACGCCGACCTCTTCGAGGCCGATGCCCTTGCCGTTCGGCTTGAACCCGATCGCGACGAGCACCTTGTCGGCCTCGATCTCGCGCGTCTTGCCGTCGGGCAGCTCGACCGTGAGCTTCGCCTTGGTCCCCTCGACCTTCACGCCCTGCGCCTTGGTCTTGTAGAGAATCTCGCCGCCGTCCTTGAGGAACTTCTTCTCGACGACCTTCACCAGATCGAGATCGGTGTTGCCGAGGAGCTGCTCGAGCAGCTCGACGACGATCACCTTCATCCCGAGCTTCTGGTAGACCATCCCGAGCTCCATCCCGATCACGCCGCCGCCGACGAGCACCATCGTGCCCTTGGCCTCTTGCAGCGAGACGGCCTCGCGCGCGGTGATGACGATCTTGCCGTCCACCGGGAGCGTGGGGATCGAGATCGGCGTCGCGCCGGTCGCGACGATGATCCCCTTCGTCGCGTCGATCGTCTCCTTCGTTCCGTCCTGCTTGGTGACCTCGATCGACTTCGCGCCGGTGACGCGCGCGGTGCCCATCAGGATCTCGCCGCCCGAGCCCTTCACGAGGCTCGAGACGCCGCTCGTGAGCTTCTTGACGATGCCGGCCTTCCACTCCTGCATCTTCGGCACGTCGACGCTCGCGCCCTGGATCATCACGCCCATCGCCGCTGCCTGATGCGTCGCCTTCTCGTAGAAGTTCGCCGCGGCGATCAGCGCCTTGCTCGGGATGCATCCCCAATTGAGGCAGACGCCGCCCATGTACTCCTTGTCGACCACGAGCGTCTTGACGCCCAGCTGGCCGAGGCGGATCGCCGCCACGTAACCACCGGGGCCGCCACCGATCACGATCGCTTCGTAGGACTTGTTCGCCATGTCTCGCTCGAGCTCCTGCGCTGGGAAAAGCGCGCGGACCTTACCACGCTGGTTCGCAGGGCAAGTGGAACCAAGGCGCCGTGTCCCGCGCCCGGAGGCACTAGAACGCATGCGGAGGCTCCGGTCGCTCGATCGAGGCGCCCGCGCCGTTTCCGTGAGGTCCGGCAGATCTCACGGAGCGCCCGGAAACGTTTCCGGTGCCGCCGGGAAACCGCACGGAGCTCACGGCCACGTGGCGGGACCGTCGCGAAGATCGGCGCGGTTCAGGGACAGCCGCGCGTGCCGAGGCCGTCGAACACGTCGGCGCCGGCGCTGGTCCACTCGCTCGCCGGATCGAACGCGTCGTCGCCGTTGGTGTCACCGCTCGTGACGCTGCAGTTGCGGCGAAGCGTCTGGTTCGCGGTCGAGACGGTCGTGCCCCACGCCGTGCCGGGGTTGACGCCGATCTGACCGATGACGTCGACCGTCATGCCCGAACAGACCAATGCCAGCGCGTCGTTGCCGTTGAACGAGACGGCGGCGCTCGCGTTCGACACCGTGCACGTCGACGGCGAGAAGCCGGTCGCGCCCGAGTTGCACATCGTGAACACGGCGCCGGCCGAGAGCGAGCCGACGAGGTCGGTGGTCGTCGCCGTGCTGCTGCCGTTCGCGTAGGAGTCGATGTGGCACTGCGTGAGGTCGAAGCGCGCGGTGCCGAGGTTCACGATCTCGATCGCTTTGTTGTTCGCCGTGCCCTCGACGTACTCGGAGAAGAGCAGCGGGATCGTCGACGGAACGTGCGCTGCGTCCACGCCGGCGTCCCTTCCACCGTCGCGCCCGGCATCGGCGAGCACGGTGGCGTCGCGTCCGGCGTCGACCGGGCTCGGCCCGGCGTCGTGCATCGCGACGAACGCGTCTGCGGGCGCCGTCGCCGCGTCGTGGCCGGCGTCGCTCGGCACGCTCGCACCGTCGCGCCCCGCATCGGCAGGCAGCGCGAAGCAGCGGCCGCTCACGCAATGCATGCCCGAAGCACAGTCGCCATCCACGTGGCAGGTGTTGCTGCTACGCGCGTTGGCGCACGCGAGCGAGAACAAGGCGAAGGCGAGGCAAGCGCGGTTCATGGCGGGCGCCGACCTAGCCGCGATTCGGCGACGTGTCGAGCACGGGGCCGCGGTTCCGCTCGCGCTGTTCTCGCGCGCGGCTCGCGCGCTACGGTGCGCACGTGGACGAGCGCGAACGGATACGACGCGGGAACTCGCGCGGCGCGATCGCGCTCGTCGTGCTCACGGCGATCGCGGGTCTCGTCGCATGGCACAACAGACCGGATCCCACCGTCGAAGAGAGTCCCGTCTCGAGCGACGCACTGCGCGATCCGATCGACGACGCGATGCTGGCCGGTCTTCGCACGAGGTCGGAGCGCCCCGATGCGAGCCTGCCCGACTCGGGCACGACCACACGCATCGTTCCGACGAGCGCGCGCATCGAGCTGATCCGCGAGCCGACGCAGCGGTGAGCGTCAGTGACCGCCGCCGTGCGCGCTCGGTGCGCCCGGCATCGCGAGGTACTCGGCCTGCTGCTCCTTGAGGTGCCAGGGCAGCTCACCGCCGTACACGTCCTCGAACATCGTGCTGCGCG
>CAYSCF010000192.1:0-13185 GCA_964429305.1 uncultured Sandaracinaceae bacterium | reverse complement strand
CTCGGGCGGCATGATGTGCGAGTTCAGCTTCGAGGTCGCAGACGACACGATCCGTCTGCCGAACACCGGCTTCCGTTGCTGCCGGACCTCGGCCCCGTGATGATCACTGGCGCCTCCGCATCGCGCGCGCGATAACGCGGCGCGATGCCGAAGCGTCCCCCGAAGGCCGAGCCCGAGCGTGTCGTCCGCAGGCCGAAGGCGGAGCGAAAGGCGCTGCCGCCTCAGCTCGAGGCGTTCGCTGCGGGCGATCCCGATGCGATCTGGCGTCGCCACGAGCAGCGCGGCCGTCTCGACGATCCGCGGCCGGTCGCGCTCGTCCCGGGCGTGAAGAACGCCGACGCACGCGCGGTGTTCGAAGCGCGTGCCCATCGGATGAAGGCCGCGCTCGCCGCGGGTGACGACGTGGTGCTCTCGAACGAGCTCGCCGAGGCGCGTCTGGTGGGGCTCTGGCGTGCGAACTCGATCGTCTCGTTCGAGGCGCTCGCGGAGTCGGTGCTCGGCATCGCGCTCGATCGCGCCGAGGCGCTCGCGAAGGCGGGCAAGGCGCGGCTCGGTCTGGGAGACAAGATCTCGGACTCGCACACCGCGGTGTGGCTCCGCGCCGAAGCGGCGCTCGTCGTCGAGGGCGGCGGTGGACGGGCCCGCGTGATCGACGGGATCCTGCAGATCGAGATGCCGGTCGAGAACGCGGCGAGCGCGCTCGTCGCGATGGGCCGTCGCGAGCTCCCGCTCGTCGGTCAGGGCAAGGGACGCGTCGTCGTCGATCGCCCGCGCGGCGTCCCCTCGATGCGCACGATCGAAGAAGCAGAACGGCGCCGGAAGAACGAGACCTGACGTGGCTCTGTACGAGGTGCGCGGCCTGACGAAGTCGTTCGGCACGCACCGCGTGCTCGATGGTCTCGACCTCGTGGTGAACAAGGGTGAGTTCCTCACCATCGTCGGCGAGTCGGGAGTCGGCAAGAGCCTGCTCACGAAGATCCTGCTCGGGCTCGTCGCCGCGGACGCCGGGCAGATCGTCTTCGACGGACAAGACGTCACGCACCTCAAAGAGCGCGAGTGGGTCACGGTACGCAAGCGCATCGGCGTGCTGCTGCAGAGCTCGGGCCTCTTCGACTCGATGTGCGTGCTCGACAACGTCGCGTACGGCCTGCGCGAGCAGCGCATGCTCGACGAGGCAGCGATAGTGAAGCGCGTCGCGGAGTCGCTCGCGCTCGTGGCGCTGCCGGGCATCGAGCAGATGTGGCCGCAGGATCTCTCGGGCGGCATGCGCAAGCGCGTGGCCCTCGCACGCGCGATCGCGATGCGACCCGAGGTGCTCTTCTACGACGGCCCCACGGAGGGGCTCGATCCGATCAACGTCGGCCGCGTGAACCGCCTGCTCGCGCATCTGCGGCGCCAGCTCGGCATCACCACGATCGTGATCACGCATCAGATGGAGACCGTGTTCGGCGTGGCCGATCGCGTGCTCTTCCTCGCCGACGGTCGGATCGCGATCGAGGGCGCACCGGGCACGCTCTGGGAGTCGGACGATCCACGTCTGCAGCCCTTCCTCCACATCGCGCGGGCCGTCATGCCCAAGCCGCGCCAGAGCATCGGTTGATGACGACGAGAGTGCTCAGTCGCGCAGGGCCCGAACGGAAGCGGGCGTCGAGCCCGCGGACGGTAGGGGCCGGAGCGGCTGAGCCGATGCAATCGCCTGAAGGAATACCGTGAACGAGCGTCGCGAGAAGATCTACGGGCTCGAGGCTGCGCGTGCGGTCTTCGAGGTGCGGCCTCAGGACGTGCGACGCGTCGCGTACCACCCGGAGACGGGCCCGCTGCTCGGACGCTACCTCAAGGAAGCAGCGTCGCGTCGCGTCGCGTACTCCGAGAAGCACGACGAGGAGCTGCGCGCGATTGCCGGCTCCGAGCATCACGAGGGTGTCGTGATCGAGGCGCTCGAGCGCGAGGTGCTCGACGAGCAAGGCGTGGTCGATCGCTTCGGCGAAGATCACGGCCCGCTGCGTCTGATCGCGCTCGATGGCGTCGAGAACCCACACAACATCGGCGCCGTCATCCGCAGCGCCGCATTCCTCGGCGCGCACGGCGTGATCGTGCACGCACGTCTGGAGCAGCCGTTCCCGCCCGCTGCGATCCGAGTCGCCGAGGGCGGCGCCGAGCACGTCGCGCTCGCTCGCGTCTCGGATCTCGCCGGTGTCCTCGCCGCGCTGGCCGAGAGAGACATCGCGGTGGTCGGGACCGACGCGCGCGCCGAAGACGACGTGCAGCGGTATCGCTACCCGCGTCGAACGGCGCTCGTGCTGGGCTCGGAGGCCGCCGGTCTGAGCAGCGCCGTTCGTCGCACGCTCACCCACACGGTCGGGATCCGTGGGACCGGCGCGGTCGAGTCGCTCAACGTGTCGGTCGCGGCCGGCATCGTCCTCGCCGCCGCGATGCTTCCGAGATCGTGACGCTGCGATTCTTCGTGTAACGTCCCCGCGGCAACGGGCGAATCGAGTGGGAACGGAGACCGACGAAGGACTGATGCAGAGCTACGTAGCGGGAGATCCGCGCGCCTTCGACGCGCTCTTCTCGCGCTACGCCACGCGTCTGCACGCCTTCTTCGCGCGCTCGTTCCGGAGCGGCTCCGTTGCGGACGATCTCGTGCAGACCACCTTCCTCAAGCTTCACGCGGCGCGCGCCAGCTACGACCCCGGACTTCCGGTGCGGCCGTGGCTCTTCGGTATCGCGGCGCGCGTCCGGATCGACGAGCTCCGGCGTCGTTACCGCGCCGCAGAAAAGGCGAGCGACGAGGAGCTCGCGGATCTCGTTCTGCCCACGACGGACAGCCCCGATCGCTGGCCGGAGGCGAACGAAGAGGCCGAGCGCGTGCGCAAGGCGATCGACGGCCTGCCCGAAGCGCAGCGCGTGGTCGTGTGGCTGCATCGCTTCGAGGGGCTGACCTTCGCCGAGATCGCGGAGGCGCTCAGCGTCGATGGCCCGAAGCTGACCGAAGTGGCGGTGCGCGTGCGTGCCTTCCGCGCATTCGCCGCGCTGCGCGAGACTCTCTCCGATCTGGTGGAGCCGTCGTGAGTGCGCACTTCAGTCCCGACGAGATCGCGGCGATCGCCATGGGCGACGGCGACGACGCGGCGCTCGCGAGCCACGCGGCCGAGTGCGCGGTGTGCGCGAAGCAATGGCAGGGCGCCAAGCGCCTCGTCTCGCTGATGGACGGGCTCGCGGCGCCACCGCCTCCGTCCGAGAAGGCGATGCAGCGCACCCAGGCGCGCGTCCGAGCGTTGCTCGCCTCGGAGCCGCGCGAGGCGGCGCCCGCGCCCGTTCCCGCGATACGCGGTCTGATGGTCGGTGCGGCCGTGCTCGTGTCGGTCGTGATCGCGTTCGCGCTCTCGGGGCCGTCGATCTCGCCGTATCGGATCTTGATCGCGCTCGCGACGATCGGAGTCGCCGCCCTGCTGCCGAATCTCGCGCTCCGCTCGGAGCGAGACGCCCTCGTCGCGTCGGCGCTCGCGCTCGGCCTTTCGATGACGCTCGGCCTGCTCGACTACACCGAGATCTCGCTCGTCGCGGGGCATGCGATCAGCTGCTTCTCGACCGAGCTCGCGATCGGCGCGCTACCGCTGGTGACGATGCTCGGCATGGCGCGCTCGTCGAGCGCGCGTCTCGGAACGCTCGCGTCCGCTGCGGGCGGCGCTGCGGGCGCGCTCGCGGGGCAAGGCGTGCTGCTCACGACGTGCGCTGCGGACGAGAGCGTGTTGCACGTGCTCTTCTTCCACGTCGCGGGCGTCGTCGTCGCCACGCTGGTGGGCGGCGGCCTCGGCGCCGTGATGTCCCGCCGCGCCGGTTAGCGACAGAGCGCCAAGACCGTCTCTTCCATCACGATCTCGGGCTCGCGCTTGCTGCCCTTGAGCGCGACGTCGGCATCGCGCAGCAGGATCAACGCGCGTCGCAGATCTTGATCGGTGAACTTCTTGGCCGAGTCGGCGAGCTCGCGCGCCTTGAACGGTGCCGCGCCCGCGGCCTTGACCGCCTCGGCCTGATTCATCCCGTCTTCGAGCGCCGTCTTCATCTTGGCGACCATGCGCACCTGGCGCGCGACCATCGCGAGGATGCGCAGCGGCGGCTCGCGATCGGCGAGCATCGAGAGCGACGCTTCGAGCGCGACCTTCGTCCGCTTCAGCGCGATCGCATCGACGAGGGCCCAGATCGTGTCGACGCGAACGCGCGTGACCACGGCCTCCACCGCGTCGCGATCGATTCCGTTTCCTTCGCCCACGTAGAGCGAGAGCCGCTCGACCGCATCGTCGATCGCCGCGAGATCGTTTCCCGTCGCATCCGTCAGCGCCGCGAGCGCCGGCCCTTCGAAGGTGTGCCCGCGCCGCTTGGCCTCGCTCGTCGCGAAGCGCTCGAGCAGCCCACCCTTGAGCGGCTCGACCGAGAGCCACGCGCCGGTCGCCTTCGCGGCCTTCGCCAGCTTGGTCTTGCCGTCGATCTTCTCGGCCGTGATCACGAAGCAGGTGCTCGGCGACGGCTCGGACACGTAGCTCGCGAGCGCGTCGAGCTCGGCCGGCGGCGCATCCTGTGCGCCACGCACCAGCACGAAGCGCGCGCTCGCCATCATCGGAAGCGTCCGCGCAGCCGCCGCGACCTTGCCCCCTTGGAGGCCACTGCCGTGGAAGAGATCGTCGTTGAAGCCGCGCGGCCCGTCGCCCACGGTCGCCTTGCGCAGGAGCCGGACCACGCGCTCGATCAGGAATGTCTCCGTCCCGACGAGCACGAGCACCGGATCCCATTTGCCGCGACGCGCATCACCGAGCACCGACTGGATGTCGCGCTCTTCGTTGTCGTCGATCATGGGCGGGTCACACCGAGAGTTGCGGGCACGAGGAGCTCGACGGCAACCATTGCGCGCGCTGCCTCGCGAGGCGAGCGGTAGCGAGTCGAGCGGAGCGAGGGGTGGGGCCCCGATCTGGCTCCGCCAGTCGGGGCGGGGCCGGCATCGGCCCCGAGCGAATCAGTCGGCAGCGTGTGTGTCGGCTTCGCTGAAGTCGACTTGGCCGGAGTGGTGCACTTCTTCGCCGCGGATCTCGAGGCGCGTGTTGCCGACCTCGGCGTGCGCGACCGTGACGACCATCTCGAGCCGGCGATTCGGGCGGAAGCGCGGCCGCGCGAGGTTGATGCGCTGCACGTACGTGCGCTGATCGCGGTCGTGCACGTAGATCGCCATGTCGTCGATGAAGTTCCGGACGCCGTCGGTGACGTCGTAGAACAGCGCGTGGTACTCGAGGTCGCCCGGCGCCGTGTTGAACTGCACCACCATGTTGCCGGCCCAGTGACGCTGCGCGAGATCGGTCTCGGTCGTCTCCTGCATGATGCGAGCTTGGTGCCCGCGCGCGAAGCCGATGAGCGCCTTCTCGGTGAGGCCACGCGGGATCACCGCCTGCGTGACGTAGACGGTCGCGTGGAGCCGCTGCGCGCCGACGCTCGGAACGAACGACGTCGCGAGCATGCCGAGCGCGAGCGAGAGCGCGGCGATCGCGACGAGCCACTGCGAACGAGACAAACGAGCGCGAAGGACTTGCATGGGTCACCACCTCAGTCGGTCGAGCACGGTACCAGAACGACGTGGATGCCCATAGCCCCTCGGGCATCCACCGCGGTCTCGACGCGTTCGCGCTTGCAACCGCGGTGCGGGTCGTGTTCAGGTTGGCCCCGCCCAGAAGGGCCCACATGGAGGGTGAGATGTCCGAGAAGAAGACGTTGATGGACGATGAGATCTCGACGCGGACGCTCAGCCGCCGTCAGATGACGATGCTCGGCGGCGCGGCCGCTGGAGCCCTCGCAGCGCTGGGCGTCGTGTCCACGACCGCTTGCTGCATGGGCAACGGCGCGGCGCCCGGAAGCGGCTGTAGCGACAGCGACCCGACCGACGGCATCGGTCGCGGTACGCACTGCGCCGGTGGCGCGGCGGTCGGCTGCAGCGACAGCGATCCGACGGATCCCGCAGGCCACGGCAGCCACTGCGCCGGCGGCGCGACGGGCCCGGTCTCGGGCTGCAGCGACTCCGACCCGACCGACCCGGCCGGCAACGGCAGCCACTGCGCCGGTGGCGCGGTTCCGCCGCCCGCCCCCGCGCCGGCCGCTGGCACCTGAGAGACAGAGAGTCATTCGCCGAGACGCGAGCGTGAGCCCCGGCTCCGCTCGCGTTTCGCTTTTGGGGCTGCTAGCACCATGCCGTGGCCGGGGACTCGAACCGCACGATCCAGATCGACGCGCTGACGGACGTGCAGCTCGTCGCGACCGAGCACGACGTCGAGACCGTCAGCGCCGCGCCACCTCCACTGCCGCGCCGCGCATCGGGGCCCTCGCGCGCGCGTGTGATCGTGCTGACCGCGATCGCGAGCCTCGCCGGTCTCGCGGTTGCGCTGCTCGCGGTGCACTACCTGTTTCCGATGCTGTTCCCAGCTCCAGCTCCGGCGAGCGTGCCGACCGTGCATCGCGTGCAGCTCGACGAAGAGCTGGTCATTCGCGCCGGCGACACACGCTGAGCCCGACGGTCCTTTTCGCGGTGTAGCGCTCGCGCGCGCTCGCTCGCTCGCGTGTCGGTCTCTTCTCCAATCACGCATCGTCCCGTAGGATGCCGCGCATGCGACAGCGAATCGGACGGAGCGTTCTCGGGATGGCGGTTTGCTTGGTGGCGTGTCAGCCGTCGGTACCGAGTGCGCCTCCCGTGGACACGGGGCCGCCGCTCGATGCCAATCGGCCCGACGTGGGTCGAGACGCCAACACCGATTCGAGCACGGATGTCGGCACCGATGCGATCGTGGGTGACGTCGGAACCGATGCGTCCGCCACGGATGTGGGCACCGATTCGGCTTCCGACGTAGGCACCGACGCGTTCGATCCCTGCGCAGGCCACGCCGACTGCGACTCCAATCCTGGTTGCGAGACACAGCTGGGCACGACGTCGAACTGCACCGCTTGCCACGACGCGTGCACCGCGCCGACGAGCGCCTCGGCGATGTGCAACGCGACGACTGGCTGCGCCTGGTCGTGCAACATCGGCTACGCCGATTGCGACACGATCCCCGGCAACGGCTGCGAGGTCAGCACCAACACCGATCCGATGCACTGCGGCGGATGTACGGTGAGCGACGTGTGTCACGTCTCCGGCGTGAACATCCGCGCGACGTGTGTCGGTGGCGACTGTGTTCCAACGTGCGACTCGGGCTTCGCCGACTGCAACAACGATCGCACCATGGCGGGCTCCGATGGATGCGAGATCAACACGCAGACTTCGCTCGCGAACTGCGGCAGCTGCGACAACCCATGCACGCTGCCCGTCGGTGCGATGAACGCCCATCCGAGCTGCAGCAGCGCGGGCTGCCACATCGTCTGCGACACGGGGTTCAGCGACTGCAACAGCACGACCGCCGACGGCTGCGAGCACGCCGCGCCGAGCTGTTGATCAGGCAACGAGGCCGAAAGCCCTCATTGCCTTCCCAGCATCCATTGCGCAGGACGAGCGCTCACGGCAGCAGCGTCGTCGGCGCGCAGTAGCCGCCGCCAGGGGTCGGCGGCCGCCCGCTTCGGGGCCCGAGCATCGCGCGTCGTTCGCGCGGCCGCGCCGGCATCCGAGCCTGCTGAATCCTCGGCCACGTGCTCGGTGCCGCAGCTCCAGAGCAGAAGCGCGACGAGGATGCGCTCGGGCACGGGTCAGGGTACCAGAATCGTGGGGCGGAACGCGGCAACCCGAACGCGCCATGACGCGCCTGCTCGCGCGCCGTATCCTCCATCGATGCGCGCGCTCGTCTGCATTGGCTCGCTCGGTCTTCTCGTCCTCGGGTGCGGTCGCACGCCGCTCGAGGTGCACGTTCCACCGATGGACGCGAACGTCGGCGACACCGGTCGCGACGCGGGCCGCGACGGCGGATCGTTCGACGGCGGCATCGACGGAGGCACGGACGCGAGCGATGCCGCACGCGACGTCGGACGTGACGCGCCGATCATCCTCCCGGACATCGGCATGCCGTGCGTCTCGGACGTGCAGTGCGACGACGGCGTCTTCTGCGATGGCGCCGAGCGCTGCGTCATGGGCAGCTGCTTCGCGGGCACGGCCGTCGTCTGCGCCTCGGACGCGTGCAACATCGGCGCGTGCAGCGACACGATGCGTCGCTGCATCACGGTGCCGGTCGATCGCGACGGCGACGGCCACACGCCGCGCGGCTGCGGCGGCGACGACTGCGACGACAACAACGCGCTCGTCTCGCCCTCCGCGCTCGAGCGATGCACCGGCGGGATCGACGAAGACTGCGACGGGCTCGCGGACTGCATGGATCCCGACTGCCGCGCCGATCCGAGCTGCGCGATGCCGACGTGCCCCGATCGCGTGCTCGGCAGCGCGCTCGGTGTGATCGCCACCGGCACCACCGCCGGGGCCGGCGCGGACTCGCAAGGAAGCTGCGGCGCATCCGATGGCGCGCCGGATCTCGCGTTCCAGTGGACGGCGCCCAGCACCGGCACGTACTCGTTCGACACGCGCACGTCGTCGTACGACACCGTCCTCTACGCGCGGATGGGCTGCCTCGGGCCTCAGCTCGGCTGCGACGACGACGGCGGCGGCGGCACGACCTCGCTCATCCGTTTCCCGCTCACGGCCGGCGAGACGATCATCCTCTTCGTCGACGGCTTCGGCATGTCGTCGGGCAACTTCGTGCTGCACGCGACGCTGGAGTCGTCGGCCGAGAACTGCACGAACGGCATCGACGACGATCACGACGGCTTGATCGACTGTGCCGACCCGGACTGCGCGGGCGCGCCGACTTGCTGCGTGCCGCACACGGAGATCTGCACGAACGGTGTGGACGACGACTGCGATCGCGCGGTGGACTGCGTCGATCCGGACTGCGCGTCCTTCCCGATCTGCTGCATCCCGACGACCGAGAACTGCAGCAACGGCGTCGACGACGACTGCGACGGCCAGGTCGACTGCGGCGATGCGAACTGCACGCTCACGCCGACGTGCTGCATGCCGGTGCCGGAGAACTGCGCGAACGGTCACGACGACGACTGCAACGGCCTGATCGACTGCGCCGATCCGATGTGCACGATGTCGCCGGCGTGTTGCGTCGCGACGACGGAGATCTGCACGAACGGCATCGACGACGACTGCGACGGGGCCGTGGACTGTCTCGACTCCAATTGCACCGCGCAGCCGGCGTGCATCACGTGCCCCGATCAGAGCCTCGGCAGCGCGACCGGCATGCACGTGGCGAGCGGCACGACGAGCGGCGCCGACGATCTCTCGGCGTCGTGCGGCGGCATGGCGCGCGGCCCCGAGACGGCGTTCGGTTGGACGGCGCCGCGCACGGCGACGTGGATCATCGACACGATCGGATCGAGCTTCGACACGGTGCTCTACGTTCTCGATGGCGACTGCCACGGCGCCGAGCTCGCGTGCGACGACGACATGGGCGGCATGTTCACGTCACGCGTCACGGTGACGGTGCGCGGCGGACAGCACGTCGTGATCGTGGTCGACGGGTTCAACCCGGGCACGGGCGGCAACTTCTTCCTGAACATCGCGCACGTGACGAGTGAAGCGGGCGCCTGTCACGACGGGGTCGACAACGACGCCGACGGGTTCATCGACTGCGTCGACACCGACTGCGCGAGCGACGCGCTCTGCTGCACGCCGCGCCCCGAGATCTGCGACGACGGCATCGACAACGACTGCGATCACGCCACCGACTGCGCCGATCCGAACTGCAGCGCGGCGCCGACGTGCTGCATGCCGATCCCGGAGATCTGCGACAACTTCGCCGACGACGACTGCGACGGCCTCATCGACTGCGTCGACCCGAGCTGCACGGGCCGACCGCCCTGTTGATCGCGGATCCGCACCCTCACTCCAGGTAGCGAACGCGGGTGAGATCCATCGAGCGCTCCCAGAGCTGGCGGGCGATCCCTTCGTCGTGCGAGCGCGCTGCGGCCTTCTCGATCACCGGTGCGCCCCAGAGCGCGAACGGGCCGCGCGGGCCGTAGAATTCACCGCTCTTCGCCGTCGGATCCGTCGCCGCGCGCAGCGTCGGGAGCGCGCCCGAGGCGGCCGACTGGGCGACCAGCGTGTTGCCCGTCTCGAAGATACGGCCCGTCCACGACTGCTCGAGCTTCGGGCCGACCGTCTGCAGGTTCGTCGCCGCATAGCCCGGATGACACGAGAGCGACGCGATGTTCGGGTGCGCCTTCGGCAAGCGGCGATGCAGCTCGTGCACGAAGAGCAGGTTCGCGAGCTTGCTCTGGCAGTACGCGGACCACTTGTCGTAGCGGCGCTCGCCCATCAGATCGTCGAACGCGATGCGGCCCATGCGATGCACCGTGCTCGACACCGTCACCACGCGCGCGCGCGGCGCCTTCGCGAGCGCGGGGAGCAAGAGCCCCGTGAGCGCGAAGTGGCCGAGGTGGTTCGTGCCGATCTGCATCTCGAAGCCATCCGCCGTGAGCGCGCGCGGGATCGCCATGATGCCGGCGTTGTTCACGAGCACGTCGATCGCCGGATGATCCTTGGTGAGCGCCTCCGAAAAAGAACGGATGCTGGCGAGGCTCGAGAGATCGAGCGAGCGCACGTCGATGCTCGCCCGCGCGTGTCTCTTCTTGATGCGATCGGCCGCGTCCTTGGCCTTGCCTGCGCTGCGGCACGCCATGATGACGTGCGCGCCGCTGCCCGCGAGCACCTCTGCTGCTTCCAGCCCGATGCCGCTGTTCGATCCAGTCACGACGAAGACACGCCCGCTCTGATCGGGGATGTCCTTGATGCTCCAAACCATTCTCACTCCCAGTGGGCGTCGCCCTTCAACGTCACGAGCGGGACGCCGCTCGCATGCGTGGCCGTCGGCGTCGCCTTGAGCACGAGGCTCACGTTCTTGGCGCCCGCGAGGCCGAGCGCGGTCTCGGCGTAGACCTCGAACGCCGTCGAGTACCACTCGCTCAGCGCGGCGGGGAACTCGCGCAGCTCCATGTGCACGGCGTGATCGTCGAGGCGCTCGGTGTAGCTGTCGCCGAAGTCGAAGATCTGCGTGAGCAGGCGCGGGATCTTCAGCGCGACGGTCTCCGGCGATGCGAGCTTGAGCAGCCAGCGATAGACGCCCGAGATGTCCTCGCGTGCCTGGAACGCCGCGCGCTTGCGCAGATAGCTCGGCACCGTCTGGTGACAGACCTCCGCCTCGGCGCGGATGAGCGGCGCGACCGGCAGCACGTCGTACCAGCTCGACGGCAGGAACTTCTGCTGGATGAATTCCTTGACCGAAGGATCCTCGAGCGTCTCGGCGAGCTTGGCCATGCCGTCGGGCACGTCGTTCTGGAAGTACTTCTGCGTGCCGAGATAGAGCACCCCCTTCACGTGGAAGGGCCCGGTGCCGATCGGGAGCGCGAGCGCAGGTTGGGTCCACTGTGCGGGGCGCGTCATTCCGTCGGTGCTCCAGCATGCCACGGAGACCGGACGGAGCGGGAGGGGGCCCCGGCCCTACCTCATCGCGGCGTGGACGCGCTCGGCCCACGCATCCTGCTGGGCCTCGTGGACCGGGACGCGCGCGTAGAGCGCTGCGAGCCGCGCGATCTTGGCCGTCACGCGCACGAGCTTGCGTGCGAGCGCGGGATGTCTCCGCAACCCTCGGCCGGCCTGGAGCAGCGAGCGATCGATCGGCGGAAAACGCTGCGCGAGCTCGGCCTCGAGCGTGCTCGCGCCGAGAACGCCCTCGCCGATCATCGCGCGCAGCTCTTCCGGCGCGAGGCTCTGCGTCAGGCGTCGGAACAAGTCGTTGGTCGCGAACAAGAGGCCGTAGCGCCTCTGCCACTCGCGCTGGTAGTGGCCGAGATCGCCACGCGCGAGCGCGTCGTCGACCATCCGCGCCGCGACGAGACCGGCGCCGACGCCCGAGCCGTGCGCCGAGAAGACCTGGCTCGCCGCATCGCCGATCGCCGCGAGCCTGCCGCGCACGAGCGTGGGTCGAGCGTACGAGAGCGGGATCGCGCGCGCCCCACCGCGCTCGCGATCGCCGATCCACGCGTGCGTCCCTACGAAGTCGTCGAGCAATCGCTTGCCCGAAGGAACGCCGTCGGCGGGGACCGATCCCGTGAGCAAGAAGACGCGCTCGTCGTGGCGGCGCACGTTCACGATCGAGTATCCGCCCGCGACACCGGTGAATACGGTCACGTCGCCGTCGGCCGCGCGATAGCGATCGAAGAACGCATCCGCCTCGCGCGCATCACGGATGCGGTAGATCTCCTGCGCGGCCGCGCACACGTCGCGCGTGGTGCCGTGCATCTTGCCGAGCGCCTCGATGCCCGAGAGCCCGGACGCATCGACGAGCGTGCGCGCCGCGAGCTTGCCGCGACCGGTGGTGACGACGACCTCGTCCGCGCGATGATCGATCTGCTGCACGTGCTCGCCGCCGCGCAGCTCGGCGCCCGCGCGCATCGCCGCTTCCTGCAGGCGATCGACCAGGCGGCGCATGTCGACGCCGAGGAAGTCCTTCGGTCGCACCGTCAGCCGCGGCGCATCGACGTCGAAGCCTGCGACGAGCGTGATCGCGTGCGTCTCGATGAGCTCGTCGCCCGTCGGTCGTGCGATGCCGGCCGTGTCGAACATCCAGCCCGGCACGTCGTTCACCCACGACGCGCCTGCGCGATCGAGCGTGCGCCGCTCGAGCACCAGCACGCGCAGCCCCCGAGACGCCGCCATCCATGCGAGGGCCGCGCCCGCCGAGCCTGCACCGCAGACGATCAGATCGTGAGGCTCGCTCACGCGCTCCTGGTCGAACGCTCGAGCACCGACGGCGACGGCTCGATCGCCTTCAGCGCGATCTTCTCGATGAAGCGGCCCACGCGATCGCGCGGCTCGTCTTCACCGTTCACGCGGCGCATCGCTTCGACGTAGTCGGGGAAGAGACGCAGCCGTTCGGGCGTGCGCTTCTGGATGGCGCGCAGGAGCGCGGTCGTACGCTTCGCGATCGCCTCGTCGCGCGCGGTCCAGCGCATCCCGAGCTCGGCGCGCAGCCGCGGCGGCAAGAGGCTCGCGGTGAAGATTCGATACCAACCGACGGCCGGCCCCGCGATCGGTCGCGGCGGCTGGAAGAGGAAGTGCGCCATCTGCTTGGCCACCTCATCTGGCCTTCTCCGTGCGGTGTCACG
>CAYSCF010000191.1:0-13196 GCA_964429305.1 uncultured Sandaracinaceae bacterium | reverse complement strand
GCGACGACGTGCTCGCCGTCTTCGTCGACGACGTAGCGTGCGACCGTCGTGCCTTCGTCGTCGACGACTTCCCAGCGGTGACCGACGTAGCTGTGCTGCGTGACGATCGCGCCCGGCGCGATGACTCCGTAGTCGCGTGTCGCGCCGTGGAAGTCGCGCCACACGAGCCGGACCGGGAGCGCGCAGTGGCTCTCGACGCTGAACGCGGCCGCCGTCGTGGTCCGTGGCGAGCAGATCGGACAGTCGGCGGGCGGCCCGTCCTCGTGGAGGCTCGCGTGCGCGCGCGATGGTGTTCCGTCGGCGCACGGGACGATCACGTCACCGTCCGTGCTCGCAAAGCGGGCGACGATCTCCCCGGCGCTCGATCGCACGAGCCACTCGTGGCCTTCGAACGTCGCTTGCTCGACGAATCGCCCCGGTCGAAGCATCGCGTACTCGCGCTCGCCTCCGTCGTGGTCGATCCAGAAGAGCGTGATCGCGTCGTCGCAGGTGTTCTCGATCCGGATCGACGCCGGCGTGTCGCTCGCGGGCGACGCCGGCCAGCGCGGCGCCTCGCGTGGCGTCGTCGCGATCGAGATCGCCGTGCGAACGAGCTCGACCTCGGTCTCGTTTTCGTCTTCGCCTTGGTCGTCCCGGGCGTCGTGGTCACGCGTTCCGAAGTGGCGCCCCCGCAAGCGTGCGACGGGTGCTCGCGACGACGTCGCATCCTCCGAGCGCGTGCCCTCGCTCCTCGCATCGCGCGACGACGCGCTCCACCACCATGCCAGCAGCGCGACGACGATCACGATCCCCCATCCACGACGTCTCACGGGCGAGTGAACCATCGACCCCGCCCCACTCCTTCCCGAAATTCCATGTCACAATCGCCGCGTGGGGCACCATCACGGACATCACGGGGGCGGTCATCATCATCGCGGCCGCCTGTTCGGACGCAACGACATACGCGGCGTCACCGTCACACCGAGCTGGGCGATGGGCTTGGGATTGGCCGCGATGCTCTTCGCGTACGGCGCGATCGACGGCATCGCGACGTACCGAAGGTACTTCCACGGCGAGCGCGGCATGGGCGTCGTCACACACGTCGCGGACGGCACG
Organism: uncultured Sandaracinaceae bacterium; assembly: GCA_964429305.1. GTDB lineage: Bacteria > Myxococcota_A > Polyangia > Polyangiales > Sandaracinaceae > JBBSAT01. The sequence continues at coordinate 12,101 of CAYSCF010000191.1, read as the reverse complement.
ACCACCATGCAGGTCAACGGTCACGTCTGCGCGGTGTCGGGCCACTACGGCCGCGTCGGTCAGATGATCCCGGTCGCCTATCCGCAGGGGATGGCGGGCAGCTGCATCGTCCGCCAGGTCTCGTCGTTCCGATGGCCGGCGGGCGCGATGTTCTCCAGCCTCGCGATCGCGATCGCGATCTTCTTGTTCCGACGAAGCAGCGTCTCGACGACGGCGACGACGACCTCGCCGCCGGCCTGAGCCGCGTCAGCTCTTGAGCTTGGCGTCTTCGATCGCCTTGCGTTTGTCGGCCCACATCAAGAGGTAGCTCTCGATGAACTCGTCGATGTCGCCGTCGAGCACGTGCTGGATCGCGCTGACCTTGTGCTCGGTGCGCTCGTCCTTGACGAGCTGATACGGCTGCATCGTGTACGTGCGGATCTGCGAGCCGAAGCCGATCTGCATCTTGTCGACGCCGTAGGCCTCTTCGAATTCCTTCTCGCGCTTCTGACGCTCGAGCTCGTAGAGCTTGCCGCGCAGCATCTTCATCGCGGTCGCGCGGTTCTTGTGCTGGCTGCGCTCGGCCTGGCACTTGATCTCGATGCCGCTCGGCAAGTGCGTGATGCGGATCGCCGACTCCGTCTTGTTGACGTGCTGACCGCCCTTGCCGCCCGCGCGGAAGGTGTCGACCTGCAGATCCTCGGGCTTGATGACGATGTCGCCGACGTCGTCGTCGAGATCGGGCACGACCTCGACGGACGCGAACGCCGTCTGCCGCCGTGCGTTCGCGTCGAAGGGCGAGATCCGGATCAAGCGATGCACGCCGTTCTCGGCGCGCAGGTAGCCGTACGCGTACGGGCCCTTCACGATGATCGTGGTGCCCTTCACGCCGCCGTCGCCGTCGGTCTGATCGACGATCTCGGTCTTGAAGCCCTTCTTCTCGGCCCAGCGCAGGTACATGCGCTGAAGGATCGTGCACCAGTCCTCGGCGTCGAGACCGCCCGTGCCCGCGTGGATCGCAAGGATCGCGTCGCTGCGATCTTCCTTGCCGGCGAGCATGCGCTCGACCTCCATCTGACGGACGCTCGCTTCGATCCCGGGGATCTGCGCGGCGATCTCGTCGATGATCGACTCGTCGCCCTCGGCCATCTCGAGCAGCTCGAGGAGGTCCTTGCTGTCCTTCTTGCCCTTCTCGAAGCGGTTGACGGTGCCCTCGAGCCCCGCCTTTTCCTGCACGAGCTTCTGGGCGGCGTCCGCGTCGTCCCAGAATCCCGGGGCGAGCGTGCGGTCGTTCAGCCGATCGATCTCGTGACGAAGGCCGTCGACGTCAAAGATACCTCCCCAGCGCCACGAGGCGCTGAGCGAGCTCGGAAAGGCGATCGCGCGCCTCGCTGACCGGCATCGACATAGGGCGCGTTCATGCGGCGGGCGGCACCCACTGTCAATCGCCAGCGCTTCTGGCACGATGGAGAGATAACGTGGGGCTTCCCGCGAAGCCCCGAGAACAGGACTTGGGGATGAAGTACTTGTCTTGGCTCGCCGCCTCGCTGGCGATCTGTGTGGCGCTCGCCGCACCCGTACGTGCAGACGTGACTCCGTGTCCCGGGATCGGGGGCGCGACCGGCATGGTCACGTGCCCGACCACGCGCTCGTGCACCGACGATGCGCAGTGCTTCGGCATGGGGCTGGGACGCTGCGTGCGCGGAAACGGAGGCAGCTCGGGCGTGTGCTCGCCGAACTGCAATCCGATCTTCCGATGCAGCTCGGAGAGCGACTGTCCGACGTTCGACCCGCTCGTCGCGACCTGCCGCACCACGAGCATCAGCGGCGTCCCGGGCATCTGCGAGTACCACGATCCATCCGATCGTCCGTTCGTCACGCTCTGCGGATCGGGCACCGCGACGCTCGCACAGTTCCGCGCCTGCTTCTCGCCGGCCGGCCACTGGGCCGACGGCGACTGCGACGGCGACGGGACGCCGAACGGTGTCGACGCCGCGCCATGCTCGTCTTCGAACGCTGCGACGGTTCCGGCCGTCGCCTCGCCGTTCTGCTTGGGCGGTCAGATCTGCGAAGGCACGTCGAACGTGTGCACGCCGTTCATCCGGTGTACGAACGGCTCGACCGAGTGCGATGCGGTCGCGGCGTCGATCTCGACCAGCGGCTGGGAGTGCAGCGCGCTTCCCGCGGCGCCGACGACCTACTTCTGCCATCCGAGCTGCAACGCCACCGCGCACTGCAGCGACACGGTCACGTGCGGGGTGCTGGGCGCGTGCCGCATGGTCGACGCCACGCTCTCGATGTGCGTTCCGTCGGCGCTCGCATCGTGCGCTTCGACGTGCAGCCCGCTGGACTGGGCGACCGGTCAGGGCGACTGCGACGGAGACGGCGCGCAGAACGGCTGCGACACGAGCCCGTGCACGGTCGGCGCGGCGACCTGCTTGTACAACCACATCTGTACGATCGACGCGGGCGTGAGCACGTCCGATGCGGGCATCCCGGTCGGTGATGCGTTCGTCTCGCTCGATGCCGGCGCCGACGCTTCGAGCCAGGGCGACGCGAGCACCGAGTCGGACGCGGCCGAGCCCGACGCGAGCGAGCAGCCCGACGGGAGCGCGACGGACGATGCGGGGACGCGGGATGGCGGGCGCACGATGGATGGCGGCGGAAGCGCGATCGATGCGAGCCCGGGCGTGGACGCGGCCGGTCAGGGCTTCAACGGCGGTGGCGGATGCCGCTGCACCATCGTCGGAGCGAACGTTCCGGCGAGCCGCGGCGCATGGCTGGTCGTGATGCTCGCGCTCGTGATGCGGCATCGCGCCCGCCGGCGCTGAGCCCGGCTGACGCGAACAGATCCTGGACGGTGCCGCGCTCCGCCGGGCGCCGTTCCCCGCCGATCGCGTTCGATAGTCCGCAGATCGAAGCGTCGGCGCACCCACATCCCCCGGCACCGTGCCTGCTCTGTCGGGAGGCATGACTCACACGAACGCTCGCCTGCTCTCGTTCGGCCTGCTCGCTCTCTCGCTCGCCGGCGGCTGCGCCCGCTCCACGATGATCGAAGCGCCGCGTGGTGATGCGGGCCAGGCCCTCGGCGACGCAGGACCGCACTTCACGGGCGCGGACGCCGGGCCCGCGCTCGCCGACGCGTACGTCGCGCCGGCCGTCGATGCCGGCCCCCCGGCGGTCGATGCCGCACGCCCGCCCGTCGACTGCACGCCGAGCGCGCCGGTGTGCGATCGCAGCGTCTACGATCGCGCCCGCGCGTTCGCCGCGGCCCACCCCGAGGACGACGGGCACACGTGGGATCAACACTGCGGCGCGCTGATGTTCCAGTTCGGTGGGTTCTCGCGCTCGGCGAACACCGCGGCGATCGCGCGTTCGGAGTCGACGATCGTGTCGACCAATCCCGCCGCCGCGCCCGTCGGCGCGTTCCATTGGTGGGACATCGGAACGGCCGGGCACGTCGGCGTCGACATCCTCGGTGGCGGCACGACGGTGTTCATGGCGTCCGCACATCTCGGGGAGGTGTGGGGCGACGCGATCGGCGTGCAGAGCATCCCGACCTACAACGCGGAGTCTGGCGCGCGCTACCGCGGCTGGTCGATGGACTACGTCGGTCAGCATCTCGCAGGCGGCGGCTCGGCGGCATGCACGCCGGCGGCGATCCCCGCGGGCTGCCCGATCCCGGCGAGCGCGACGGCGACGAGCGGTGTCCCCGACTCGTACTTCTGGATGCGCATGCAGATGTACGCGGCCGAGCACGGCTACACCGGCCCGATCGACGGCGTGATGGGCACGGCCTCGTGGGCCGGCATCCAGCGCGCGATGGCCGGGTTCGGCTACACCGGACCGGTCGACGGCGTCCCGGGCGTGAACACGTACAAGGCGATGCAGCGCCTCGCGGCCGCGCACGGTTACACGGGACCGATCGACGGCGTGCTCGGGCCGAACTCGTACGAAGGCCTCGCGCGCTTCCTGAACACACTCTGACCCGACGATCGGTGCGCGAATCTCGTATAATGGGAGGCACCGTGGGTCGCCTCAGCCGTCGGGTGCCTCTCGCTCTGCTCTGCGTCATCGCGACGGGCTGCGCGCGAAACGCGGCGTTGGACGTCCAGCTCGAGCTCCCGCCCGGCACCGGCATCGCGCGCGTGGAGTTCGAGCGCTTCGGCGCCTCGTTCAATGCGCCCTGGACCCAATCGCACGACGTCGCGTTGATGCCCGGATCGCAGCAGCCGACCCTGTTCACGATCCTCACCGATGATCCGGGGCCGACGGTGCTCGTCAACGTCCGATTCTGCCAGAGCACCGCGGCGTGCGACCGGACCCCGGACGGGCCTTCCGTCCGATACGAGCTGCAGTCGCCGTTCTATCTGGGTCATCGAACGACGTGGAACTACCGGCTGCTGTGTACGCCGGCCGCCGAAGCGACGACGACCACGACGATCGACCGCTGTGAGATCGGCGGTTGTGTGACGGTCGCCCCGGGGACCGACATGCCCGTGAGCTTCTGCCGAGCCGACGGCACCCACTTCTGCGAACCCCCCACGAATGCCGTCGTGCCGGATGCCGGGCCAACCGTCGTCCCACACGACACCGGGCTCTGCCAGGTGATGTCGTTCCTCGATGCTGGACCGTCCCCCGACGCTGGACCGATCGTCGACGCGACGATTCGAGGAGATCAGTGATGCCGAAGAGAGCATGGCTATCGGTCGCGTTGCTCGCGACTGCGTGCGTCGGGACGGGAGAGCTGACAGTCGATCTCCAGACCGACTTCGAGCCAGGCGTGCAGTTCGACTCCGTCGCGGTGAGCATCGACGACGGTGAGGTCACGTCCATCCCCGTTGCGCGCTTCGACGACTTCTCCGAGCTGGCCCATCTGCAGCACTACGAAGGCGTGCCGTACGGAAGACATGCCGTCGAAGCGGACCTGCTGCTCGACGGTGGCCTCGTCAGCCCCGGGTCACTCGTCGTGCGCACGCACGGCAACACGCTCGCGCCGGTGATCGTGCAGCGTGAGTGCGGCGCGATGACGTGCGCACCGAACCAGCGGTGTTACGCGAGTATGTGCTTCGATCCGGAGTGCGATCCGAGCCAAGCGGACGCCGGATGCGTCGCCAGCGAGTGCAGCGCGACGCGCGCTTGTGCGCCGGTCACCGGACCATGCGTGGACGTGGTGTGCGAGTACGGAGGCTGCCTCCATCTGCCGCACGAAGAGCGCTGCACCGACACCGCGCATCACTGTGACACGGCCACCGGAGAGTGCCGGTTGCTCACGCGGCCGGGCCGGCCGACCGTCACGCTGTCGAACGTCAGTTCGTCAGGCCTCACCGCGACCTGGAGCCCGGGTGTCGAGGTGGCGAGCTACGACGTCGAGTGCTCGAGGTCCTCGACGTTCCCGATGGACATGACGACGATCCAGATGTCGACGACCGACCCGACCGTCACGACCGATTTCTCGCCGCTGATGCCCAGGACCGACTATTGGGTTCACGTGCGGGCCGTAGGGCTCAACGGGCTCACCGGCGATTGGTCCGACTCCGTGATGACCACCACGACCGCGACGCCGCCACCGGCTGCGCCCACCGGCGTCACGATCGCCGCGTCTTGCGGGGCAACATACCGGCTTTGCTCCGACCCTTACTGGATTCAGGCGCCCACCGACTGCCCGCACACGTATTACGCGCAAGGCGCAGCCAGTGGCAGCTGCGCCGCGCCCTCGATCATTCAGTATTCGTTCTCAGCTCAGTATTACAACACGAGCAGGCCGCCGACGCCCTCCACCGCGTGGGATACGCACTCGATCGGTTATATGCCGAACCCAACCAGCGGGTACGGATGCCGGTTCACCGTGCGTGCGCACTGCTACGACGCGAGCACCGGACTGACGTCCGCCGAAGTGAGCGATACCGCCAGCGTCTTCGACAACGGCCGCCTACCTTGTTTTCACGGCTGAGATGGCACGGACTCGAGATCGAACTCGTCCAGGCCACGCACGCCCGTCGTCGGGCGGCGCGGCGTCGGATGCGGCGTCTCGGACGGGGGTGCGACGTGCGTCTCGGGGGGCGGTGCTGCGACGCGCGTCTCGGGCGGCGGTGCTGCGACGCGCGTCTCGGGCGGCGGCGCGACGTGCGTCACGGTCACCGGCGCTGCCGCGGCTTGCGTCGGCGGCGCGCGGCGTCCCGTCGTACGACGCGCGCCCGATGGGGTCGTCGTCGGCTCTGGCTCCGCGCCGGTCGGCGGCGGGGCCGGGACGACGCTCGTTGGCGGTGCGACGGCGATCGTGGGTGTCGACGTGACGGGCGGTAGTGGCCTGGCGACCGGCGCGGGTGACTCGAAGTGGTGCGTCGCCAAAGCGCCGATCGCGACGGCCGCGACGAGCGCGATGGCGATCATCAACGCGATGCCGACGCGTGAGCCGGTCGACGGCGCGGTGGGCGTCGGTGTCGGCTCGGGTCGCGGCGCGCCGCCGCCGAGCTGGACGCCCGAGGGTGTGAGCACGGGGTCGTCCTCGATCACGCGCGGCTGCGGCGTCGCGAGCGACACGCGCGGCCGTCCTGCTGCGCTCGACGACTGCACGCGGATGCCTTCTTCCAGCCGGCGCAGCGACTCACCGCCGCGCTCGCGCACGAGCACGCCGATCGGTTCGCTGCCGATCGACGGGACTGCCGCACGGATCTCGCGCGCGAACAGGCCCGCCGACTCGGTGCGATCGTGCACGTTGCGCTCGAGCGCGCGAGCGACCGCGTCCGCGAGCGCCTTCGGAACCTCGGGGCGGATCTCGTCGACGCGCGGGATGGGCATCTCGAGCACGCGCAACACCTGCTCCGCCGCGCCGCCGTCGGCCGAGAAGAGGCGCTGCCCGGTGAGCAGCTCCCACGCGACGATGCCGAGCGCGAACACGTCGGCGCGTCGATCGAGCGGCTTCGATCGCGCTTGCTCCGGCGCGAAGTACGCGAGCTTGCCCTTCACCTCGCCGGTCTGTGTCTGCGTGACGCGCTCGATGGCGCGCGCGACACCGAAGTCCGTGATGCGTACGCGTCCGGACACGTCGACGAGGATGTTCTGTGGAGAGATGTCGCGATGAACGATGCTCAGCCACTCGCCCGTGACGGTGCGCGCCTCGTGCGCATCGTGCAGCCCGAGGGCCGCCTGCGCGACGATCTCGGCGGCGGCCTCGACCGGGATGATCTGCCCTTGCTGTCTCAGCGACGCGCGCAACGAAGCCACCGACACGCCGACCACGAGCTCCATCACGAGATAGAGCGAGTCATCGTCGGCGCGACCGAGATCGAGCGTGGAGACGACGTGCGGGCTCGAGATGTTGGAAGCGACGCGCCCTTCGTCGAGGAACATGCCGACGAAGCGCGGGTCGGCCGCGATGTTCGGCAGCATCCGCTTCAACGCGACGAGCTTCTCGAAACCACCTTCGCCGACGAGACGCGCGACGTAGACCTCGGCCATGCCGCCGGCGGCGAGGCGGAAGAGTGTCTCGTAGCGGCCCATCCGCACGGGCGTGGGATCGTTCGGCTGCGGGGCTGGATGCGCCACTGCCGATCAGGATACAAGAACCACGTGCTCCGCGCGCAAGTCTGCAGCTTCGGGCTCGTCGCGCTCTTGCTGTTCTCGGCCGCGCCCGTCCACGCACAGCCGAGCCCGGGGGATCGCGAGCAGGCGCGCGCGCTGTTCGCGGCGGGACAAGCCGCAATCGACGCCGGTCGGTGGACGGATGCGCTCGATGCGTTCCAACGCGCCTACGAGCTCTCGCATCTGCCGGTCACGCTCTTCAACGCTGCGTTCGCGCTGCGCGCGCTCGGCCGCTACGAAGATGCGGCCGCGGCATACGAAGCCCTGCTCGCGCAGGATCACGTGCCGCATCCGATGGTCGTCGAAGCACGGGGCTATCTCGAAGAGGTCCGCGCGCGCATCGCGAGCATCACGCTCGAGGGTCTTCCAGACGACGCGATCACCACGATTCATCTCGACGCCGAGGGCGTGGCCGATGACGGAACCCGACCACTGCGGCTGAGCACGGACCCGGGCCATCACGCGATCGACGTCTCGCTCACCGGCCATCAGCGCTTCGAGTGGGCAGGCGAGCTAGCGAACGGCCAAGCGCTCCAGCTGGCCGTGTCACTCCCGATCTCGCTCGACGGACCTGGGACGAGCCGACCAACCGAGATCTACGAAGAAGCGTGGTTCTGGGTGGTGATGGGCGTGGTGGTCGTCGGCGCGGCCGCGGGTATCATCGGCGGGGTGATCGCCGACCAGCAGGCGCAGTTCCGCGGCGCGGACGGCGCGATCGCGACCTGGACCCTCTGACGCTCAGCGAAGCCCGTGCTTCTTGGCGAGGCGCGTGAGGTAGCTGCGGTCGAGGCCCGCCATGTCGGCCGCGCGCGAGACGTTGCCGTCGGCGCGATCGAGGAGCTGCTCGACGTAGTGACGCTCGAACGCGTCCACGATCTTCTCCTTCGCGTCCTTGAAGGGCATGCGGCCGAGCGCGCTGTCGTCGACCGCAGGAACGATCGCATCGCTCACGCGAGGCGCGTACGCGTGCATCAACGTCTGCTCGAGCGTGCGACGTAGCTCGCGCACGTTGCCGGGCATCGCCTGCGCACGGAGCGCGGCCAGATCGGTCGTCGACAGACGCACGCCCGGATAGCCGAGCTCCTCCGAGAGCGCCTCGACGAGCCGCGGCAAGTCTTCGAGCCGATCGCGCAGCGGCGGCAGCTCGATGCGCGTGGCGCCGAGATGGAAGAAGATGTCGCGCCGCAGCATGCCGGACTCGACCGCTTCTCGTGGGTCGCGCGTCGAGGTCGTCACGAGACGGACGTCCACGTCGTCTCGCTCGCGCGTCGCGAGCGCATTCAGGATCGCGTGCTGGAAGCTGGCCGTCGTCTCGTCGATGCGCTCGAGGACCAGCGTGCCGTGCGATGCGCGAGCGAACGCGGCGGTGAGCGCCTCGAGCAGCGTCGTCGGATCGAGATCGATCACGACGAACGGCATCTCGCGACGCGGCGAGCTCTCGTGCAGCGCACGCGCGGCCGCGGTCTTGCCGGTGCCGCTCTCGCCGAAGAGCCAGAGCGGCGTCGTGACGCTCGCCGCGCGATCGAGCAGGCCGAAGAGCCGACGCATCAGGACGCCTTCGCCCACGAGCGGGCCGAAACGCCAGAGATCGGAGGGCATGTCGGGCGCCGCGTCGCCGGCAGTCACGATCTCGATCCGCGCGCGACCGATCCGGATCTCGGAGCCGACGGCGACGACCGCCGACTCGATGCGCGACTCGCCGACGAACGTGCCGTTCGTCGACCGCAGATCTTTCACGCGCACGCCGTGCGGCAAGAGCGCGAGCTCGGCATGATGACGCGACACCGTCGATTCGGTGAGCACGAGGTCCGCGTCGGGGCTCGAGCCGATCGAGAGCGTGCCGGCCTCGAGGCGCTTCTCACGCCCGCGATCGGGCCCACTCGTGACGCGAACGAGCACCGGATGCGTCCGTGTGAGCCCGACGTCGGTGACTTGCGCGTCCGTACCGGGGCCCATGCGCGAGGTCTTCATGTCGGCCGATCTTGCGCAGCCGCCCGATCACTGTCCACCGTGTCCGCACGCGGCTCACGTTACACTCCGCCGCGATGAGCGCCGGCATTCCGCTGGGTCCGTACCGCCTGATGCGTCGTCTCGCGACGGGCGGGATGGCCGAGATCTTCCTCGCACGACAAGACGGCAAGGAAGGCTTCTCGCGCGATCTGGTGCTCAAGCGCATCCTGCCGAACCTCGCGCTCTCGCCCGAGTTCCGCCGGATGTTCCGCAGCGAAGCGCGGCTCGCCGCACTGCTCTCCCATCCGAACATCGTCCACGTCTACGACTACGGATCGTCGGTCGAGGCCGACGGCGAAGAGACCTTCTATCTCGCGATGGAGCTCGTTCGCGGGGTCGACCTCCACGGGCTGATGGTCCGCGCCGCCAGCGATGCGCGCGGGAGCGAGCGACCCTTCGCGATCGCCCCGCACCACGCCGCCAAGATCGCGTCCTTCGTCTGCGAAGCGCTCGCCTACGCGAACGCGCTCGTCGTCGACGGCGCGCGCGCGAACATCGTCCATCGCGACGTGACGCCGTCGAACGTCCTGCTCTCCTTCGACGGCGCGGTGAAGCTCGCCGACTTCGGCATCGCCAAGACCGCCGCGAGCGATCATCACACGCAGGTCGGCGTCATCAAGGGCAAGCCCAGCTATCTCTCGCCCGAGCAGGCGCGCGGCGAGCCGCTCGATGCCCGCAGCGATCTCTTCAACGTCGGGATCCTGATCTTCGAGATGGTCCTCGGTCAGCGGCTCTTTCCCGCCGGCGAGCTCGGCGTCGCCAAGCAGATGGCTGCGCGCGGCGAGATCCCGGATCGCAGACGCATCCGACGGCTGCCCGGACTGCTCGCCGACATCACCGAGCGTGCGCTCAGCTCTCGCGCGGTCGATCGCTATCCGGATGCTCTCGCGATGCGCGCCGACCTCGAGGGCTTCGTACGGAAAGCACCGGAGCCGACCGGCAGCGTGGAGATCGGCGAGCTCGTCCGAGGATACTTTCCGGAGACGATCGCCGAAGATCGACGACACGTTCGCGCCGCGGGGACCATCGCGCAGGCGGACGTTCCGATCGCGGCGCGGTCCGCGACCGAGATCGCCGTTCGCGCGGCGCCGCTCGGATTGCCGCACGCCGAGCCGATCGAGTCGACGCTGGTCTCGTCCGGCACCATCGCGCTCGATCTCGAGGCCTATCTGGGCCGCGCGCCGCAGCCCGTGACCGAGCTGCTCGTTCCGACCCGCATCGTGCGCGACGAAGATCCGGCCGAGGCCCCGACCACGCGCTACGTCCCGCGATCGCGCGCGAGCGTCGGCGTCGCCATCGCGATCGTCGCGATCCTGGTTCTCGCCGCGGTGATCGCGATCTGGCTACTGCGCTGACGCGTCAGCGCGACATGCTCAGCATCCACGAGTAGACGTCGTGGCCCGCGGTGCCGTCGTACGTCCGCGTCCACGAGTCGTGGCCGACGCCCGGATAGAGCGTGAGCTGCGCGTCGCGACGACCGGCGGTCGGGCAGTGCAGCAAGCCGTCGGTGATCGGGCTGCCGGCTGCGAGCCAGTCGCTGTACGCGCGCTCCGACGCCGCTTGGTCGAAGTCGGGCCGGTCGTCGGTCGGAAAGCCCATCATGTTGAACATGTCGTCGTCGGGATCGATCGTTCCATCCGACGTGCCGTGGAACGCCCAGATGCCGATGCTGCCGAGATCGCAGTGGTGCGCCGGCCACACGCCGCGACCGTTTCCTGCGATGAGCACCGCGGCCGTGATCTCGCCGTCGCTCAGGTACTGCTGGATGTACGACCAGCTGCCGATCGCACCGCAGCTGAGGCCCGTGAGATAGACGCGCGCGCGATCGACGGGATAGTGCGCGAAGGCCCAGCGCAGGAACGCGCGGATCGAGTCGGCGCTCGGACAGCTGCTCGCGTTCTGCGCCGACAGGACGATGAAGGGCCGCTCGGCGGGCCAGTGATTCTCGTTGATCAAGCGCGGCGGGCCGTTGACGAGCACGCGCGGCAGCTCTGCCGCCATCCCGTTTCCGTCCTCGCCGACGCCGTGCCAGAAGACCATGAGCGGAAGCGGCGTCGTGCCGTCGTAGATCGGCGGCAGGTACTCGTAGAAGCCGTTCGGCGCGCTCATGTAGCCGATCTCGCGCATCGTCTGCCGGAGCGATGACGGCCCGGCGTCACCCACGATCGCAGCATCGTGACCACCATCGATCGGCGCGCTCCACGCATCGACGAGGGCGTCGGGCGAGGCCGGTGCATCCACGTGCGCATCGGTCGCCGGGTGCGCGGCATCGAGGCGTGTGCCCGCGTCGGAGGGCGACGATGCATCGGCGTCGACGCCGAGCGCGCCGTCACAGCCGAGCACACCGAGCGCGAGGGCGAGCGAGCAGAGAGTGCGCATGCGGACAAGCTCGCAGCGCGCCGTGCAGCGCACAACTGCGAGTTTCCGTCACGCGGCCGGCGATGGGATCATTCGTCGTTGATCGTCAGCGTCACACTCGAGCCAGGCTCGACCATCGTTCCCGCCGGCGGATCCGTGCTCAAGATGAT
>CAYSCF010000190.1:0-13228 GCA_964429305.1 uncultured Sandaracinaceae bacterium | reverse complement strand
GAGGCTGCACACGCGAGAAGGGAGCGTCGTGCCGTCGAGCGGGTCGGGGATCGGCGGCGGGCCCGAGTCCCTGCCCATGTCGATGCTCGGCGCGTCGACGGAAGTATCGATGCCCGCGTCGATCGAGGGTGCATCGACACCCGAGTCCGGATGCACACCACACTCGCCGCAGTAGACGAAGGGGCGGCAGCCCGAGACCGCGGCGAGGAGCAGAGCGGACGCTGCTGCGAGCAGTGCCTTCGCGCGCAGAGACTCGAGGAGTAAAGGCATCCAGCTCGTTCCTTCGCACGCGAGAATACGCGGCCTATGCGCGCACGGCACGCTGGGACATCGACCGACGCAAGCTCTCGGCGTATTCCCGCGCGACACGGTACGGTGCACCGTGGCCCGTCACGCGCTGCTCGTCCTCGTCGTGCTCGCCGCGTGGCCCGCGGCCAGCGCGTCGGCTCAGGCTCCGTATCGATCGCCGAGCAAGATCCAGGCGGACGTAGAGCGCGACCTGAGCGCGGGCGACGCCCAGCTGCGTCACCGGGAGCACTGCGACGAGGTCGGCGCCGCCGAGTGCGCGCGCGAGGCGCGCGAGGGCGCGACAGAGTGGGAGCGTCTGAGACGCGCGGGAGAAGAAGCGCATTGTCGTGAGGTCGGCTTCGCCGCTTGCCAGGCCGAGCACGAGGCCGACGTGCGGCAGGCGCGCTGGGACCTCTGGTTTCCGATCGTCGCCGTCATGCTCTTGGTCACCGCCCTCTTCTACGTGACCGGTCGGCGACGCATGTGGGGCTCCAAGCGCTCCAGCGCGAAGGCAAACGATGGGCTGGGCGACGTCGCCTCGCTCGACGTCGCGCTCCCGATCGAAGCAGCGTGCGCGCTACGCAGCGAGCTCGACGCGATCCGCACGGCGACGCCGACGTGGGTCGATGCGCTGCCTTCGATCGCGCGCGCCATCGCGCAGACGAGCTCGCAGTGGACCGCGGTCTGCGTTCGCAACTGGCCGGTGACGACGACGGATGGCGCGTACGTGCGCTGGCAGGCGCTCGTCCAGGAGATCCGCGCGCGTCCCGCGATGGAGGTCCCGGCGCCGCCCGTCCGAGCCGGCGATGGGTACCGCGACGGGCCCGCGGAGCCGCCCGCTGCGGAGACGGTGCCGTACGCGCTCCTGTCGATCTCCGTGCTGAGCAAGCAGGAGATGCCCGAGGTCACCGGCGATCTGCTCACGCGTGCAAGGGCGTTGTTGACGCTCTTCGGCGCGCTCGAGGCCTATGCGGTCGACTCGGTCGAGCTCGCCTGGCTGCCGAGCGATGCGAGCGAGACGCAGACGATGCGCGAGCTCCAGGTGAGACAGCCGCGCCTCGTCCTGCTCGCGTAGCCGACCCGCGAGACAGCGGGAGTGGAATCAGTGCGCGGAGCCCTTCGGCATGCTCTACCTCGCGCCATGTCCGACGAGCGCAACCGAGATCGCGGCAATCTCTTCGAGAACACGGACCGCAAGAAGCCCAGCCAGCCCGACATGCAGGGCACCGCGCGGCTCAACGGCGTCGACTACGAGCTGCGTGCCTGGCGTCGCGAGGAACAGCTCACGCTCGCCGTCGCCCCACCGCGCGGCGATCGCAACACCTATCCGCCCGACACGATGCGCGGCGCGCTCGATCCCGGAGAGAAGCCCGCCGGCCGTGCGCGATCCGACGAGCCGGTCCCCGCGTGGGTCGGAGACATCGTCGGCGACGAGCTCGCGTACCACGTCGAAGGCTTTCCGAAGCAGGGCAAGAGCGGCGTCTACTTCACGCTCAGCTTCAAGCCGATCCCGGTGCCGCCGCGCGCGCCCGCGCCGAGCTTCGACGACGAAGAAGCGCCGACGGTCGCGGACGACGACGACGACGACTGAATCGAGGCTCGCGCGCGATCGCAGGCGGCTCAGCCTACGTCGGTCTTCTCGCCCTCGAGATCGCGCGGCGTCTCGAGCTCCCAGATCTCGGCGAGCCAGTCGAGCACGCGCGCTTCGCCGACGCTGATCGTGTCGGACGCGGCGACCTCGAAGAGCAGCGCGTGGATCCCCGCGCGGGCCTCGGGCCGCGTCACGGTGAACGCCGCTTTGCGGAGCTCGGCCTCGCTCGGATACGCCTGGGCTGCTTCGTCGATCTTCGCGTAGAGCGCTTCTTCGCCCAGCGGGGAGGCGCCATCGGAGGTCGCGCTCGGATCGAGCGTGACGATCACTCGGTGCGAGACGTGGGCGAGCGCGAGCCGCTCGGGGTCGGTGAAGTGACCGTCCGCGCGGATGAGCTGTCGCAAGAGACCCGCGAGGATCAGGGCTTCGGAGGCGGTGAGGCGCTCGGCTTCGTCCATGGAGACGGGAGCATAGCTTCGTCAGAAGGAGAGCGAGAGACCGTTCGGCGTGAGCGCGAGACCTGAGGCGTGACCGCGCAGTACGTGCGCGTGGATGTCGAGACCGAGCCCGATGAAGAAGAGGACGAGCCCGACGCCCGACGTGACGAGGGAAGTCGCGAGGAGCGCGCCCCAGTCCGTATCGTTCGACGCGCTCCCGCAGCCGCCGATGCAGCTCCCTTCGATCGATCGGCTCATCACCTCGATGAAGCTGTAGAAGCCGGCACCGAGCCCGACGAGGTGCGCGGTGAGACCGGTCGCGAGGAGCGCCGAGCCCACCCGATGCTGCGAGGTCGCCGCGGCGAGCATGTCCCCCGAATCGAGCCGGAGGGGTGCCGCGATCGCGCCGGCCGAGTCCTCGAACCGCTGCGCCGCGAGAGGCGAGGCGCAGAGCAGAAGAAGGAAGAACGCGGCGATCACGCTGAGTCGGGCCATGCCACACCGCCGTTGCAGTGGCCGTGCCGACTCACCCTGGCACATCACGAAGGTGCCAGACACCGATCGCCGTCCTGCTGATCACCGTCCTGTGCGACGCTCCGACCTCGACTCGGAGGGATGATCACATGAGCGCATCGCTGCTGGACCAACTGAACCAGATGACCGTCACCGTCTGCGACACGGGCGACCTGGAGTCGATCGAGAAGTTCAAGCCGCGCGACGCGACGACGAACCCCTCGCTGATCACTGCGGCCGCGCAGATGCCGCAGTACGCCGACGTCGTCGATGGCGCGCTGCGATGGGCGCAGAAGGAAGCCGGCGCCGGCGCGGACACGAAGAAGATCGTCGCGACCGCGCTCGACCGGCTCTCGGTGGAGTTCGGGCTCCGCATCCTGAAGATCGTTCCCGGACGCGTGTCGACCGAAGTGGACGCGCGCCTCTCGTACGACACCGAGAAGTCGATCGCGAAGGGCCGCGCGCTCATCGCGCAGTACGAGGCCGCCGGCGCGTCCCGCAACCGCGTGCTCATCAAGATCGCCTCGACGTGGGAGGGCATCCGCGCCGCCGAGGCGCTCGAGAAGGAAGGCATCCACTGCAACCTCACGTTGCTCTTCGGCATGCACCAGGCCGTCGCGTGCGCCGAGGCGAAGGTCACGCTGATCTCGCCGTTCGTCGGTCGCATCCTCGATTGGCACGTGAAGAACGGCGGCAAGCCGAGCTACGCGCCCGCCGAAGATCCGGGCGTGCTCTCCGTCTCGGCGATCTACGACTACTACAAGAAGTTCGATCACAAGACCGAGATCATGGGCGCGAGCTTCCGCAACGTGGGCGAGATCACCGAGCTCGCGGGCTGCGATCTGCTCACGATCGCGCCCAAGCTCCTCGCCGAGCTCGGCAGCACGCAGGGAACGCTCCCGCGCAAGCTCGATCCGGCCGTGTCGAAGGCGAAGAACGTCGAGCGCATCGCGATCGACGAAGCGAGCTTCCGCAAGATGCACGACGCCGATCACATGGCGAAGGACAAGCTCGCCGAGGGCATCGACGGGTTCAGCAAGGCGATCGAAGTGCTCGAGAAGCTGCTCGCCGAGCGGCTCGCCGCGACGACGGATCACTCGCGGCTCGGGAATGCCGCGCGCGAGTTCTTCCGCATCTACGATCTCGACGGCGACGGCTTCGTCACCCGCGAGGAGTGGAGCGGCACGCGCGCCGTGTTCGACGCGCTCGACGCGAACGGCGACGGCAAGATCAGCCCCGAGGAGCTGGCGGCCGGTCTCGGCGCCGCGTTCGTGCTCGACGCGAAGTGACGGCTACCGGCTGAGCCCGCGCAGATGCGCGAGCGCCTCGGCGCGCGTCGAGAAGATCGAGAGCTTCAGATCGAAACCGAACGCGATCGCCGACGCGATCATGCGGATCGTGCCCGAGGGAATCACGCACGCGATGGAGCCGCCGCCGCAGTTGCGGAACAGATCGATCACGTTGCCAGCGTTGTCTCGACGGCTCGAGTCGATGCCCGTGGCACCGCTCGCGTCGACGAGCCAGTCCATGCCCGGATATCGCCAGAGCATCGTCTCCAGCTGCTCGTAGAGCGCGCCGTCGAAGACGATCTTACCGTGGTAGGTCGTCTCGACGATCGAGCCCTCGAAGTGGCGCGTGACGGTACCGCCGCTCTCGGCAGCTCGTAGGACATCGGAAGTCGTATGGCTCATCGAGTGGGGCCTCTGAGATCAATCAGACACGACGGGTCCCCACCCCAACCTCGTCCGTATGCGAGTGTAGCTTCCGCAGCCGCGGAAGCGAGCGCTGGCTCTTCGATTCCAGCCACACCAGGGCGCTCGGCGCGTCGGCGAAGAACTCCGTCTCGTATCGCCGCGAGCCCTGCATCCAACCGATCGCGCGGAGCACGCCTCGCAGCAGACCGCCGGTGCTCACGAACGCGATGATGGGCTGATAGCCCGGCTGCTCGCTGTGAGCGGCGAGGTCGGACCGCTGTGTCGCCGTCGGCGTGAAGTCGCGGACGTCGATCAACACGCAGGCGCGCGGAGTCTCGGCCGACCAAGTCGCCACGGTGTCCATGTCCGCGAGGTGCCGCGACCATTCGACGGCGGTCGCATTTCCGCGGAAGCGCCACAGGGCGACGCGTGCTCCGGGATCGTGCTTGGACGCGTACATGGGGATCGTGACGATTGCATCGGACGAGCGCCGTGTTTCCTTGAGCGACGCGCTCTCGACGCACGGGCTCATCGGCGCCATGACGCGCTCCATGAACCGAGCTCTCCTCGCCGCACTCCCACTCCTCTTGTCCGCGTGCGGTGGCGCGTCGACGCACCCCGAGACGACGCACGCCGAGACGTCGTCGGCGAGCTGGCCTCACGTCGCCACCGTCACGCCGAGCGCCGCCGTGCAGGCCGCCGTCGACGCGGCGGACCGTACCGAGGCCGATCGCGCGCTCGATGCGGGTCGACAGCCGGCGCAGGTCTTCACCTTCTTCGGCCTCGCGCCGGAGCAGCGGGTCGTCGATATCTTCGCGGGCGGCGGCTATTCGACCGAGCTGATGGCGCGCGTCGTGGGCCCGAACGGAAGCGTGGTCGCGCAGAACTCGACGATGATCCTCGACCGCTTCGCGCGCGGGCCCCTGACGGAGCGTCTGACACGCCTCGCGATGCCGAACGTGACGAGCGCCGAGCGTGCGTTCGACGCGCCCATCCCCGAAGATGCGCACGACCTCGACGCCGTGATCTTCGTGCTCTCGTATCACGACACCGTGTGGATGGGGACCGACCGCGCGGCGATGAATCGCGCCATCTTCGCGGCGCTGAGGCCGGGCGGCGTCTACGGCATCGTCGATCACGCGGCGGCGCCCGGCCACGGGGTGCAGGACGTCCAGAGCCTTCACCGCATCGAGGAATCCGTCGTGATCGACGAGGTGCTCGCGGCGGGCTTCCGTCTCGACGGCGAGCTCGACTTGCTGCGCAACGCGAGCGACACGCACGACTGGAACGACTCGCCGTCGGCCGCCGGCGACCGGCGCGGCACGAGCGATCGCTTCGTGCTCCGCTTCGTGAAGCCCTGAGAGAGCGTCACCAGCCTTCGGGATCGATCTCGGCGAGCAGCCATGCGGTGATAGGAACGCGGAGGTTGCTCGTGAGGCCGTGGCCGCGCGAGTAGTCGAAGCTGAACTGCGTATCGGCGTTCAGATCCACGCCCACGTGACGATGGACGTCCACACAGCGGGCGTCGCGATCGGCGGGCTGCGCGGCGCCGAAGTGGACGAGCAGCCCCATCGCGAGACACGCCACGTGCGGCGTCGTCGTCTCGCTCGCGAGCCGGCGCACGGCATCGAGCCAGTCGGTCGTGGGCGGCGTCGTCGCGCTCATCGCGAGCCGGTCGAGCTGCGCGAGGTCGCCCTCGAGGCTCGCGATCGTCGCGCGCGCTTCGTCGAGCTGTCCCGACGCGAAGAGCGCGACTGCGAGCCCGTCGGCGAGGCGCGCGCGATCGGCGGCGCTGGCATCGGCGAGAAGGTGCCGGTACGCGGCGGCGACGTCCGGCCACGGCGAGAGCCCACTCCGCGCGCGCTCGGCGAGCAGCAGCGCCGCGAGCTCCGGGTCGCTCGCGGCCTCGGGAAGCAAGCTCGGCTCGTTGTAGTGGATCGCCGCGAGGTAGCGGCTCGCCGTGATCACGTCCGCGAGCTCCGGCAGCGGCGGCGTGATCGCCTCGCGCGTCGGCCCCGCGCCCGCGCTCACGCCGAGCAGGAGCGCGACGCGCGCGAGGTGCAGGTTGTTCGGGAACTGGGCGCGCGCAGCGATCGCCTCGTGAGCGCCTTGTTGCATGTCGGCCTGGAGCCCGGCCGTGCCACCGGCGATCAGACGCAACAAGAATGCAGCCCACACGCGGAACGCCGCAGCAGTTCCGGGATCGGCAGCGGCGAGCCCCTCGGCGATCGGATCGACGTCGCCCGACAAGACCCCGAGATCCGGTGGGTGGCCGATCTGTTCGGCGACGGTCATCACGCGCAGCGCGTCGAACTGCCACATGATCGTGCGGAGCTCGTAGTAGGTCTCGTCGCGATGCTCGAGCCAGCTCGCCGCACGCAGATGCGCCCCGATGTCGTCCATCGACGCGCCCGCCGCCATCGCGAGGACCAGACGCTCGAAGCCGAGCAGCGCCAGAGCCGTGTGGGGGCGCGCATCGGTGGGATCGCTCTGCGTGAGCGCCTCGAGGATCGCGCGTGCGCCGTCGCGATCGTCGAGCTCGATCAGCGCATCGGCACGGCGTAGCTGGGCGTCGCTCGACGGATCGCCTTCGGTCTCGCGCAGCACCGTCGCCGCGGCCCGCGCGCGCTCGATGCCTTCGATACGCGCCGCCGTCGCCCCGGATGCGCGCACCGCTTCGAGGTCGGCGTCTCCGCAGGCCGCGTCGCCGAGCGCGTAGCAAGCGCGTGCTCGGCCCGCGTGCGCGTCGACGATGTCTTGCGCGCGATCGACGTCGGCATCAGACGCATCGGTCGTGGCCTCAGCCAGCGCGAGCAGCGCTGCGCCTTGCAGCATCCGCGCGT
The DNA here is from genome assembly GCA_964429305.1 of uncultured Sandaracinaceae bacterium. Taxonomy (GTDB): domain Bacteria; phylum Myxococcota_A; class Polyangia; order Polyangiales; family Sandaracinaceae; genus JBBSAT01. The sequence continues at coordinate 5,862 of CAYSCF010000190.1, read as the reverse complement.
GCCCGGGATCTCCGGACGCGGAGAGCGCCAGCGCGTGCTGCATCAGCACCTCGGCACGCAGGTGCAGGTCCGTCGTCTCGCGCAGCGCCGTCGCGGTCGCCCACCGATCGCGCTGCGGGATGCGCGTCAGCAACGGCGCCAGCGCCGGATCGAGGCGCAGGACCGCGTCCGAGACCTCGTGCATCCTGACGAGCAGACCATAGAGCGTCGCGAGCGAGCGAGCGCAGCGGAAGTCGCACGATGCGCCCACGCGTGCCTCGAGCAGCAAGGCCGCGCGCAGGATGCGAGCGGGCTCGATCGAGCTCGACGTCCGGCGCAGCTGGTCGGCGTACGTCTCGAGATCGCCGACCGTGTCGGGCAGCGCGACGAGCGTCGCGCGATCCGGGCCCGGCACGTCGAGCACCAGCGGCACCGAGGGTCCCGGGTCGATCGACGCGAGAGGCACGGAGAGATCGAAGCGCGCGGTCGTCGTGGCGGCACTGCCACATCCGAGAGCCGACGCGAGCCCCAGCACGACCAGCGGGAGGAACGTCTTCTTCACGCGGCGAGCGTAGCGCGCGAGCGTCCGATAGGATCCCGCCATGCGCATCCCGGCTCTGGGTCTCTTCGTCTCGCTCGCCACGCTCGCTGCCTGTGGCGGCCCTCCGCCTCCGCTCGTCGCGCTCGTCGACATGCAGCGCGCGATCAACGAGTCACAAGGTGGCGCTGCAGCGCGCGCGCAGCTGCGGACGATGTTCCAGCAGCGCCAGGCCGAGCTCGATCGTCGCCAGGCCCAGCTGCAGGGCGAGCGCGCGCAGCTCGAGGCGCAGGCCGCGCAGCACGTGGACATCACGGCAGCGCAGGCCCAGTGGGAGCAAGAGCTGCAGCAGCTGCAGGCCGAGTACAACACCGATCAGAGCGATCTGACGGCGGCCGAGGCGCAGATGACCAACGAGATCATCACGCGGATGACGACGCTGGTCGAAGAGCTGCGCGCCCAGCGCAACGCCGACATCGTGCTCGAGTCGAACGAGACCGGCCTCGTCGCGCACGCGCCACGCGTGCTGGATCTGACGAGCGCGCTCGTCACGCTCTACGACCAGCGATTCCCGGCGCCCATGATGAGCGCGATCGCACCGGCGCCGGACTCGGCGAACGGCGCACAAGTCGTTCACTGATCAGGCCGAGATCAGAACAATCGAGGAGGCGAGGAGGATCGGAGGCGAGGAGTCGGAGGCCCGAGCGCATCGCGAGTGCGGGGCCCTCTCCTCGCCTCCCTTTTCTCCTCGCCTCCTCGCTTGTCCCGGATTTCGGACCCAAGTCCGCTCAACTGGAGCGCGCGCTGCGTGCTCGGATGAACAACGTGTCGCGCTCGGTCTGAGGGATCGGCCAGCGCGCATCGCCGACCAGACGCCGCGCATCGGCCAAGCGCATCGCTTCGTGGCGATAGAACCGCTCGAGCGCATCGAGATCGTCCTGCACGGCCTTCGCGTCGCGACGTGCGCGCGGCTTGTCGAGCAAGAGCACGAGCAACGACGAGAGCGCGTCCTTCGACTCTCCGCGCAAGAAGCGAGTCCAGCGCGCGACGAAGTCGGCCGGCAGGCGCCGCACCTCGAAGTACCAGGTGCGCGTCCCGCGCGGACGCAACGTCGTCTTCTCCGCGTGGCCGATCATGCGCGCGAGGCGCACCAGCGCGAAGAACGCTTCCCCCGTGATCTCGCGCGATCGAAACGCGCCGTGCCACGCGAGATCGGTGCGCTCGCTGGGGGCCGTCGAGAACGCCAGCTGCGTGTGCCCCTGCCCGTTCGTGCCGAGGCCGATCGACGGGTAGAGGAACGAGAACGCCCCGACGACGTTCCAGCGCGGCGTCAGGCTCGCGATCAGCTCCTGCTCTCGCAGCTCGGCGGCCAGCTCGCTCTCGCACGGCTCGTACGCGATCGATGCGGCGCTCTTGACGATCTCGCGCATCTTGCGGTGCTTCTTGCGCCGCGTCGCGTTGCGGTACTGCGAGAGGCGACGCCTCAGGTTCACCGCCTTGCCGACGTACACGACGGCGCCTGCCGCATCGAGCACGCGATAGACACCCGGCGTGCGCGGCACCGTGGCGAGGAAGTCGTCGCCGAGCTTGCGATCGAACGCGCGCGTCACCGCTCGATCAGTAGCCGCTCACCGTGAGCGTGTACGGACCCGAGTTCGTGTTCCAGCCGTCGACCGCGATGTAGTAGGTCGTGCCGCTCGTCGCCGCGAACGTCAGCGAGGATTGCACGCCGCTGCACGAGGGACCGTTGTCGTCGTCGCACGCGACGCTGAAGTTGCTGCAAGACGTCCCGACGTAGAGGATCGTGTCGAAGCTCGTGCCGCAGAGCGACAGCGTGATGTTGCCGCTCGCTCGTGCCTGGATCGTGTAATAGACGTCCGGCGACGTGCTCACGCTCGCGCAGCTCGGGTTGTTGGTCAGCGGCGACGTGTTGTCGGCGAGCCCCGTCGTGTTGCCCGTGTACACACCGTTCGCACGGATCGGGATCGCGTTCGCGCAGAGGTCGTTGTTCAACGCCGACGAGCTCGACGTGAGCGTGTACGTGCTACCGGTCGCGGCCGCGAAGCCGTCGGCCACGAGATAGACGCTTCCCGAAGGCGGCGAGTCGATCGTGATCGTGCTGACGTTGAGCGTGCCGATCGGCGTGTCGTCGTTGCACGCGATCTCGTCGCTCGCGTTGCACGCGGTCGACACGTGCGCGTGCAGGACGGTGTCGTAGAGCGTCGGCGACGTCGCGCCCGGCATCGTGACCGTGTAGCGCGTCGGGCTCCCGGTGGACGTGAACGAGTAAGCCGTGTCGAAGCCCGTCCCACCGTTGCCGCACGAGCTGCCCACGTCGTTGGCGGAGCAAGTGTTGTCGCCCATCACCGTCGCGCCGATCGAGTACGCCGCAGCGGACGCACACGTCGTGTTCCCCGGCGGCGTGCAGGTCACGCATCCCTCGTTGATCTGGCCGTTGCAGTTGTTGTCGATCGAGTCCGTGCAGATCTCCGACGGGGCGGGCGTCCCCGGGTGGCACGTCTGCGGCACGCCCGAGATGCAGTTCTGCACGGTCGCGAGGCATGCGCCGACGCCGCACGACGTCATGCCGAGGCTGTCGTCGACCGCGCCGTTGCAGTCGTCGTCGATGCTGTTGCACGTCTCGGGATGACCGGTTCCCGCCGTGCAGCTCATCGGGTTGCCGCCGACGCAGCTCTGCACGGTGACGTGACACGCGCCGACGCCGCACGAGATCGCGCCGAACCCGTCGTCGACCACACCATCGCAGTTGTCGTCCAAGCCGTTGCAGGACTCGGCCACCGGCGTGCCCGGAACGCACGCGCCCGGAACACCCGCGGTGCATCCGGGCACCGAACGGCGACACGCGCCCATGCCGCAGAAGACGGTCGCGATGTTGTCGTCGACCGTGCCGTTGCAGTCGTCGTCGACGCCGTTGCAGAGCTCGGTCGTCGGAGTGCCCGGCATGCACGCGGGCGGCGTTCCGCCGGAGCACGCGGCGACCGTCATGCGACACGCGCCGACGCCGCACGTCATCGCACCGAAGCCTTCGTCGGTCATGTCGTCGCAGTCGTCGTCGATGCCGTTGCAGACCTCGGTGCCCATCATGAGCGGTGTGCACGTGCTCGTGTGGCCGCCCGCGCACTGCGCGACCGACGTGCGACAGGCGCCGACGCCACAGAACACGGGCGTGTCGAGGCCTTCGTCGGTGTGCGAGTCGCAGTCGTCGTCGACGCCGTTGCAGACCTCGGTTCCCGTCGGGCTCGCGCTCGCGTTGCTGTCGTCGCAGTCCGGGCCGCCGGCGCAGCCCATGCCGAACCCGTCGCCGTCCATGTCGACACAGATCGGGCCGCCGTCGAAGGCCGCGTCCAGGCCCGCGTCGGGCTTGTCCCCGGTGTCGGCCGCGTAGGCATCGATGTGGCTGTCGCGCGCACCGGTGTCGCGCGCCACGACGTGGCCGTCGGGGTCGTCCTCGCGGACGCCGTTCGCGCAGCCGGCGGCCACCACGGCGGCGCCGAGACAAAGGAAGGCCGCGACGCGGCAGGCAGAATACGGCATCAGGCCTCCAGCTCCGAATCGTCGTCAGTCACGCGAGAAAGATCAAGAGAGGGGTCGGACCGCCGGAATCGGGTCGCGGAAGACTGTCGCATCGTGCCTCGGTCCGGTAGGGTGCGAATCGAGTGGATCGGCTTGCACACAAGGCGTTTCGGGACGCCAGCTGGAGCTCTCCGGACGAGCTCCGGGTGTTCGTCGACGGGTGCTTGCCGATCACCCGACGCGACGTCGAGCAGATGCTCGTGACGCTCGCCGACCCCGCGCTGGACAAGACCGGGCCGCACCACAAGAACCGCTGCATCGCGTTCCGCAACGTGGTGCTCTCGGCGCCGGAGCCCGCGTACTTCACGCCGATCGCGCAAGCGATGCCGACGCTCGACGCAGTCGCGCTGCGTGCGGTGGCCGGGATGCTCCCGCGACTGAACGACTCCGAGGCGCACGCCCCGCTCTGCGCGGCGCTCGGCTGCGCGAATCCCGAGGCACGTGCGACCGCGCGCGTGCTGCTGGAAGCGCTCGGCGGCCCGACGGCGTTGCGCGCGCTGACCGAGCTCGCGCGCGATCCGCACTTCGAAGGGCGCATGGACGCGATGGCCGTGATGGTGCCGAAGGCGCGCCATCGTGCGATCGGCCTCTTGAGCGCGATTCGCGAGCACGGCCGCACGGGTGAGCAGCTCGAGGCCATTCGTCTGCTCGCGGACGCCGAGCTGATGGCCGGCGGCCCGAAGGACGCCGCACGCGCGCTCGAGCTCGCGCTGGACGTTCGCGATCCGCGGGTGGCGGAGGCCGCGTTCCGCGCGTTCGCGAAGACGGCCGAGCCGAGCCGCTTCTTCGAGATCGCCGAGCCGCGCGTGCTGCAGCCCGACGTGCTGCCCGCGATCGTACAGGCGCTCGCGGCGCTCCGATCACCGCGTGCGATCGCGATGTTGCGTGCACGCGCGCGGCGAGGCCCCGCTTCCGTGCAGGTCGCCGCGCTGCGCGCGCTCGAAGAGATCGCAGGCGAGGTCGGTGGCGAGGCCGTCCTTCCCGCGTTCCTCGATGCGCTCGCGGTGGAGGACCCGACGGTGCATCGCGCGAGCGCCGATGCATTGGCGAGGCTCGCCGCGCGTCCCGACATGGACGCGGCGTCCCTCTTCCTCGTGCTCTTGCGCAGCCCGCACGCGCAAGCCCGTCTCGTCGCGACCGAGCTGGCGACGCGCATGCGCGGCGACGAGAAGCTCGCCGACGCGGTCTTCGACGAGATGCGCGACGAGGATTGGTGGTCGCGCGAGCGCGCGCTCGAGGCGCTGGTCGAGCTCGGCGTGCCGCGCGTGGGTGAGCGCTTGATGGCGCACCTCGAAGATCCGTCGCCGCTCGTGCGGCGCTTCGCGATCTTCGGCCTCTTGCGCCTGCGCGATGCACGCGCGCTGCCTGCGCTCTTGAACCATGCGGTCGCCGACGACGACTGGTGGGTCCGCGAGCAGGCCACGCAGGCGATCGCGGATCTCGGGGATCCGCGCGCGATTCCCTATCTCGAGGCGCTCGTGCGCGAGCGCTGGGATCTGCGCGTGGCGGCGCTCGAGGCGCTCGACTCGATGCAGGCCGACGACGTGCTCGCGGGATTCGCGGAGCTCACGAGCGACGAAGACCACGGCGTCGTGCTCGCGATGCTCGAGATCCTCGGGCGCCTGCCGAGCGGGCGCGAGGCGTCGCTCTACGTGCAGGGCTGCGCCTCTTCGGACGAGCCGCGCATCTCGAAGAAGGCGCGCGAGCTGCTCGAGGCGTGGAAGCTCGAGGGCGAGTCGAGCGGCTCGGCC
>CAYSCF010000189.1:0-13317 GCA_964429305.1 uncultured Sandaracinaceae bacterium | reverse complement strand
CGCACACCGCGAAGATCGTGGGCTCGCACGTCGGCAGCTACATGATGGTGACGACCGACATGTGGAAAGCAATGACGCCCGTGCAGCGGCGCGTCTACAAGGCGTTCCGCCATCCGCTCACGGTCGTGTTCGCCTACTTCACGGTGTTCGGCGTCGGGATGTGCATCCAGCCGTTCCTGCGCAACCCGAAGAAGAACTGGGACTCGCTGCTCGCGCTCATCGTGAACGTCGCGGCGTCGGCAGCCATCTGGTACTTCGCGGGCTTCTCGATCTTCTTCTTCGCGTACTTCTTCCCGCTCTTCGTCGCCACGGCGGCCGGCGCGTACCTCTTCTATGCGCAGCACGACTTCCCCGAGATCAACGTGCAGCCGCGCGAGAGCTGGGAGTACACACGCGCGGCGCTCGAGAGCTCGAGCTACATGCAGCTCTCGCCGCTGATGCACTGGTTCACCGGCAACATCGGCTACCACCACGTGCATCACCTCAATCCCGGCATCCCGTTCTATCGGCTGCCGGAGGCGATGGCGTCGATCCCCGAGCTGCGCGAGCCGCTCGGCCGCACGTCGCTCTCGCTGCGCGACGTGCGCGCATGCTTCGCGCAGAAGCTCTGGGATCCCGAGCAGGGCAAGATGGTCGGCTACCCGACCGGCACCTGAGCAGCGCTCGTGCACGGACGTCCGCGCGGGAATCGCGGAGCGCCCGTGTGATCAGCCGCCGTCTGCGGCCGCGTCGACGTTCGCGTCGATCGCTTGGCTCGCATCGATACCGCCGTCGTCGACGTTCGCGTCCAGGTTCGCGTCGACGGCCTCGACGAACGCATCGGGGTGGTCGACGGGCCCGGTGTCGGCCGCCGGCCCGATGATGCACGGGCAATGGTCCGGGTAGGGGTTCGTGCAGAGCACCGGCGGCGGGCACGCGTTGCTGCAACCGACGACCAAGAAGAACGACAGCCCCAACAGCGATCGCATGATGCGCGGACGATATCAGGGCGCGACGGAAACGAAAAACCCCCGCCGCGAACGGCGAGGGGTTTCGATGTGGGAGCGAACGGCTCTCAGAGCCCGCTCGGTTAGAGACCGTCGAGACCCGCCAACGGATCGTCACTGTCGTCGTGACGCGCCGGGTGCGATCCGCCGGCGGGAGCCGGTGCCGCGTGACCACCGCCCGAGCGGCGACCCGGGGAGCGATGCTGCGCCTCGGCACGAACTTCGGCCGCGCCGGCCGTGTCGCCCGACCGCTCCATCGCTTCGGCGCGTGCCTCGGCCTCCGCGAGCTGACGCTGCACCTCGGCTTGCTGCCGCGCTGCTTCGGCAGCGGCAGTCTCTGCCGCCGCACGCGCCGCGAGCGCCTCCTGTGCTGCCTGCTGCGCGGCGCGCTCGCGGGCCTGCGCGAGCTGCTGCTGCGGCACGTACCAAGCGAAGTAGATGCCGGCGAGGCCACCGATGAGGAGCACGCCGATCATCGCGAACACCGCCGGATGAACACCCTTGCGACGCGTGGCCTCGATGCGCTTGACCTCTTGCTCGTGCGCGAGGAGGCGATCCTGCTCGGCCTGGCGGGCCTTCTGCTCCGCGTCGAGTCGGATCTTGAGCTCGCGCTCCTCCTTCTCGCGGACCTTGCGCTCTTCCTCCATGCGAGTCGCGCGCTCGGCAGCCGCGATGGCTTCGGCTTCCGCCTTGAGGCGCGCGGCCTCCGCATCGCGAGCGGCTTTCTCGGCCGCTTCTCTCGCGGCGCGCGCTTCCTCTTCGGACTTCTTCTTCTTTTCCTCTTCCCCCTGGATGCGATCTTCCTCGAGATTCATCAGCTCCCGAAGATTGAAGAGGACCGATGATTCCTTCTGCTCAGCCATCTTGATGTGCGCTCCGGTGGGATCCGAGGGTTAGGGACGGGCCTCGGAGTGGGTCAATCTATCAAGCCGCGTTTCGGCCTGTCAACGCGCTGCGGCGTCACACACGCACTCCGACTCGCGGCCCCGCGGCGACCTTGGGCCCGAACGCGCTTCCTGATCCGCCCGGGCGCGATCCGCGCTACTCTCGGAGCGTGGACCTGATGCGCAGCTTGGGCTCGGCGGCCATCTTCACGATCGCAGCGGGCGCGGCGACCGCCGGATGTAGCTATGCGACGAATGTCGCCAGCGGCGGCACCTGCCAGCGCACGGTGCAGTGCGCCCCAGGTCTCGTGTGCTCGCAAGGACACTGTACGAACGACCTCTCGATGTTCGGCATGGGACATCCCACGAACCTCGACAGCGGCCTGGTCGACGGCAGTCGCGTCGACAGCGGCATCGTGATGTACGACACGAACGCGCCCGACACGGGCATTCCGCCGGTCGATGCGTATCACCCGCCGGTCGATGCCTACGTGCCTCCAGGCGTCGACGCGTACACGCCGCCCGTCGATGCGTACACACCGCCGCCGGTCGACGCTTACGTCCCGCCCGTCGACGCCTACACGCCGCCGGTCGACGCCAACGACGTCGACACCGGCACCTGACTTACTCGCGCCAGAAGAACTTCCACGGGTTGTGCTTCAGGTCGCGGATCATCTCCTGCAGATCGTCGTAGATCTCTTCGTCCATCAGCAGGGCGCCGACGGTGCCCTCGCCTTCGCGGACGTGCCGCACGATCTGCTGCGCATCGGTGACGATCCCACGCACGTCGCCGGTCGCGGCCTCGACCTCGCCGCTGATGCGCCGGGCCGAGTGGATCGTTTCCTGGAGGTCCGCGCGCTCTTGCGGGCCGATCGCCGCGAGCGTGTCTCGCGCGCTGCTCGCGACGTCGCGCGCGTCGGCGATCAGCGGGCCCGACTCGCGATCGAGCGTGCCCACGAGATGCTCGACACGCGCGAGGATCCGGCGAGGCTGCGGGCCTTCGACGTAGGTCTCCCGTGCGCCGCGCAGCAACGCGACGCCTTCGTCCGCGGCGACGCGCGCCTGATCGACGATGTGGTCGATGTCCTCGCGGTTGCCCTCGAGCAGATCGCGGATGACGTGCACGAGCGTGACGATGTCGTCCACGAGATCGCCGAGCTCCGCGCGGCGTGACCGGACCCCCTCCACGAGATCCTCGAGCAGCTCGTATCCGAGCGCGAGCGCGAGATCGAGACGCGGCGGATCGACACCCTCCATGATCGAACCTTCCGGCAGCACCGGATGCTCGGCCGTTCCTGGATCGATGGCGACGAACTGCTCGCCGAGCACGCCCTGCGAGGTCACGTAGAAGAGCGCATCGTCGTGGATGGTGTCCTGGACCTCGCGATCGACGCTGATGCGCAGCCGCACGAGCGGTCGACGGCCGGTGGCTGGATCGAGCCGTCCGCCCATGTAGGTGACGTCCTCGACGCGGCCGACCTTCACGCCGCCGATGCGCACCGGCGCACCGGCCTGCACGGAGCCGGGGTTGTCGAAGTCGATGAAGAGCGGATAGCCCTCCCCGATGCGCACGCCGCCGAGCACGAACACGAACGCGCCGAGCATCACGAGCGCGACGAGAACGAGCAGGCCCACGCGCGCTTCCAGAGAGAGCCGCGACATGCCTACGTTTCGATCGGGCCCTCGGCCCGCCCCTCGATGAACTGACGAACGATCGGATCCTCGGTCACGCGTATCTCCGCGGGCGTTCCGACGAATTGAACGCGCCCTTTGTACAGCATGGCGATCCGATCGGCGATCCCGAAGATGGACGAGAGGTCGTGCGAGACGACGATGGCGGTGACGCCGAGCTTGGACACGAGCTCCCGGATCATCTGATCGACGCGGCGCGCGGACACCGGGTCGAGCGAGGTCGTCGGCTCGTCGAAGAGCACGTAGCGAGGCTCGAGCGTCAGTGCGCGCGCGATCGCCACGCGCTTGCGCATGCCGTCGCCGAGCTCGGCCGGATAGCTCTTCGCGAACGGGTGCATGTGGACCTGCTCGAGCCGATGCGTCGCCTCCTCGAGCGCCGCCTTCATGCTGAGCCCGCGATGGATGCGCAGCGGCAGCGCGACGTTCTCGGCGCACGTCATCGAGTCGAAGAGCGTCGAGCTCTGGAAGACCATCGCGCACTTCTTCCGGACGGGCGCGAGCTCGGTCTCGCTCAGCCGAGAGACCTCTTCTCCGTCGAGGAAGATGCGCCCCTCATCCGGTCGCAAGAGGCCGACGAGGTGCTTGATGAGCACGCTCTTGCCCACGCCCGAGCCGCCGATGACGAAGAAGCACTCGCCATCGGCGACGTCGATCGACACGTCCGAGAGGACGACCTTCGGCCCGAACGACTTGGACAGATGCTCGAAGCGAATCGGCAAGAAGATCGAGCTACGGCCGCATGGCCTGCCACTCGCCGGTGAAGTCGCTGCCGACGAGCTCGCCGTCCCAGTGGCCCATCACGAGCGAGTTGGGCCCGCCGATCTGGCCGGTGCCGCGCAGCGTGATCGGATCGGCACCGAGCCGTGCGTTGGTGACTGCGTTCACGGCCGTGGTCACGAGGCCACTGAGCGCGCTCGTGCACACGCTGTGGACCGCGCTCGCGACACCGGGATAATCCGGCACCGCCTGCTCGGCGGCATCGGCGAGGCCGGAGCAGAACGACGACGCGATGTTGTTCAGCACGTCGTCGAGCGAGTGATAGGTGCCGTCGCTCGCGACCTCGATGACCGCGTCGACGAGCCAGGCGATGAGCGCGCCGATGCTCACGTGGACCGAGTGCCGATCGATCGTGAACACACCGCACGTGACCGATGCGTTGAAGTCGCTCGGCGTGAACATCCAGTCGAACACGGTCGTCGGGTCGGCCGTGACCGTCGTGCCCGCGTAGACGAACGACACGCGGTCCCACGTGTGGGTGCCGCGATAGCTGTTCGTCACGGAGCCCGCAGTCAGCGTCATGTGCTCGTCGATGTCCCAGTCCTGGAGCACGTCGTTGAGGTGCGCGATCGCGCGGAAGAGCGGCGGCGCCCAGTGCGGGAGAGCATCGCCGACGTACGGCGCGATGGCGGCGCAGATCGCGTTGTCGATGGTCGTGCCGAGACCGAAGTCGATGCAGGCGGTGTCGCCCGCGAGGAAGAGCAGCGGCCCTTCGATCGCGTTCAACAGGTCCGAGAGCCAGCTCGGCAGAGCCTCGCGGAAATGCAGCGTCGAGTGCATCGTCGGCCAGTTGCCCGAGAGGTCCGGCGCGACGATGTCGCAGACCGTGCCCGGACGACAGGTCGCTGCCTCGCACACGTCCCCGCTCGGACAGTCGACGTCGGCGATGCAGCCGGTGCCCGGCGTGCACGCGCCGTCCACGCACGCGAGCCCGCTCGCGCAGTCGGACGTGTGCACGCAGTGGCATGTGCCCATCGTGCAAGTGAAGCCGGGCGCGCAGACGCTCGGGTCGGTGCAGGGCACCGGGATCCGCGGGTCGGGGGTGCAGCGTCCGCCGATGCAGATTTGGTGCATCGGGCAGCTGTCGTCGAACTCGCAGAGCTGTCCGCCTGGCGACGGCTGGACGCAGACGTTCATCCGGCACTCGCCGGGCGCGGGGCACGGCTCGCAGTGCGTGCCGTCGCCCGGAGGCGGCGGGTTCGGATCGGGCACGCAACGCGGCATGTGCGTGGTCGGGTCGACCGCACACACGTACGTCTCGATCGAGCACGGGTGCGTTCCGTCGCTGGTGCATGGCACCGGGATCGGCCCGGCGTCACCGATCAGGCTGCCCGTATCCGCATACCCGCCTTCGTGATGGCGACCCGCGTCGTGCGCGGTCATGCCACCACTACCCGCAGAACATCCGGCGACCACGAACAGACCCGCCACCGAGAGCCAAGCAACGATGCGCATCGCGCCTCCGGAAGAAGCTCGCATCTTACCAGAGCGCCCGATGCTCGGTGCGCTAGATCCGGGTGTCGAAATGCGCGACGCCTGGGCAACGGAGATCGCGGCGCGAGCGCGCGCACACTGGACGAGCGAGCGCCTCGCGCAGCTCGCGCGCGGCAAGACGCTGTTGCTTCCGCCGATCGACGCCGCACCGCTCCTGCGCGCGATGAACCTGCTGGCGGCCGACGGATCGATGCCGCCGGATCGCGTGCGCAAGTACCTCCAGGTCAACCACATGATCGCCGTGCTGGGGCCTTCGCTGCGCGAGCTGCAGGCCGCGCGCAGTACGATCCGCCTCGTCGATGCGGCGTGCGGACGCAGTTATCTGTCGATGGTGCTGGCCTGGTGCTTCCGCGATCTGTGGAAGCACCCGGTCGAGATCCTCGGCATCGATCGCAACGCCGACCTCGTCGCGAAGTGCCGACACGACGCCGAGCTCGCGGGCCTCGACGACGTCGTGAAGCACGAGGCGAGCGCGCTCGATGCGATCGATGCGCGCTCGGCTTGGGATCGCGCGTTCGGCGCGCCGTCGCCGATCGACGGCGTGGTGGCGCTCCACGCCTGCGACACGGCGACCGACGACGCGATCACGCTCGCGGTCTCGCTCGACGCGCGCATGATCGCGGTCGCGCCGTGCTGCCATGCCGAGCTCGCGCGCGCGTGGAGCGAGACGCCGAGCGGCGCGTTCGCATCGATCCATCGCACGCCGCATCTGCGTCGCGAGACGGCGGCCAGCATCACCGATGCGATGCGCGCGTTGCTCCTGCGGAGCGTTGGCTACGAGGTGTGGCCGCTCGAGTTCGTCCCGAGCGAGCACACGCCGAAGAACACGTTGATCCGTGCCATGCGCCGCGGGCCGCCCGATCCGACGCCCCGCGCGGAGCACGACGCGCTCGTGCTCGCGACGGGCGGACGCGCCATCGGGCTCGCATCTCGCCTGAAGGATTGAACGTCGTCGCCCTCTCGGGCATCCGAGCGCGCGTGAGAATCTCCCCTACGTCGGTCGCTTTCGCCCTGCTGTTTGCGCCTGGTTGTTCGTGTGCCACGGAGGTGCATCCCGAGACCGATGCTGGCCCCGGTCACGACGCCTTCGTGCTCGACGCGCCGCAGAGCACCGACACGGGCCCCGTCGGCGATGCGTGGTCGTGCGATCCGACCGCCGGGACGATGACGTTCACGGACACGTGCGCGTCGCACTCCTCCGGCTTCGTCACGCAGATCGCGATCCTCTTGCAGCCCGGCGGCGGCGCACGGATGCGCGTGACGGGCACGCGGCCGGGCGGGCGCTCGGCCTGCGATCGGGTGGACGCGATCGACGTCCTGCACGACGGCGCGATCATCGCGACGCTGCCGGCGGACGGCGTCTCCGTCGCGACGCTCTCCGATGGGCTCACCGCGTGGGCCGAAGGGCCCGTCGATCCATCGGTCGCGAGCCTGTGCGACCCGAGCGGTGAGGCCGACCGCTTCCGCGGCTACTCGTGGGTGATGCACATGCGAACGAACGGCGGGTCCCTCACGACGACGTGCGGCGGGGACGACAGCTTGCCGCCAGCCGTCGTGATGACGTGTCATCAGGGCATCGACCCGCCGATCCCCGACGCCGTGCTGCAGCACATGGTCGGCTTCGGTCACACGTCGCTTCACGCGACGTTCCGCGACGTGAGCAGCACGACGGTCGTCGGCGCCACCATGAGCGTCCGCTTCTTGCGACAGGCCGCTCCGATCTCGAGCTCGCTCACGCCCGTCGACACCACCGGCTGGAGCCTCTTCGGTTGGATGGCGCAGCCACCGATCGCGGGCGCGCCGGCGGAGCGCGTGCTGATGCTGGACGTCACTGGCAGCCCGCTCGGCAACGACTGCCCGATGTCGCCGGTCATGCCGTCGGACAACGCCCCCGTCTTCATCGCGCGTGTCACGGGCACGACCAGCGCGGGCACGTTCGCGACCGACCTCTACGCGCCGGGTTGCTATTCGACCCCGTGAGACGGTCCGTTCTTGACGGCTTGTCCGCAGGGCGCTACTCAACGCGTCCTTTTTACAGGCGCGTAGCTCAGTGGTAGAGCACTACCTTGACACGGTAGGGGTCCCCGGTTCAAGCCCGGGCGCGCCTAGTTTCTAGAGCGATTCATGCACTCGATCGAACAGACGCAGCTTCTCATGCGATCGACGATCGGGCGCACGACCACGACGCATTGAGGCGCGCTGCTCCGCGCCTCGTGAACAACGTCCGGGCTTGCTAGAGCCCGCACGAGGAAGGTCCTGTCATGTCCACCCCGATGATCACCCCACGCCAAGCCCTCGAGTCGAAAGGCACGCTCACGCCCGACACCGTGGCGGCGCGCGTGACGATCGACGGCGCGACCGTCGTGAAGGATCTGATGACGCCGATCCCCGAGACGGCCGAGGTCGCACCGATCCGCCTGCACGACGCGGCGGCGCTCCCCGTGATCCGCCACTCGTCGGCGCACTTGATGGCCGATGCGGTGCAGAAGCTGTTCCCGGGCACCAAGGTCGCGTTCGGACCGGCGACGGAAGATCCGCCGGGCTTCTACTACGACTACCAGAAGCCAGGCGGCGCGTTCACCGAGGACGATCTGCGCGCCATCGAGAAGAAGATGACGGAGATCGCGGCGACGGATTCGCCCTTCCGCCGCGAGGTCGTCAGCGTCGCCGACGCGCGCAAGCTGCTCACCGATTTGAAAGAGACGTTCAAGCTCGAGCATCTCGAGCGGCTCGCCGCGAACAACGAAGAGATCTCGCTCTATCGCCATGGCGACTGGGTCGATCTCTGCGAAGGCCCGCACGTTCCTTCGACGAAGTTCCTGCGCGCGTTCCAGCTCACCAAGACGAGCGGCACCAACTGGCGTGGCATCGAGACGAACCCCGTGCTGCAGCGCATCTACGGCACGGCGTTCGCGACCGAGAAGGCGCTCGGCGCGTACATGAAGCAGCTCGAGGAGGCCGCGAAGCGCGATCACCGCAAGCTCGGCAAGGAGCTCGAGCTCATCGGCTTCCACGAGTGGGCGCCGGCCTCGCCGTTCTTCCTGCCGCGCGGCGCGAAGATCTATGCGGCCCTCATCGACTACGTGCGCGCCCAGTACGCGCGCGAGGGCTACGACGAGGTCGTCACGCCGCAGATCTTCGACAAGAAGCTCTTCCAGACCAGCGGCCACCTGCCGAACTACGCGGAGAACATGTACTTCGCGATGACGCGCGAAGAGTTCGAGTCGATCGGGAAGCACGAGGGCAAGCGCAGCATCGAGGACGTGGAGAGCGAGGCGCGCTTCGGCGTGAAGCCGATGAACTGCCCGTCGCACTGCCTCATCTTCGGCATGGAACAGCGCAGCTACCGCAAGCTCCCGTGGCGCATGGCCGACTTCGGTCGCCTCCATCGCTACGAGCGCCAGGGCGCGACGCACGGCATGACGCGCGTGCGCACCTTCTCTCAGGACGACGCGCACGTCTTCTGCACCGAAGAGCAGGTGCAGGGAGAGATCGAGCGCCTCGTCGATCTCGTCTATCGCGTGTATCTCGACTTCGGCTTCACCGAGGTGCGTGTCGCGATCGCCACGCGCCCCGAGAAGCGCATGGGCAGCGACGACATGTGGGATCGCGCCGAGAAGGCGCTCATCGAGGGCGTGAAGGCGCGCGGGCTCGCGTACGACATCCTCGACGGCGAAGGCGCGTTCTACGGCCCGAAGATCGAGTTCCATCTCAAGGACGCGATCGGCCGCCCCTGGCAGCTCGGGACGATGCAGTACGACCCGAACATGCCGAACAGCTTCGATCTGACGTACGTCGCGCAGGACAACTCGCGGCCGCGCCCGGTCATGCTGCATCGCGCGGTGCTCGGATCGATCGAGCGCTTCTTCGGCCTCTTGATCGAGCACGTGAACGGCGCGTTCCCGACGTGGCTGGCGCCCGAACAGATCGCCCTTCTCAGCGTCAGCGAGAAGGCCGAGGCGTGGACGCTCGAGGCGGCGGAGATCCTCCGCAAGGCCGGTGTGCGCGTCACCGTCGACACGAGCCCCGACAAACTGGGCGCCAAGGTCCGCAACGCGCGCAACATGCGCATCCCGTATCGCGCCGTCATCGGCGAGAAAGAGGCCGAAGGGCGCTCGCTCGCGATCACGCAGCGCGACGGCAACGTCGAGCTCGGCGCGATGCCGATCGACGACGTGCTGAAGAAGATCCTGGCCGAGTCGGTCGCGCCATCGCTCCGGTCCTGATTCATCGGCTCGCCCGCTCCGGTCCCTCCCGTCCGCGGGCGGCGCCCGCTACCGTCCGGGCCCTCCGGGTCGAGCACTCTTCCGAGCACCTACCCGATCTTGCCCCTTGTTCCGGGGCGAGACTCACTCCAAACTCGCCGCCGCTCTGGTTCCGAAGGGCCCTGGCCCTTCCCGCAGGAGGAAAGTCCCATCGTCAATCCGCGTTTCGATCCTCGTGGTGCCCGCCCTGGTGCCTTCACCGGTCCCCGAACGAATCACCGCATCCGTGTTCCGGAGGTGCGCGTCGTCGGTGCCGAAGGCGAGATGCTCGGCGTCCTCGCGACGCACGAGGCCCTCCGTCTCGCCCGGGAGAAAGAGCTCGATCTCGTCGAGGTCAACCCGAAGGCCGTGCCTCCCGTCTGCAAGATCATGGACTACGGGAAGTACAAGTACGAGGAGAAGAAGCGCGAGAACGAGGCCAAGAAGAGGCAGCTCACGACCGGACTGAAGGAAGTGAAGCTGCGTCCGAAGACGGACGATCACGACCTCGACGTGAAGCTGCGCCACATCCGCCGCTTCCTCGAGGAAGGCGACAAGGTGAAGGTCACCTGCCGCTTCCGTGGCCGCGAGATCACGCATCCCGAGACGGCCGAGCGTCAGCTCGTGCACTTCCTCGAGAACACGAAGGACATCGCCGTCATCGAGCAGGGAGCGCGCATGGAGGCCAAGACCATGACGATCCTTCTCGCGCCCAAGCCCGAGGTTCGTGCGCGCGCCGTCGCGCTCGTCGCCAAGCGTGCCGAGGAAGGCCACAAGCCCGAGCCGGTCGAAGAAGACGAGGACGACGACGACGACGAGGACGAGGACGACTGATCGGCACTCGCGTCGCGAGGACGACCGATCCGAAGTGGAGAGATCCCGATGAGCGAAGAAGCCCCTCCCTCTCGAGGCCCTGAAGCTCCGGGATCGCCTCCAGGCCTCCCCGACATCGACGTCCGCGAGTGGGGCGGCAAGAAAGATGGAGAGCGGCAGGTCCTCGACCGCCGGCTCTTCATGCAGCTGCAGGTGTTCGACGTGGATCGCTCCGCGACGTTCGCGGGTGCGCGCGATCGCATGATCCACGAGCTCGGGCGCGCGAAGGTTCCGCACGTCGTGTACGAGGATGCCAACGCGACACGTGGCCTCGGCGTGCTGACGTGGTCGGACGATCCAACGATGTTCGTCGCCCAAGTGCATCCCGCGCTGCGTGAGCTGCCGATGGAGCAGCGCGACGCCTACACGATGCTCGGCCGCACGTACGCGATCGGCCACGAGCCGGATCTCGAGCACGCGATCCTGAAGCGCCCCGTCGAGTACGTGCTCGGCCCGGGGTGGGACTGGCACGTCTGGTATCCGCTACGCCGCAGCGGCGCGTTCGAGATGCTCGACAAGCACACGCAGTCGACGATCTTGCGCGAGCACGCGTCGATCGGGATGGCGTACGGCCGCACGGGCCTCGCGCACGACGTGCGCCTGGCGTGTCACGGGCTCGACGGCGGCGACAACGAGTTCGTCATCGGCCTCGTCGGCAAGGAGCTGCACCCGCTCTCGCACATCGTGCAGACGATGCGGCACACCAAGCAGACGTCGGAGTACATCGTGAAGATGGGCCCGTTCTTCGTCGGCCGCGTCGTACACCGCGGAACGGACGCATGAGCGACAAGACGATCTTCGCGCGGATCCTCGACGGAGAAGTTCCTTGTCACCGCGTGTACGAAGACGAGCACGTGCTCGTCTTCCTCGACGTGGGCCCGCTCAGCGAAGGCCACACGCTCGTGATCCCGAAGGAGCGCAAGGCGTTCCTCCACGAGCTCAGCGACGATCAGGCTGCGGCGATCGGCCGCGTGCTGCCGCGGATCGCGCGCGCCGTGATGAAGGCGACCGGCGCCACTTCCTACAACGTCCTGCAGAACAACGGCGCGCCCGCGCACCAAGCCGTGTTCCACGTCCATTTCCACATCATCCCCAAGCTCGGCGAAGCCGGG
Source organism: uncultured Sandaracinaceae bacterium (assembly GCA_964429305.1). Classification (GTDB taxonomy): domain Bacteria; phylum Myxococcota_A; class Polyangia; order Polyangiales; family Sandaracinaceae; genus JBBSAT01. The sequence continues at coordinate 1,255 of CAYSCF010000189.1, read as the reverse complement.
CTCGGTGTCGGCTGGAAGCCCGGCAAGCTCGACGGCGCTTCCGGCGCGACACTGGCTGCGAAGATCGCCGCGGCGATCTAGTCTGCGCCCGCCATGGGCATCACCTACAAGCAGGCGGGCGTCGACGTGGAAGCGGGCGACGCGCTCGTCGAGCGCATCAAGCCGCTCGCGGCGCGCACGCGCATTCCGGAGATGCTCGGCGGCGTCGGGGGGTTCGCGGGTCTCTGCGGCTTGCCCACCGGGCTGAAGGAGCCCGTGCTCGTCTCGGGCACCGATGGCGTCGGCACCAAGCTCAAGATCGCGTTCCTCGCCGATCGACACGACACCGTCGGGATCGATCTCGTCGCGATGTGCGTGAACGACGTCATCACCTGTGGTGCGCGACCGCTCTTCTTCCTCGACTACTTCGCGACCGGCGCGCTCGACGTGGATCGCGCGGCGGCCGTGATCGGCGGCATCGCGAAGGGCTGCGAGGATGCGGGCTGCGCCTTGCTCGGCGGCGAGACGGCCGAGATGCCCGGGATGTACGCCGCGGGCGAGTACGATCTCGCAGGCTTCTCGGTCGGCGTCGTCGATCGCGACAAGATCATCGACGGCAAGAAGGTGCGTGTCGGTGACGCCGTGATCGGCGTGGCCTCGAGCGGCCTGCACTCGAACGGATACTCGCTCGTGCGCAAGGTCTTGCTCGAGAAGGCGAAGCTCGCGCTCGACGCGCGCCCCGCCGGCCTCGAAGAGCCGCTCGTCGACGCGCTGCTCCGGCCGACGAAGATCTACGCGCGCGCCGTCCGCGCACTGCTCGATCGCGTCGAGGTCCACGCGCTCAGCCACATCACGGGCGGTGGCCTTCCCGGCAACGTGCCGCGGGTGCTGCCCGACGATCTAGGCGTGGCGCTCGATCCGAAGACGTGGTCGGTGCCGCCCATTTTCTCGCTCGTCGCCGAGCACGGCGGCGTATCCGTCCCGGAGATGCGTCTCGCGTTCAACATGGGCCTCGGGCTCGTCGTCGTCGTGCCGCAAGCATCTGCCAGCGATGCGATCGACGCGCTCACGAAGGCCGGCGAGCGCGCGACTCGGATCGGCGAAGTGATCGCGACGCCGGGCGCCGACTACGAAGCCCGCGTCGTCTTCGGCTGATCGCACGATGTTCCGCACGCACTACGACGCGATCGTCGTGGGAGGTCGCCTCCCCGGTCTCGTCGGTGCGGCGCTGCTCGCCAAGCGCGGGTTCCGCGTGCTCGTGCTACCTCACGAAGAT
>CAYSCF010000188.1:0-13340 GCA_964429305.1 uncultured Sandaracinaceae bacterium | reverse complement strand
CGTATGCGCCTGAGCAGTATATCCAGGTGCTACCGGCGCTCGCCTCGAGCCCGCCACGTCATTCGCTCTCGCGCGCGTCGTTGAGCGTGCGATGGAGAAAGATTCCGCGGCGCGCTTCGCGAACGCACGCGAGATGATGGACGCGATCGGCGTGACCGAGACGCACGAACGCGCGGCGTGGAGCGGACTGTCGCGAGAGGCAATGGCGTCTGCGCCGACGGTTGCCGCGAACACCTCGGAGACGCCAGCGCTCGCGAGGTCTTCTCGTCGAGAGGCCCATCGCACCGCGCTCGTTGCAGGGGTGCTCGCCGGCGCAGTACTCCTCGGGGGCGTCGGGCTCTACGCGCTGCCGTGGCTCCAGTCCGAGCGAGAGATCCGATCGGCACCGCCACCCGCCTCGAACGAAGTCGTGGTCGCCGCCGAAGCGTCACCCGCGCCGCCGCCCGCCTCGAGCGAAGTCCCGGTCGTCGAGCCGGCGGCGTCCGATGCCGGACGCGTTGCAGACATCGTCGGGCCTGCAGCACCGTCGATGACGACTACAGAACCGAGCCGAACGGGAACGCGTCCGCTTGCGACCTCCGTCACGGTCGAATGCGGCGAGTACACGCAACAGCTGCGAGTCATGCGTGCGAGCGACGGAATGATTTTCGGAAGCGTAGACGGCCTCGGCCCCATGCCCTCCGGGGTATTTTCCACGCTACGCGAAGCGTTCACCGCTCAAGCCGCCGCGCCGCTCGCGCGCTGCCTCCGAGGGCACGCGGTCCGTCAGGGCCAGACCTTCGAGCTCGACGTGGATGAATCGGGACACGTGACGAGAGTCGAGGTCGGAAACTTCTGTCCCGTCGAGCCCGCCGTGGCGGCGTGCGCTCGGCGCGCGTTCAGCGCAGTCGAGATTCCCACCGATGCGGCGTTTCGTGTCCGCCTCGGCGCGGACGTCGCCACGCGTTCCGGTGTGCAGTACTGAGCCGCAGCGTCCCGTCCAATCCGATCGGTCTTCGCCATACACTCTCAGTTCATCAGTCCACGAGCACGTCGCGACGTTCCAGGTTCCCTCGCGACCGTCGAGGATCGGACCTGTCGTGGCGTCCGTGTTGTCGGGCAATCCATCACGCGCGAATTCTCTCGCTCGCGCGGCAGCGTGTGCGCGCGAAGCTTTCCCGATGTGCATCGCGCGCGGATAGGATCCGCGTGTGGCGTTTCCCAACGAAGTGCTCGCCGGCAAGTATCGCCTCGTCGAGCTGCTCGGCGAGCGAGGCAGCCTCCGGACGCAGCTCGACTACGTCTTCGTGTCCGAGCAGCTCCTCCCGGGCATCACGTGCGAAGTGCGCGATGACGACGCCGGTCGGGGGCTGTCGGATCACTCCGCGCTCGTGATCGACCTACCCGTGCCTCGCGGTACATGAGCGCTTCGCTTCGCGAATGGGGGCTCGACGCGTTGCAGGGTGTTGCCTGCACATGGGCCCCAGCGGTTCGTGCCGCCCGTCGAGGTCCGACCGTCGTCGCGCTGGAGCTGAACGGGCAGATCGACAAGCGTGCCCTTGCCGGCGTACTCGCTCTCGAAGACCTCGAACATCTGGCGCTCGGGCAGGTGAAGGGGATCACAAACGCGTGGCTCGCGAAACTAGGTGAGCTACCGAAGCTACGGTCGCTCGACCTCTGGCGTACACCGCTCTCCGACGTCGGCGCGACAGCGCTAGCGGTGTCTCGAACGCTTGAGTGGATTGACGTTCGCAATACGAAGATCGGTGACGCCGGGCTTGCCGCGCTCGCACGCATCCCAACGCTGCGGCAGTTGTCGTGCACAGCGACGACTCGTATGCCCGACGACGGCATCCGCGCGCTCGCGAGCGCCGCGAAGCTCGAAGCGCTCGCGATCGTGCGTCCGCCGTTCACGTTGCAGGCGACCTGGATTCAGCAGCTCACAATCGACGCGCTCGCTCGATGCCCTCGACTTCGCGCGTTGTCCCTGTACGGCGTGCTCGGTGGTTGCCGGCTCGACGCTCTTGGACAGCTTCACGAGCTGATCGAGCTGAGCGCGGGCAGCAGCTACCACCCCGCCCAGCGCGGCTGGATGGCTGACCTTGTCTCGCTCCGCAGAATCGAGTGCATCGACCTGTCCGACTGTGAGTTCGAGCGCCCTTCGGATCTCGCGCCGCTCGCGAGTCTAGAGCACCTCACCGACCTGAACCTCTGGGGCGCACGCGCGACCGGTCCCGGCGAGGGGCCCGCGCTGAGCGCCGTTACCTGCCTCGTCGCAGACGCCGCTTGGTCGACATGTTTCCAAACGCCCAGCGGCACGCCGCGTTCCCTGTGTCCCGGCTTCTCGGAGTCGAAGGGAAGCTCCGCGCGCTCGCTGACCTCGAGCCGCCGCCGCTGGTCGACGTCGTCCGCAGGTAGAAACGCGCGCCGGTCACACGCAGCGATCGCGGCGACACGCATCGGCTACGCCTCGTCGCCGTTCAGCTGACGCAGACGCGCGACGGATCGCACGAGGCCTTGCTCCTCGAGCCGAGCGAGCACTTCGTTCGCCGTCATCGTCGGATTCTTCAGCGCTCCGGCCTGTCGTCGAACCACGTCCAGCACGGCTCCGGGATCGACTTCGATCAGATCAAGGACCAGATCGTCCGGGTGGACGGCCTCGACGCCGTGCGTCGTCAGCTTTGCCGCGGGGAAGTCTTTCAGGTTGAACGTCGCGATCGCTTGAGCACCGCCGCGTACCGCCGCTGCAACGACATGCCGGTCGTCCGCATCGGGAAGCTCGATGCGATCGATGAGCGCCTCGAACCCGACGACCTCCGCGTCGGGGAGCGCGATCTTCATCAGCTCGCGCGTGCGTCGTAGCGCGACCGGATCGACACCCTCGACCACGCGCAGCACGCTGCGTTGCCACTCGTCGAGGATCGTCTCGCTCCAGCGCGCGCGGATGAGACCGGCGATCGCAAGCCGCATCAGGAAGTCGCGAAGCGCTGCGGGATGGAGCACGCACGCGTCGAGGACGACGACCGCGGGCACGATTCAGTACCCGAGACCCTGCTTCTGCGCGATCGCGGCGAGCTCTTCCATGGCGCGCTCGCTCGCGGCGCGCGCGTCGTCGCGGTACGCGAATACATCGCGAGCGAGCACGCGGCGGTGAGTGCCCACCATGCGAAACGGAATCCGACCGCCGTCGAGTAGCTCGACGAAGTGCGGCCGCGAGACCTGAAGCAGATCCGCTGCCTGCTGCGTCGTCAGCTCGGTGTGCACCGGCACCAGTGTGACGGCGTTCCCCTCGGCCATCGCGCCGAGCACGCCCAACAGCAGCTCGAACGCCTCGCGCGGAAGCACCACTTCATCGCGCGCGTCAGCCACGCGCAGGCGCACCGAACGAGCCGCACGCTTCTTCAATGGCGCGAGCACACGCAGCGCCGTCTCCGCCGACTTCGCAGCCTCGGGTGTCGGAAGCCTTGAGGACGTGGTGGACATGCGTGTAGCGTAAACGAAACAAACGAAGCAGGCAAAGCAACCGAAACGACGTCGGAGCCAACGAAGCAAGGACGGAGAGCGCGACGGAGAGCGCGGACGGAGAGCGGGGACGGAGGGAATGCGGCCGGGTGCACCGCGGTCGCTGCGAAGCAGCGACCCGTTGGTTAACTCAGAAACGCCGCAAATTGTGCAGGTTTCGCGATCTGTTCGTAAGCGGTAGGCAGTGAAGTCTTGAGCTCAACGAAGTCGTGTGCCTAGACACGACGGCTGAAAACGCGGGGAAGTCGCCGGGGAAGTTCCCCAGCGGCTTGGCCGCGACCGTTGTCGCCGCTGTGTGCTCGTCATCGCAGTGGTTCGGCCCGTGCTTCGTGCGGAGCCATTTGCGCGCGGTCGCGCCCACGGGCATGCGCCACCGCAGAGGCCTCGTGCGCAGCGATCGCTGCAACGTCGGCAGACGTCGAACGGGACGGGGCCCTCGATGGGTGTCGCCACGGGGTGTCGACCGCGCATGTCTCGCCCACCCCGATGCCATTGCAGGCTCAGCGCTTCGGCGGTGGGCCGCGGTGACCTCCGGGCCCGCCAGCCGGCATGCACGCGAGCGGCAGGCTGCTCGACGGCGAAACGCACGTCCCCGAGAGCGTCTCGCCGCCAGGCCCGGTGAACGAGCACGAGGCGCCGCTGACGTGCGACGTGCACGCGGCCAACGCTTCGGGCGGTGGGCCGTGCGGCGGGCGCCCGCGATCTTGTGCGGCGAGTGGAGCGGCCACCGCTCCGAGCGAGAGAGCAACGAGAACCGACGCGCGGATCGAACTGCGAATGAGCATGAGATGTCCGGTGGAGTGGGCTAGAGAACGAGAGGCACACCCCGAGGAGAGGGTGATACCAACACGGAGGGCCGAGCCGCCGTGCGAGCGAGAGGAAGATGTCAGGGCATCTCCCATCGATCTCGGCCTTCAAACTGCACTGTCCGTGCCGAGTGAGAAATAGCGCCGATTCGCTCGATTCGATTTGCGCGGTCCGTCGTCTTGACGACCTCTGCTGTTTGCGTGGCCTCAGATTGGACACCCTGTCTGTTTAGATCTCTTAAGAGGTCGTCCCGAGCTCCAGCGGAGGACCGGCGCACCGGATCGCGCCCCGCGCCGGTTCGTCATCGGCGGACAGATCGCTGGCAGGCTGGCTACGAGGTTGGCGGCGCAGCCAGTGACTTGCCGCCCGCTCGGAGACGACGCTACTGAGCTGCCCGATGGTCAGGGTTCGGAATGGCGAGGGTGATGCGCAGACCTCCGCCTTCCGGGATATCGGCGCGCGCGCTGCCTCCATGTAGGCGGATCGCTCGATCGGTGATGGCGAGTCCTAGCCCGGCACCGCCAGAGTCGCGTTCCCGGGCCGTCGACAGACGCGTGAAGGGGCGGAAGATGTCTTCGAGATGCTCGGGCGGAACGCCAGGACCGTGATCGCGCACCGTGAAGACTGCCTCACTCGCATTCGCCACGAGCGCGATCTCGATCGCCGTGCCGACCGGCGCGAATCGAAGCGCATTCCGCATGACGTTCTCCAATGCTTGGCGCAACAGCTCCGGGTTGCCCTTGAGCGTGACCGCATCGATCGCGCTCGCTTCCACCCGTCGTCCTGTGCTGCGCGCCTCGTACTCTGCGTCGCCTCGGACCTCGAGGACGATCTCGTCGAGGCGCAGCACTTGTCCGAGATCGATCGCCCCGGCGTTGTCGAGGCGGGCCATCGTGAGCACGAGCCCGACCAGCTCTTCCAGACGCTCGGTCTCGCGTGCGATGCGATCGAGCGCATCCGCGCTCTCGGGCGTCGAAGTCTGCCGGGCGACCTCGAGCGCCAACGAGAGACGAGTGAGAGGGGAGCGCAGCTCGTGCGACACGTCGCGCAGCAGTCGCTCTCGCGCAGCGAGCAACATCTCGACCCGGCTCGTCATACGGTCGAAGTCTGCCGCGAGCCCGGCGACCTCTGCGTCGGCTCGGGGCGAGATCGATGGCGCGACGCGTACCGTCAGATCTCCCGCCGTCACCTTGTGCGCGGCCTCGCGAAGCGCGCGAATCGGACGGCTCAGCCAGCGCGCGAGCGCGAACGAGCCCAACGCCGCCAAGAGCGGCACCAGCGCCAACTGCAAGAGAGGCGGCGTCAGCCCGAGCATGCCGGGAGGCCGCCGACGCTGGAGCGCGACGGCGATGTGATGGCGAGGGGTCAGCGCAATCCATTCATCGGCACTCCCCCAGCCGTTGGTCGCGCGCGATGCGGCATCGACGGCAGCGCGAACGCTCGCGACCTCGCTCGGCTCCAGCGCGATCGGCGCGACGACGCGATCCGGCGTCACCACGACGCTGCTCAGGCCCGTGCGCACGGCGATCGTTCGCAGGATCTCGAGCGCGCCCGTTTCGTCGCCCTCCTCGATGGCCTGCGCTGCCGGCAGGCCTTCGGCCCGCAGCACGTCGACGGTCATCGCATCGTGCTCGGAGTGCATCCGTTCGAAGCTCGCACCGAACACGATGCCGACCGCTACGCTCACGACCAGATTCGCCAGAGCGATCGAGACGAAGATGCGTGCTGCCAGGCTCCTCATCGCGTCGCGTCTTCGACGAGATAGACGTATCCAGTGCCGCGGATCGTCTGGATGCGATCACGGCCGCGACGCCCGGGGCCGAGCTTGCGTCGGAGGTTGGAGACGTGGACGTCGATGCTGCGCTCGAAGGGCGAGAGTCGACGACCGAGGACGCTCTCGGAGATCACGTGACGCTCGACGCTCTTGCCGGCTGCGCGGAGCAGTAGCTCGAGGAGCGCGAACTCGACTCCCGTGAGCGGGATCTCCTCGCCACCGCGCCGCACCAGCCGCGCGCCGAGCTGCATCGTGACGTCGTCGACTGCGATCGTCTCGCCCGACGTCGCGTTCGGCTCAGCGCGCCGCAGGATCGCGCGGATACGGGCTACGAGCTCGCGGGCGTTGAATGGCTTGGGCAAGTAGTCGTCGGCACCGAGCTCGAGACCCACGATGCGATCGACATCGTCTCCGCGCGCCGTGAGCATGAGGATCGGTAGCCGAGAGGTCGCACGGACCGTGCGCAGCACATCGAGGCCATTCATCACAGGCAGCATCAGGTCGAGGATGACCATGGCGTGCTCGCCGCTGAGCGTACGCGCGAGCCCGAGCTTGCCGTCACGCACGATCTCGACTTCGAAGCCTTCGCGGACCAGGACCCCGCGCACGAGCGAGGCGAGCTCCGCATCGTCGTCCACGAGCAAGATGCGCTGGCCGGCCACGATCGCTCTTCTAGCGCGCGCATCGCACCGTGGCGGCTCGGCGGACGTTTCGATGCGCCGCGTTTGCACTTCTTGAGGTTCGCGCGTCCCCTCTGAACATCCCCAGCACTAGGGTCCGTGCGTGCGAACCACGCTCCGCCGGCTCTGGTTCCTCGGCGTCCTGCTCATGCCGCTCGGCGCACGCGCACAGGCGCCAGTCGCCGAGACCGATGCGGTCCGCGCTGCGCTCGAGAGGAGCCCGCGCGCGCGCGCGGCGCACTTCGACGGCCGCGCTGCCGACGCAGCGATGCGGATTGCGATTGGTGAGCGTGCACCTTCACTCACCGTCTCCGGCTCGGGCGGACACACCGAGACGCTGGCGGCCGCGATGGGCGGAACGCTCGTGCGCTCGCAGCAGGACAGCATAGGCGTGGACTCCGCAGTCCACCTCGTGACCGATGTCGGGACCGAGATCGATCTCGGCTTGAGCTCGAGCGTCGGCTGGCGCGCGGCGAACCTCAACCCGGCCTCGCCGATGATCAACACCATCGGTCCGCTCTACGCGACGACGCTCACGCTCGATCTTCGCCAACCGCTGTTTCGAGGAGCGGGTGCGGACGCTACCCTCGCCGCCATCCGCGAGGCCACTGCGGACGCGCGTGGCGCGCACCTGAGCGCGCGTCAGTCGATCAGCGAGCTCGTACGCGACGTGCTCGTCGCGCATCGCGAGCTCGCGTACGCGCTCGATGCATTGGACGTCAGCGATCAGGCGGTCGCACTGGCCGCGGAGCAAGCAGCTCAATCCCGTGCACGCGAAGCGCTGGGGACGGTCGCTCACATCGAATCCCTCCGCTACGCGTCGGCGCTCGCTACGGCCGAGAGTACGCGCCGCAGCGCACGCGCCACCCTCGAGACGTCCGCGCTCGCGCTTGCCGTGCTGCTCGGCCTCTCGCCGGAGCAGGCCGGGACGCTGCACGTCGCGCATGCTGATCCCACGGCAGCGACGCCGGCTTCGACCGAGGCGCTCGCTGCCCGCGCCATCCTCAGCTCTCCCGAGCTCGCAGCGCTCGCCGCCGACATCGACACCGCGCGCGAGCTCGAGCGGGCGTCGGCCGATGCGGACCAGGTGCAGCTCGACCTCGTCGGACAGCTGGCGGGCGGCGTCACGTACAGCTCGGACACGCTCCGCACGCTCTCCTTGCCCGACGGCCGTCCGGCGATGAGCGCGACCGTCGGCATCGAGCTCACCATGCCGCTCGGACCAGCGGCCGATCGCGCACGCCACGAACAGGCGAGCGCCCAGCTCGAAGCGACGACGGCCCGTTACGAAACGCGTGAGCGCGAGATCGTCTCCGAGGTGGCCACTCAACGCACGACGTGGCTGTCGGCCAACGAACGTGCCGTCCTGTTCGCGGATGCTCTCGCCGCTGCTTCGCAGCTCGCCCGCGCCGAGCGCGAAGCCTTGCAGCTCGGAACGGCGACGGGCATCGAGGTCGTCCAAGCGCAGCAAGACGAACGGACCGCGGCCCTTCAAGCGCTGCGCGCCGTGGCCGATCGTCGCGAGGCGGAGATCGCGCTCGCGCACCTCACCGGAACCCTGCTGGACGCGTTCCACGTGCGCGTCGATGACGAGGCAGAATGAAGGGGCGCACCGCCCTGAGCGTCGTCGGGGTGGCCGCGGTCGTGGGCGTCGCTGCGGCGCTGACGTTTCGACCCGCCGGCGCTCACGGCGAGGTCGCGACCCTCGTCGTCTCGCGCGGGGAGCTGACCCACGTCGCAGCGATCGCCGGAACGATCGAGCCCCATGCGCAGGTCTCGCTCGCGTCGCGCTCGTCGGGCGAGGTCGTCGAGGTCGCGGTCGAGGAAGGTCAGACGGTTCGCGCGGGCGAGGTGTTGTTCCGACTCGATGCGACCGATGCGACACGCCAAGTGCGCACGGCCGAGATCGAGCTGCACCGACTTCGCGCCGCGCTCGCGCAGGCGCGGGCCCAGCTGGCTTCCGCCGAGCTCGACGCCAGCGAGAGCGACACGCAGGCCGAGGTTGCGCGCCACGGCTCCGAGCAGGGGCTCACCTCCAGCGACGCGACACGTCAGAGCCAGCATGCGAGCAGCGTCGCGCGCGTCACCGTCACGCTCCGTCGCGCCGCCGTCGACGCGGCCGCGGCCGAGGTCGAGTCGGCCACACTCGCGCTCGACGAGGCGCGGCGGAACCTGGAGCGCACCGCGATCCAAGCACCGTTCGACGGGACCATCCTCTCGGTCGACGTGGAGCGCGGTGCGATCGTCTCGTCGGCCATCGGAACGGTGAGCAACGGGACCACGCTCGGCACCCTGGGCGACCTGACGGACCTGCGTGTGATCGGACAGCTCGATGAATCCCAGATCGGGACCGTCGAGGTCGGTCAGGACGTCTCGTTCCGCGTCGACGCCTACCCGACGCGATCGTTCACGGGCCGGGTCCACCGAGTGAGCCCGCTCGGCGAAGAGGACTCGAGCGTCGTGGTGTTCGATGTGGAGATCGTAGTCACCGATGCCGACGTGAGTCTCTTGCGCTCGGGAATGAGCGCCGACGCGGAGATCGTCACCTCGCGCCTGAGGGACGTCCTGACCGTCCCGCTCACCGCGATCCGGAGTCACGCCGGCGCACGCGATGTCGTCCTGCCCGACGGAACCGCGCGGCCGGTCGAAACCGGGATCACGGACGGCGAGCGCATCGTCATCGAGAGCGGTCTCTCCGAGGGCGACGTCATCGTCGCCGACGCGCTGTCGATGCGAGCGACGACCCCGGAGCACGCCACGAGCGGCCTCTTGCCGGGCCCGCCGCGTGGAGGCGGTCCGGGCGGACCTCCGCCATGAGCGAGCACGTCATCGAGCTGCGTGATCTGAAACGCGTCTACCACGCAGGGCGGGCGGAGCTCGCCGTGCGGGCCGTCGACGGCGTGAGCTTCGACGTCGCGGCGGGCGAGTCGATCGCGATCGTCGGCGCGTCGGGCTGCGGCAAGTCGACGCTCTTGCAGATCCTGGGCTGCCTCGATCGGCCGACGTCGGGGAGCTATCGCCTCGCGAACCGCGACGTCGGCACGCTCGAGGAAGACGAGCTCGCCGCCCTACGCAATCGACACATCGGCTTCGTGTTCCAGAGCTTCCACTTGCTGCCACGCTTGACGGCGCTCGAGAACGTCGAGCTACCTCTTCTCTACGGGCCTCCGACCGACACGAGGGCACGTGCGCTCGCTTCCCTCGACCGAGTGGGGCTCGCGGATCGGGCAGACCATCTACCGGCGGAGCTCTCGGGCGGTCAGCGGCAGCGAACCGCGATCGCACGCGCGCTCGTCACTCGCCCTTCGATCCTGCTCTGCGACGAGCCGACCGGCGCGCTGGACAGCCGCACCGGTGGCGAGATCCTCGCGTTGTTGGGCGAGCTGCATGCCGAAGGGGCCACGCTCGTGGTGGTCACGCACGATCTGACGGTGGCACGCCGCCTCGAGCGCGCGATCTGGATGCGAGATGGGCGAATCGGAGACGACGGGGACTCGAGCCGCGTGATCGATGCCTTCGTTCGCGATCTGGCACGCGAGTCGGTAGGCACGCCGTGAGGCTGCGCGACACGTTCAGGTCGGCCATCCGCTCGCTGCGTGGCAATCGCCTCCGGACGGCGCTCACCGCGCTCGGGACCATCATCGGCGTCGCGTCCGTCGTCATCGTGCTCGCGGTGGGTGAAGGAGCACGGGCCAGCGTCGAGGATCGAATTCGTTCCATGGGTACCAACCTGCTGACCGTGCGACCCGGCGCGGCGAGCTTCGGGCCGGTCCAGACGGGAAGTGTCGAGACGTTGTCGCTGGCCGACGCCGAAGCGATCGCGCGCGTGCCGGGCGTCGCAGCGGTCGCGCCGGAGATCGCCGGCTCGGCGCAGATACGCCACCTGGAAGAGAACACGACCGCGCAGGTGCTCGGCGTCACCGCGTCCTACTTCGAGGTGAAGAGCCTCGACGTCGCGAGCGGCCTGGGGCTGGGCGTGCTCGACGACGCGACCCGCGCGCGCGTGGTGGTGCTGGGCGCCAACGTCGCGGACGATCTCTTCGGCAGCGACAACCCGCTCGGTGAGCGCGTGCAGATTCGCGGCATCGCGTTTCGCGTCATCGGTGTGCTCGCCGAGGTCGGCGATGCCGGGTTCAGCTCGCCCGACGACGTCGTCCTCGTTCCCCTCTCCACGCACGCCGGGACGCTCTTCGGCTCCGACCACCTCACGACGCTCAGTCTGCGCGCCATGAGCGAGGACGACACCGCGGCCGTCGTCGAGCGCACCACCGCACTCTTGCGCGCCCGTCACGCCCTGCGCGACGACGAAGAGGACGACTTCTCGGTGCGATCGCAGTCCGAGATCTTGCGTACGATGAGCTCCATCACCGGAACGTTGACCGCTTTACTGGGCTCGATCGCGTTGGTCTCGTTGGTCGTCGGCGGAATCGGGATCATGAACATCATGCTCGCATCCGTCACGGAGCGTACCCGCGAGATCGGAGTGCGGATGGCGGTCGGCGCCCGGCGCTCGGACATCCTCTCGCAGTTCTTGCTGGAGGCGGTCATCGTCTCGCTCGGTGGTGGTGTGGCCGGCCTCGCGCTGGGCACCTGCGTGGCGTTCGCGATCGCCCAGCTCGGAGGATGGACCACAATCGTGCCGCTCTATGGTGTCGCGCTCGCGCTCGGCGTGTCGGTCGTCGTCGGGGTCGTGTTCGGCGCCGCTCCTGCGCGTCGGGCTGCGTCGCTCGACCCTGTGGAAGCGTTGCGACAAGAGTGAGAGCTACTCGCGCGTCGCCTCCACCGCGTAGGACGCCGTGCAAGGTAGCGCGGGGAACGAGCCCCCCGCCGACTGCAGGATGGCGCGACAGTCCGAGCCGGATGCGATGCTGATCTGGATCGTGTCCGTGGCGGTGAAGCTGGTGGAGTAGAGGCCGGCGTCGATCCCGCCGTCATGCGGTCCGACGTCCTCCCAGCCACTGCCGTCCAGAAGCATCCCGTCGAGCTCGAGATCGAACGCGTCGGGCTGGGTCGCGCCGTCGACGCTCGCATCGGGCTCGTCGTCGACGAGATTGCCGTCGATCGTCTCGGTCTCCACCAGTGTGCAGCCGGTGACCCCCGTCGCGGCATCGGCCGCCCACGCCGTCGCGCGCGACTGCGAGGTGAAGTGGAAATGTCGGTCCGCGACGCGATACGTGCCCGTGACCGCGTCCACCCCGGAGCGCAGCCAATACGCCGCCGTTCCGCTCGCTCGGACCTCGACCGAGTACGTCACCGTGCCGTCGGGATCGAAGCCTCCCGCGCACTGGTTGTCACCGAGCGTCGCCGTGACGTCGAACGTGCCTGCGGTCCAACCGGAGACCGATGTCTGCGTGCACGCCGTCGTCCAGCACGCCACCGGATACAGCACGAGCGCGGCGCCCCAACCCACGCTCCGTACGAAGTCCACTCTCCTCGAAGTCAGGCTCATGCGACTCACCTCTGCTCGATGGAATGCACATCCAGCTCCCCGCGTCTGCGGAGGCCATCTGCCGTGATAATCAAATCCCCTTCGTCCGCGTCGAGCGGCTCGACCTCCCCGAGAGGCGCCGTCGAAGGATGGCCATCGGGTGCACGCGTTCCCAGCTCCTCCGAGAGAGCCCGCTCCGAGTCGACGGCCTCGAGCTCGTTGAAGATCTCGAGGACGAGCCCGCGCGTCCGCGAGAAATCGATGACGGGCTCGTACTCGTGATCGCCGAACACGAAGTAGCGATCCAAGAAGTCCTGCCGCTCGCGCATCTTGCGCTCGAAGAGCGAGCGCAGGTCATCCGGGCTACGAATGATGTAGGGCGTGAGAAACAGGAGAAGATTCGTCTTCTCCGTCGTCCGGGACTGTCGGCGAAAGAGCGCACCGAGAATCGGAATGTCGCCGAGGATGGGAATCTTGTCCTCGGTGCTGGCAACGCGGTCGCGCATCAGTCCACCGATGACCACGGTCTGCTGATCGCGAACCAGAACCTGCGTCTTGGCGATGCGCTGTTGGATGGGGACGGCGCCCAGGGAGCCTTGAGGCGCACCGGCTTCGCTGATCTCCTCCTCGATCTCGAGTCGGATCTCTCCGGCATCGTTGATGTGAGGTGTGACGCGAATCGTCGTACCGACGTTCTGACGCCCGCCCGACCCACCGACCGAGCTCTGGCCACTGGAACCGGTGCTACCCGTCAGTCCGCCCAGCGCGCCGAGCGCGCTCGATGCTCCCGAGCCTCCGAGGCCAGCCAGACCACTCAGGGCGCCTAGGCCACTGCTGCCGCTACTTCCGAGGCCGATGCCATTCTGCTGGAGGGGAATGTTCGACCCGACGGTGATCTCCGCCTCCACGTTGTCCATCGCGAGAAGATGAGGTGTGGCGAGGACGTCGACGTCGGAGCTCGTCGCGATCGCGGTCAGGATGGCGCCAAAGCTCGGTATCGACAGTCCCGACGCCAGGCTGATGGTCGGGCCGCGGACGCCCAGCGCCAAGCCAGTGAGCGTGTCACCGGTCAGCATCGAAGCAGTTCCGATGCCGAGTGACTCCGTCGCGCCGAATCCCAGAAGAGAATATCCCTGCCCGTCGGAGGTCG
>CAYSCF010000187.1:0-13345 GCA_964429305.1 uncultured Sandaracinaceae bacterium | reverse complement strand
GTCGTCCACCATCGTCATCGCGCCGTACTGGTCCGCGAGATCGCAGATCGGCCCCAGGCGCGCGATGATGCCGTCCATCGAGAAGACGCCGTCGGTCGCGATCAGGATGCGCTTGCAGCCATCGGCCTTCGCCTGCTTCAGCTGCGCCTCGAGATCGGCGAGGTCGTCGTTCGCGTAGCGATAGCGCTTGGCCTTCGACAAGCGCACCCCGTCGATGATCGAGGCGTGGTTGAGCGCGTCGCTGATGATGCCGTCCTCTTCGCCGAGCAGCGTCTCGAACAAGCCGCCGTTCGCATCGAAGCAGCTCGAGTAGAGGATCGCATCGTCGGTGCCGAGGAAAGCGGCCAAGCGCGCCTCGAGGTCCTTGTGCAGCGACTGCGTCCCGCAGATGAAGCGCACGGAGGCCATGCCGTAGCCCCATCGATCGAGCGCAGCCTTGGCCGCCGACACGAGCGCCGGATGGTTGGCGAGCCCGAGGTAGTTGTTCGCGCAGAAGTTGAGGACCTCGCGCCCGTCGTCCGTCCGGATGTGCGCATCCTGCGGCGTCGTGATCTTGCGCTCGGCCTTGTAGAGGCCCTGTTCTTTGAGGCTGGCGAGCTCGCGCTCGAGATGTGCGAGGTAGTCCTTGTCCATGCGCGGCAGAGACTAGCGCAGACGTCAGAGCTGGTAGCGCACGATCACTTCCAGGCGTCGGCAGTCCGCGGCCATGTTGCGCGTCTCGAGCGGGCCGCGCGCGACGCCCATCATCTTGGCCCTCGCGAGGCTATCAAACACCGGGGCGGCTCAGGGCCGTGTCGAGATCCGGCTCGGATCGCCCGCGGCGTACCACTTCTCGAGCCAGTCGAGCTGCGCCGGCGTGAGCGCGTCCGTCAGATACGCGAGCGCGAGCCTCGGATCGCGAAAGACCTGCCGGCGCGGGTTGGCGGCCTCGCGCACGAGCCGCTCGACCTGCAACGCGAAGAGCGCACCCGCGTCGGCGCCGAGGATGTGGGCGCTCTTCTCGATGAACGGATTGTCGGCCTTGAGCAGAGCGAGCAGCACGTCCGTGACCTCGGGCGTGAAGATCTGCGCGCAGCGAAAGTCGACCGAAGCGATCGCCTTCTTCGGTCGCGGCGGCATGGCGGCCAGGATGTCGCGCGTCAGCGAGCGAGCGACGTCGACCGTCGGACAAGCCCGGATGCGCAGCGTGACGATGCGATCGTCGTGTGAGAGGACTTCGTACACGGCGCCAGAGCATCCGATGCGCGCGCGCGACGCGTCAACGTCGAGTCAGGAGGCGCCGACGCTCGCGGTGGACATGCACGGCGCGTCGCAGTGGCCATCACTCACCACGGGCGTCGCCTCGAGATGCAGCGTGAGGTGCCCGTCGTCGAGCGTTCCGTCGATCACCTGCGTCGACTGCCACAGACACTGATCGCCGTGGAGGACCTCCGGCTGCGCGCAGAGCGAGAAGACGTGGCCGTGCCGCGTGCCGTGGTAGACGCCGTTCGAGAAGCCGGCTTCCGCGCGAGTGCCGTTGCATTCCCATCGCAGCACGCCATCACCAGCCGCGATCACGTCCGAGGCGCCCGAGACGCACGACGAGTTGAGCGAGTGGCCGAAGATCGTCTGCGCGCAGATCATCCCACGCAGGGGCGAGGTGTCGGCGCTGCAGACGAGGCCGGTGTCCATCCGGTTCGCATCCGGCACGATCGGGATCCCCCCATCGGAAGGGGGTGAATCGAGCGGGGCTGCGTCGACGGGATCCTCGGACGCGTCGACACTTCCATCGCGACGGATGTGGAGATCGAGCGGCGTCCGCGTCCCGCACGCGGCCGACGCGAGCACGATCGCCACGAAGAAAAAGCGCTGCACGGAGCGAAGACTATCTCAAGCGCGGCGCTGATAGAGTTCGGGCCCCCATGACCGAGACCGACATCGCCAAGCCGACCTTCCCCGAACGCTTCAACATGGCCGACTGGTTCCTCGATGCGCGCATCCGCGAGGGGCGCGGCGACAGGACCGCGGTGAAGGTCGGCGACCGATCCTGGACGTACGCGGAGATCCAGGCGCTGAGCAACCGCGTCTGCCACGGCTTGCGCGATCGCGGGATCGATCTCGAAGATCGCGTGCTCTTGCTGCTGCCGGACGGTGTCGAGTTCGCGGTGAGCTGGTTCGGCATCCTCAAGGCCGGCGCCGTGTTCTGCATGGGCAACCCGCTCGGCACCGAGGAGGATCTCGATCATCTCCTCGCGTACACACGCGCGCGCGCGGTCATCGCGCACGCGTCGGTGATGGAGCGTCTCGGCGACGTCATCGTGCGCCATCCGCGCTGCGGTGTGCGCTGGATCGTGGGCGGCGGAGAGCTCCCGGAGGGCGGCGAGGACTTCCAGGAAGCGATCGACGGCGCCTCCGATCGCACGCAGAACGCCGACACGTCGCGCGACGACGTCGCGGGCTGGCTCTTCACGAGCGGCACGACGGGCAAGCCGAAGGGCGCGGTGCACTTCCATCACGACTTCCCGTACAACACCGAGCTCTATCCGAAGCACGTGCTGAAGCTGCGCGAGGACGACGTGTTCCTCAGCGTGTCGCGGCTCTTCTTCGGCTACGCGACGGGCACGAACCTGATGTTCCCGTTCGCGTTCGGCGCGACCGCGGTGTTCTTCCCCGAGAAGCCCACGCCGGAGCGGCTCTTCGCGGAGATCGAGAAGCACGGCGTCACGGTGCTCTCGAACGTGCCCGCGATGATCCGGCAGATGGCCGATCACGAGGACGCCGCGAAGCACCCGATGAAGTCGCTGCGCATGTGCTTGAGCGCGGGCGAAGCGCTGCCGCCGAGCCTCTACGATCGATGGCGAGCGCGCGGATGGTGCGAGATCCTCGACGGCATCGGCTCGGCCGAGCTCTTCCACATCTACATCTCGAACTATCCCGGCGACGTGAAAGCCGGCTCGCTCGGGCGGCTCGTGCCCGGCTACGACGCGCGCATCGTCGGCCCCGACGGCAACGACGTTCCCGACGGCGAGATGGGCCGCCTCTGGGTACGCGGCGACAGCGCAGCGCTCTGCTACTTCGGCGACCAGGAGAAGAGCAAAGCGACGTTCGTCGGTGGCGACTGGGTGGTCAGCGCCGACCTCTTCAAGAAAGAGGGCGACTACTACTATTACGCCGGCCGCGGCGACGACATGCTCAAGGTGCGAGGCATGTTCGTCTCGCCGCTCGAGATCGAAGACTGCCTGGCGACGCATCCCGCGGTGAAGGAGTGCTGCGTCGTCGGCGCGATCGACGAGGAAGGCCTGAGCGTACCGAAGGCGATCGTCGTCTTGCGCGACGGGCACGAGCCGAACGAGCAAATGGTCTCGGCGCTGCAAGAGCACGCCAAGACCAAGCTCGCTCGCTACAAGTTCCCGCGCATCGTGCGCTTCATCGACGCGCTGCCGCGATCGGATCGCGGCAAGGTCTTGCGTCGAGAGCTACAGGACGTCTGAGACGCAGCGCGTTACGGCGCGACGACGACGCGGCCGCCGCCACCACCGCCGTAGTAGCCGCCACCACCACCGGGCGCGACCACGACGCCGCCACCACGGCCGTAACCGCCGCCACCGCTGCCGTACACGACCGGGCCGCCGCCGCCGTAGTAGCCGCGACCGCCGCCGCCGTATCCATAGCCGCCGCCCCCGTAGTAGCCGGAGCTGTACGTGGTGCCGTAACCGCGCTGGTAACCACCACCGTAGCCGTAGCCGCCGCGACCGTAGTAACCGCCGCGCCCGTAATAGCCGCCACCGCAGCCGGGGATGAGCATGAGAAGCGTGAACGCGAGACCGAGGACGAACATCATCGTGCGGCGCATGGCCACCTCCGGTCGGGCTGAACCGACGTCACTCCAAAGAGCATACGCAGTGCCAGGCGAACTGATCCCAACTTTCGCATCCGGTCCTCAGGATCAAGCCGCTTTTTCGGGTGGGAGCGCGGGGCGAAACGACCCGAAGCTCGCGATCCGAGACCGGCCGTTCGCACCTTTCGCGTTCACGGTATCGGCGGCGCGCGCCCGGGCACTTCGGCGGGCGAAGCCGCTGCGACGATCCAATGCGCGATCCACCACGCCAAGCGCGCGTCCGCGCGGCACGGGCCTTCGTTGCGCGCAGCCATCCGCGACGCGTCTGCCGGGACGGAACCGACGTAGCTGGGCGAGCCGGGCCACGAGAGCGTGTAGTCGAGATCTCCTGGCTCGATCCCACCCGGCTCGCAGCGCGGCATCGCTCGTACGTCGGCGAGCAACTGCGTGAGCTCTTCGTTCGCTTCCTCCTCGAGCGTGACCCGCGTCGTCGCGACGCACGCGCCCGCGAGAGCCGAGATGCATCCGTCGATCGTCGCGGGCGATGTGTAGGTCGCAGTCACGAACGAAGGCGGCGCTGCGCTCAAGCCCAACGTCACGTGGATCGTCTCCGGCTCGGACGCTGCCTCGGGCGCGTGCAGCGTCGCGCGCGATGCGATGCGACCGCCGCGGACGTCGATCGTGATGCGCGTCGCCTCGGGCGTCGGACGATCGCGCGCGACGTCGAAGACCAGGCGATCCTGATCGTCGAGGTGCGGCGCGCGCACGAGGCTCGTCTCGCCTCCGAGCGCGGCGGCCGCTCGCGGATCGGCATCGGCCAGCGGCGTGCATCCGTCGAGCAGCGTGAAGCACGCGTGCGACGCGAGGCCTTCCGGCGGCAGATCCGAAAAGAGCGCGAAGAGCGCGGCGCCTTCCACGTGCGCGTCCGTCGCTTCGTCCAGCGCCACGATCTGCGTGCTCGGCGGATCGGCGCCGATCACCGACACGCGATAGAAGCGGTATCCCTCGAGCGTCCACTCGGTCGTCGGCACGACGTCGTAGCCCTCGCCGTACGTGCGCATCGCCGAGGGAAGACCGCCGGCGCACTCGCACCCCGCGAGCACCATCATTGCAGCGAAGGCAACGATCGCATGCGGCATCATCGCGGTCCGCGTCGTTCGGGCTTCTCGAGGATGAAGAGGTAGTTGAACCCGCGCAGGAAGAAGTTTCCTTCTTCCGCCGCGCGTCGGTAGTTGCCCATCGAGAGCGTCTTGTGGTGGCGCACGACGGTGACGATGTCGACGGGGCGCAGCTGCCGGATCGCGAGCGCGAAGAGCTCGAAGCCCACGCACGCGAGGCCCTTCTTCTTCTCGAAGTAGTCGCAGCAGAACAGGCCGAGGTGCCCGCCGGGCGCGAGCACGCGCGTGCACTCGTCGAGCACCTTGCCCATCGCCTCGTAGTAACGCGGGTCGTACGCGGAGAGCTTTCCGATACACGCCGCATCGGGCGAGTAGTCGATGTGATCGCCCCACGGCGGATCGACGAAGACGAGCGACGCCGAGCCGCTCGGCACGGGGATCTTCCGTGCGTCGGCGCGCTCGATGTCCGGCCGGCTCGGCGCGAGATCGAAGCCACGCGCACGGCGATCGGTGTCCTTGCACACGTCGATCGTGGTGCCGGAGCCGACCATCGGATCCACGACGAGATCGCCGGGCTTGGTGTAGCGCTGGATCAGGTTCCAGATCACCCAGCTCGGCGTCGCGCCGACGTAGCGCGAGCTGCCCTGCTCGCCCTCCCCGTAGTGCTGCGACGGGTACTCCCACAGCGTGGTCGGCTGCATGCGGAGCGGAGGACGATCCTGCCGAGGCGGGCGGGCTCGCGGCGCGGAGGGGCGCGGTGGAGATCGGTGAGGAGGGCGCTGCATCTGGACGTTCTGCCAGGCGGACTATAATCGGTTGTCATGACGCTCTCGCGCCGGCTCGGGGCCGCGCTCTCATTATTCTCCGGCGCACTGCTCTGCCTCTGCCCCACGGTGGCGCGCGCCGACTTCTTCGACGACGTGAACACGTCGTTCACGGGCGCGCTCGACTCGGGCAACTACCTCGTCGCGCTGCCGCTCATCTATCTGGTCGGCCTCGCGACCGCGCTCACGCCGTGCGTCTATCCGATGATCGTCATCACGGTCAGCGTGTTCGGCGCCAAGCAGGCCAAGAGTAAAGGCGAAGCGGCGCTGCTCTCGACGTCGTTCGTGATGGGGATCGTCGCGCTCTTCACCCCGATCGGCGTCGTCATCGCGCTCACCGGCGCCGCGTTCGGCGCGTGGCTCGCGAGCCCGTGGGTCGTGTTCCCGATCGCCGTCATCCTGCTCGTGCTCGCGACCAGCATGTTCGGCGCGTTCGAGCTCAACCTGCCTCCCTCGCTCCAGAACTATTTCGCGTCCGTCGGCGGCATCGGGCATCGCGGCGCGTTCGGCCTCGGCCTCGTGTCGGCGTTCGTCGCGGCGCCCTGCACGGGCCCGGCGCTCGTCGGCCTCTTGACGTACATCGCCAACACGCACGACGTCGCGTTCGGCGCGGCGGCGATGGCCTGTTACTCGCTCGGTCTCGGCACGCTCTTCTTCGTCGTCGGCACGTTCTCGGCGTCGCTGCCCAAGAGCGGCGCGTGGATGAACCACGTCAAGAGCGTGTTCGGCATCTTGCTCATCGTGATGGCGCTCTACTTCGTGCGCGAGTTCATCCCGGGCTTCCGCACGCTGCATCACGAGACGTGGGTGATCGGGTCGGCGCTCGCGCTCGTCGCGCTCGGTGTCGCCGCAGGCGCGGTGCATCTGGACTTCCACGAGCCGAGCAACGTGATCCGCGCGCGCAAGGCGCTCGGTGTGGCATTCGCCGTCGTCGGCGGCTTCGGCTTCGCCGCGTGGCTCGTCGCGGCGCCGCCGGGACTGCACTGGCGCGAGGACGCGCAGGCCGCGATCGCCGAGGCGCGCGCGGGCCACACGCCGTACATCGTCGACTTCGGCGCGAGCTGGTGCGGCGCCTGCGGTGAGCTGGAGCGCAACACGTTCCCCGATCCGCGCATCCAGGCCGAGGGCAGCCGCTTCGTCGCGGTGCACGTCGATCTCTCGCCGGGCCACGATCTGACCGAGGGTCAGGCGCTGCTCGCGAGCTACGAGCAGCGAGGTCTGCCGCTCGTCGTGATGCACGACTCGGAAGGCCACGAGGTCCATCGCGTGGTGCAGTTCGTCGAGCCCGACGAGATGCTCGATCTGATGCAAGACGTCGACTGAACGGTCGTTGCTCTTCCTCTACATCCCGTGGTTCCAGGCGACGCCCTGGGTGATCCCGCTTCCCGAGATCGCACCCGTCACGATCCTCTGGCACACGTTCGACTTCCCGCCCGACGTCCAGATCCATCCCTTCGGTCTGCTCGTGGCGACCGCGGTCATCCTCGGTGCGTTCGTCGCGGAGCGCCGCGCGAAGAAGGTCGGGCTCGAGCCGATCGCGATCTCGGGCTTGTCCGGCCACGTGATCGTCTTCGGCTTCGTGATCGGTCACGTCGTCGACTCGCTCGCGTACCATCCCGACGTGGTCGCCGAGCGGCCGATGCTCGTCCTCGAGATCTGGAACGGCCTCTCGTCGTTCGGAGGATTTCTCGGCGCGATCGTGGGCGCGCTCGTCTGGCAGCGGAGGCGCAGCGATCATCCGTCGGTCCGCATCGCAGCCGATCCGATCGCGTTCTCGTTTCCGTTCGGCTGGCTCTTCGGCCGCCTCGGCTGCTTCGTCACCCATGATCATCCGGGCCGCGTGACCATGTTCCCGCTCGGCGTCGCCGACTACGAGGTCGGTTATCCGCCCTACCAAGTGCGTCACGACCTCGGGCTCTACGAGGTGCTGTGGTGTCTCGTGATGATCCCGCTCTTCCTCTTCCTCGCGCGCCGCGAGCGACCTCGTGGTCTGTTTCTCGGCCTCCTGCCGGTGCTCTACGCGCCGGTGCGCTTCGGGCTCGATTTCCTGCGCGCGACGGATCTCGACTCGTCCGATCCGCGCTACTTCGGCCTCACGCCGGGCCACTACTCGGCGATCGTTCTCTTCGTGCTAGGCGCGCTCGTGCTCTGGCGCACGTGGCGCGATCCGTGGCCGCCCGTGCCGGCGAGCATCGCGTCGCGTCCGCCCTCAGACCAGCGAGGTCAGCCAGAGACCGACCACGGCGGCGATCGACGCGACGGCGAAGAGCACGAAGCCCCCGACCAGCACGAGGGGTCCGATCGCGCTGAGCACGAGCCCGGCGAGCGCGGTGTTTGAGCGCGTGCGTCGGTAGATCACGATCTGCGTGGTCAACACCGCGAACGAGACGACGGCGCAGACGGCGGTCGCGAGGTGGAGCTCGAGCGCTGCGCCCGGCAACGGCGTGATGCCCGGTTGATGCACCGCGTGCTCGGCAGCGAGCACGGCGAAGATCACGGGCGTCAGCGGGATCGACGAGGCGCCGAGCACCACCGAGATCCAGGGCGTCTTCACCATCTCAAGATCGCGTATCCGAAGAGCCCGAGCATGAAGCTCGTGCCGTTCGCAGCGAGTGACCACCAGAACGCTCGCTTCACGCCGAACGCCCAGAGCCAGATCGCTTCGACCACGACCGCGAACGCTTCGGCGATGCCGACGGTCGGCCACCACGCGATCGCGAACGAGTGCGTCACGTCGGGGATCACGTACCAGACGAGCGGATGCGTGATCGCGCTCGCGCCGAGGCCGATCGCCAGGCGCTCGCGCAGCGGTCGCGCGCCGAGCGCCTGCACGTAGATCCCGGTCTCGACCAGCTCGGTGAAGACGAACGCAGAGAGCCAGCGAAGCGCGAAGTCCACTCGCCGCGAAGGCTACACCACGGATCTCACTTCGCGACGAAACGTGCGCGCGCGATCACGTCGGCGGTGGCGGCGTCTCGACGTGGCTCGTGCCGGTGGTGTCCGTCGACTGCGTTCCGTCCTCGGCCACCTGGACCGTCTCGGTGGTGCGGCTTTCCGTCTGACCGCCTTCGGTCGGCCGCTCGGAGACGGCGGTCGTGGTTGTCTGCGTGCGCGTGGGGCCGTGACCGCATCCGCTCACCAGCGCGAGCGAGAGCATCGAGACACCGACGAGAGGAGCGAAGATCGAACGGAGGTGAGTCATGAGCTGCTCGCTGCAAGACGCAGCCCACGAAGCTACGGACGTGGGCGGCGCGCTGGCGCCGGGACGAGCGTCGGCCCGAGCAGCCGCGGGTCGGCCGCCCGCAGTCGAATCGCGCGATCGCGCGTGAGCGACCGTCCGACGACGCTCGCGGCGATCGAGAGGCCGGCGGCACCGACGAGCAGCAACACCGCGACGACCACGTCGGGCTTGCCCTGCATCATCGGAATCGGCGGGAGCGCGATTCCGAACGCGCTCCGCTGCATCAGGACGTCGAGCGCGGCGAGCGTCATCGCGCCGAGGCCGAGCACGACGCAGGTCAGCGTCACGCCGCGCTCCTCGTCCCACTCTGCGATCGCATCGAGATCACGCGCGTCGAGCAGGCTCGCCGGAAGCGCGACCAACACACCGGCGAGGCTGGCGTAGAGCGCAACGTGCCACGCGAGCGCAGCGTGCGTGAAAGCGAACACGACCGCAGCGAGCAAGGCCGTCGTGTACAGGAGCGTCGGGACCACGCGCAGGAAGGTCCGACCCGATCGAGAGAACGACGAAGACTGCGTCATGCTCGGAACGGAGCGAACGCCGTGCCACGTCTCGGCGAGTCAGCGAGGACTCGTGCGGGAGTTGCGTGCGATTGCCGTCGCGCGCTGCGCTGCGGCCTGCGCCGCCTCCAGCGAGACGCTCGCTTGGTCCATGTGCCCCGAGTGGAACGAGTCGTCGGCCTGCTGCATCAGCTCGTTGGCGAGCGCGAGCTCGTAGCTGGCGGCATCGACGCTTCCCGCCCCTTCGGTCTGCGCGAGCGCGATCGCATCGAGCGCTGGGACGCGCGAGGGCTTGGGGAAGAACGGGGTCGCACAGGAAGCCAGCGCAACGAACGTCGCACCAGCGAGACACCTGCACGACGCCCGCCGTCCCACATCAGCCGCGCAGGTGGCCGCTGAAATAGAGGACGGCCAGTACGATCACGAGCAGGCCCGCGGGCGACCACCCGGTGACGCCCATCCGCGAGTGACCGACGCCGCCGCCCACGAGAGCGATGGCGAGCAGCACGAGCAAGACGGTGAGCACCATGGTGGCTTCTCAGCTCTCCATCTTCTTGCTCACCGTGTCGCCCGCCTTCTCGATGCTCTTTGCGGCCGCTTCGACCTTGTGCCCGACGAGCGTGGAGACCTCGTGGACCTTCTCGCCCGCGGCCTTGGCTGCCTCGCGCGCCGCGCTGGCGGTCTTGTCCGTCGCGTCGTGGGCGGCAGTGCTCGCTTTGTCGATCGCCGACTTCGCGGCATCGGCCACGTGATCGATCTTGGCCTTCGTGCTGGTGGCGATCTTGTCGGTCGGCTTCTTGGGGTCGTTGGACATGTTCGTAGGCCTCGGAGCGCGCGCGAAACGGACATCGCATCGGCGGGCCCGGGCTCGACTGCAAGACGCTGTCCAGGCTCAGAGCGGAAGAAGCGGTGTCACGAGCGGGCCGAGGGGCGCGCCGAGACGGCCGACGTGCGAGCGTGCTTCGAGGGAGTCGTAGTGGCGTCGGCCCTTCGAGGCTTCACCCGTCGCACGCGGCGCGTTCCACACGTGGATGACCCAGTACGCGGGCATCGCGACCGGCCCGAGGAACACCATCGCCATCTGCCACGCGAACGGCGAATAGAGGCGCGGATTCTGTCCGGCGAACGCCACGTAGAGCAGCGCGATCATCATGTGCAGGACGAGCAGCCCCACGGTCAGCGCGAGCAGGAGCGGTGGTGGCTCGGCCACGCTCGCGAGGCTCACGAGCGCGATCGCGAGCGCGTACATCGGCATCGCGAACGTTCCGGCTCCGAGCGTGAGACGGGCGGTGCTCGTCCAGTGCGGGATGGTCTCTCGATCACCGATCTCGTCGCGCGCCGCGCGCGCACTCACGATGGCGAGCTCGGTGGCTGGATGGCTCGTGGTGCTCATGGTCCCTCGGACCGAATCGAGCATCACGCGTGCCACGCGCGCTCACTCACGCGATCGCGAGGCGAGCTCGCTTCGGTCGCGTCGCGCGCGCGCGATCTGGAAGAGCGTCGTGGCGATGGTGCCGATGGCCGTGCCGGTCGCGAGCACCAGACCCAGCTCTCGGCGGCCGCCGCGTGGACGCGCGCCCAGACGATCGGCGTCGCGCAGGAAGGTTCGCCGATCCTTCTCGAGCCACTCGTGCTCGTCGCCGATCGAGCGCCGGAGCGGATCGGGCAGCTCGAGCTTCAGTGCATCCGCGCAGGCGGCGATCGCGAGGTCGACCAGCGCGATGCGATGCAAGACGGTTGCAACGACACCGAGGCGCGGCTCGCCCTCTCTCGCGCGCGCGATGGCGCGACGAACGCGGTCCATCGCGACCTCGAGCGTGTGAGCCGCGCGAGGTGCGGCTCCGCGATCGTCGAGCGGGGCTCGTCGGATGGACACGCGGGCGGCCGTCGCAACGCTCGTGCCGCGTGCGGATCGCGAGCGCGCGGTCCTGGCTCGCTTCCTGCTCGGAACACGGCTCATCGCGTCGAGGTGCATGGTGAATCGTCTCCGGCAGCCGCTCTTGGTTCGACATCCCCAGAGCCCGATCTTGCGCGCCGCGCAGTGGCCGTATCGCGTTCACTCGGCCTTCAATCCGGGCGCCGTCGTGCTCGAGAGCGGCGCGACGCTGCTGCTCTGCCGCATGGAGGAGCCGACGGGCCTCTCGCATCTCTCGGTCGCACGATCCACGAACGGCATCGACTCGTGGGTGATCGATCCGGCGCCGAGCGTCACGCGCGACCCCGAGCGGCATCCCGAAGAGCGATGGGGCCTCGCCGACGCGCGCATCACGCACGTTCCGGAGCTCGGCCGCTACGCCATCGCGTACACGGCCTTCGGAGAGGACGGGCCCGGCGTCGCGCTCGCGCTCACCACCGACTTCGGTTCGTTCGAGCGACTCGGGCTCGCGTTCCAGCCGCCCGATGCCCAAGCAGCGCTGCTCCCGCGGCGCATCGGCGGACGATTCGCGATCGTGCATCGCCCCGGAGGCGATGCTGGCGGGGACCTCTGGATCTCCTACTCCTCCGACCTGCGGAGCTGGGGCGGCCACGAGATCATGTTGCGTGCGCGTGGAGGTCGCTTCTGGGACGGCGGTCGCATCGACGTCTCGTCGCCGCCGATCGAGACGGCGAAGGGCTGGCTGATGCTCTATCGCGGCGCCCGCGATCGAGCGCCCGGCAGCATCGCTCGCATCGGCGCGGCGCTCTTCGATCGCGACTGCCCCAACCGCTGCATCGCGCGCGGTGCATCGTGGATCTTCGGGCCCGAAGAGCTCTACGAGATGGAGGGGGAAGCCCCGTACGTCGTCTCACCCTGCGGCATGACGTGCTCCGACGGTGACACGCTGCATCTCTATTACGGCGCCGCCGACGCCTGCGTCGGGCTGGCCGTCGCCAGCGTCACCGAGATCCTCGCTTGGCTCGACGAGCCCGAGAACGGGCTCGCTCCCTCGGCGCATGCGTGATCTCTCGCGAGTGCCGAGAGATCAGCTCGGTCGCTTGGACGCGCGCAGCAGCTTGCGATGGAGCGTTCGTCGGTCGTAGCCCAGCACCTCGGCGGCGCGCGACTTGTTGCCTCCGAGCTTGGCGAGCACGTGCTGCAGGTAGCGCCACTCCTGCTCGTCGGCGGTGATCAGATCTTCGACGCGCTCGGGGAGCAGCGGCGAAGCGAGCGGCGGCGGCGGCTCCGATCGTCCGGCGGCGTCCTCCGCGAAGTCGAGCGTGTCGAGAGCGTCCGACTCGGACATGGACACGGCGCGCTCGACCGCGTTCTCGAGCTCTCGGACGTTGCCCGGCCAGGCTCGCGCCATGAGCGCGCCGACCGCGGCCGGCGAGATGGTGCGTACGCGATGGTCCTGCCGCTCGGAGAAGCGCGCGAGGAACGACTCGGCGAGCGCGCGCACGTCGCCCACGCGATCACGCAGCGCTGGAACGTGCAGCGAGACCACGTTGATGCGGTAGTAGAGGTCTTCGCGGAAGCGACGCGCGGCGACGTCGGCCGCGAGATCTCGGTTGGTCGCCGTGACGAGCCGCGCATCGAACGGGATCTCGGTGGCGCTTCCGAGAGGCCGCACCGTCCGCTCTTGCAACGCGCGCAGCAGCTTCACTTGCGTGCGCAGGGGCATCTCGCCGATCTCGTCGAGGAACAGCGTCCCGCGATCGGCCTCGAGAAACAGGCCTTTGCGTGCGACCTTCGCGTCGGTGAATGCGCCGCGCGCGTGGCCGAAGAGCTCGCTCTCGAGAAGCTCGTGCGGAAGGGCGGCGCAGTTCAGCGCCACGAATGGCCCGTTCGCGCGGCCGCTCCGCGCATGGATCGCGCGGGCGACCAGCTCCTTGCCCGTGCCGCTCTCGCCGGTGACGAGCACGCT
>CAYSCF010000186.1:0-13348 GCA_964429305.1 uncultured Sandaracinaceae bacterium | reverse complement strand
ACCGTCGCGTCCATCATGGCCGACGGGTAGAGCAGCGTGACGTACGAGGCCGGGTACGAACGAACCTCGCGCTCGTAGTAGACCTCGATCTGGCGGTCATCGAGCTCGAGCCACGGGATGTCGTACGCGAGCATCTCGCCCGTCATCGTGGTGACCTCGACGTGGTACGTCTGCTGCGCGAGCGGGCTCGAAGCGCCGTGACAGCTGACGCAGTTGTCGTTGAAGACGTCCTGCATCGTGCGGTGCGACGCCGCGTTGTACCAGGGCAGCTCGCGGCGATCCGCGATGCGCTGGAAGGTGCCCATGAAGGGCGCGTTCTGCTGGGCGATCGTCTGCGGCACGCCGCCGCGCGGAAGGACCGAGCCCGAGCGCGAGCTGTGGCAACCACCGCACTCGCGGCTCTCACCGGGCATCGCCTGGATCCAGAGCAGCTGATTGCGGATGGCCATGCCGAAGCGATCGATCGGCTGGAGGTGGACGGGCGTCATGGCGGGGATCGCCGCGCGCCAGCTGCCATCGGCGTTGACCGGGACCTCACCGAGGATGGCCGCACCCTCGTGCATCGTGAGACCGAACATACCGACCGGGCCGATCTCCGAGGAGAAGCCCTCGACCACGCGGACCGCGCGGGTCTGAAGGAGCGCGTCGTGAAGGGGCATGCCGCGAAGCGCTGCGCCCTCGACACCACCGATGGTCTCGTAGCCGAGCGAGGTCTCCGCGACGTCGATCGCGCCGATGATGGCCGGGCGCGTCGCGATCTGATCGGGCGTGCCGGTGACCGTGCGCGGGATGATGCGCGGCTCGACGCGGGGCGAGACCGGAATCGCGTAGAGGTCCCACATCGTGGGGTCGTCGTACACGAGCGTGCGCTGATCGGGATTGTTCGGGTCGAACATGTAGATGCCGAACTGCGGCGCCGTGTCGGCGAGCTCGTTGCGGTCGTTGACGTCGCCGTCCGACCACGACACGAGGAACTGACCCGTCGGCGTGTTCACGCCGTTCTGGACGAGCGAGATGCTGCGCGGGTTGCGGTAGCGGCCGACACCGGACGGCGGCGAGTTGCCATCCGTCGGGACCGCGGGCGTCCAGTTCGTGAAGCGCGCCTGCTGCACGTCGATGCGGAGCGGGTCCTCACCGGTCTGCGCACGCGCGTCGATGTGCATGAGCGCGCCGGACTGGATCGTGCGGCTGCGGCTCGTGCCGATCGCGACGAACACGCCGGGCTCGATCTCGGTCGCCTGGACGATCGAGTTGAAGTCCTTGTTGAACTGACCCGCGATGGCTTCCATGCCCGAGCAGTCCGGGTTCATGCGGAAGAGCTTCACGTCGTTGACCGGGCCGAGGTGCTCCCAGCGCGAGTAGCCGATCTGGCCGTCGCTGAGGAGGAACGGATCGGCCGTGTGCGAGAGGTTCTGCGAGCAGAGCGTCGGGTCACCGCCATCGAGCGAGACGACCGCGATCTGCGTGACCTCGCGCGAGTGCTCGTACTCGTCGGCGCGCGTGCCGAGCGTAGTGTACGAGAGGTTCGTCGCGAAGGCGACGAGGCGGCCCGGCGCGAAGATGGGACGAATGTCGTCCTGGTCGCCGAACGTGAGCTGGTGCACGTCGCCCGTGCCGTCCACGTTCGCCGTGTAGAGGTGGTAGTGGTCGTCGCCGCCGCTGATGCGCATCGAGAACACGACCTGGTTCGCGTCGAACGAGAGATCGAGACCCGCGATGTCGACACCCTCGAAGTTGCGCGTGAGGTTCGTGATCGTCCCGTCCGGCGTGGGCGGCGAGAGCACGAAGACGCCGCCCGGGTGGGCCGCCGTACCAGGCGTGTAGCGCTGGTAGTCGATGACCTGGCGCGAGCCACCGCTGATGTCCTGCGTGAGGTCCGCGCGCTCGAACGCCCGCTGGACGAACACCACGGCTTCGACGCCGGGCAGAACCCCCGTGCCACCACCACCGGTGCTGCATCCGGGGAACGCTGCGGCGAGACCGAGGGCGCAGCCGAGGGCCACTACCTTCCTTGTCATCGTCATATGTCTTCCTCTCTCCTTGGTGCTCGGACGGAGGCCCGGGCATCGGGACCGTTTGCAAACGTGGATCCAGCCCGGAATAGACCCTCTCCCCTCTGAATTCGCGATGGATCCTGCGATCGACGTCGACGAAGAGGCGCGGCGCTGGGGGCGCGCAGCCCCGACGCTTCCGATCGATCGGGGGCTATGACGGTCATGGCGCGGGTGGTGTCGGATACGCGAACACACGGTCACGGTGGGTGTCTGTGTTCTCGACAGGCGGGGCCCGATTCGACGCGAAATGCGCGAAAAGCGGAGCGGCACGAAGCTCGCAGTGCGCCTTCGGAGTGCACCTCCTTCCTCTTCTCCTGGCGCTCTCGCTCGGCCCGGCCAAGGCCATGGACGCGCGCCCGCATCTCGGACAAGCGAGACTGCGCATCGACACGTCGTTCCTCGCGCCGATCGGCGCCGCCATTCCCGAGATCGAGACCCTCGGCGCGATCCTCTCGGACGGAGTCGTGCTTCCCGGCGAGCTGCACCTCGGTCTCGATGGTCAGCCGTCGATGCCCTTCCTCAGCCCGTTCTTCTACGCGCAGGAGATCCGCATCACGCAGGTCGATCCGATCTCGCTCGCAGGCCAGCTGATGGTCACGGCACGGGTCGAGTTCTGAGCTAGATCGCGCGGCGCATGCTGCTCCGCGATCCCGTGCACGGTCTGGTCGCGTACGAGGGCGACTTCGAGAAGGTCGCGCTCGCGCTGCTCGACACGCGCGAGGTGCAGCGTCTGCGGCGCATCAGACAGCTCGGTCTGACGTCGCTCGTGTTCCCGGGCGCGGAGCACTCGCGCTTCGCGCACGCGCTCGGTGCGGCGCACGTGATGACGCGGCTGCTCGATCACGTCGGCCCGCGCCAAGCGGATCTGCCGCCGTCGCTCCGTCTCGATCCGACGCACGCGCGCGATGCGTTCGCCGCGGCGATGCTCCACGACCTCGGGCACGGCCCGTTCTCGCATCTCTTCGAGGAGGTCATGCCGAGCGCGCGCCCGCACGAAGAATGGACGACGGCGATCCTCACCGACCCGGGCACGCAGGTGAACGCGGTCCTGCGTTCGTTCGATCCGGAGATGCCCGCGCGCGTCGCGTCACTGATCGAAGGCGAGCATCCCGTGCCGTGGCTCGCGACGGCCGTGAGCGGCACGCTCGACGTCGATCGATGCGACTACTTGCTGCGCGACAGCCACATGACCGGCGTCGCCTACGGCAACTACGATCTCGACTGGCTCTTGCGCAGCCTCGCGTTCGCGAAGCTGGAAGGCAGCGACGAGTGGGTGCTCGCGATCGAAGGGCGCAAGGGCCTGCCGCCCATCGAGGGCTTCTTCCTCGCGCGTCACTTCATGTACCAGCAGGTCTATCACCACAAAGCGACGCGCGGAGCCGAGTGCCTGGTGCGCGGCATCTTCAAGCGTGCCGCCGAGCTCGTGCGTGAAGGCGCGACGCCCGAGCACACGCCCGAAGCCATCGCGCGCGCCGTCGTCGGTGACCCGCCGTCGGTCGAGGCGTACATCGCGCTCGACGACGCGCGCCTCGAGCACTGTCTCTCGTGTTGGGAGAAGGGGAGCGACGCGGTGCTGGCCGATCTCGCCGGCCGCTTTCGTGCACGCGCGCTGCCCAAGACCGTCCCGCTCCCCGAGGGCGAGCCGGCCAAGTGGGAAGAGGCGCGCGCGCGTGCGTGCGACGTGGTGCGGGCGATGGGACTGCGACCGGACCTGCACGTGTGGCTCGACATCGCGGAGGACGTTCCGTACGCGGAGCCCGCCGGCCCCTCGAGCGAAGGCCTCTGGGTCACGCTCCGTCATCGACCGCTCACGCGTCTGGGCGACATCTCGTTCGCGCTCGAGCGCCTGCGCAACGTCGCGGTCGTTCGCCCGCGCCTCTGCTTCCCGCGCGAGGCGCGCGACGCGGTGCTCGCCGCCGTCGAGCCCGTGATCGGCTGACGCCGTGCTATCAACGCCGTCCGCATGAGGCTCCTGCTCGCCGCCGCGCTCGCGCTCGTCCTCGCTTCGACCGCGAGCGCTCAGAGTCGTGCTGCGGCGCCGGTCGACGTCGCGCTGCTCGCCGACGCCGCGCATCCGTTCCAGTACCGCGTGAGCGTCGTGGCCCGCGTGGATGCCGACATCGTCGCGGACGTGCGCTTCGTCCATCTCGACGTGCGGCCTGCGGGCTCGCGGCGCGCGCTCGGGTGCGATGCGCCCTCGCGCCCGCGCCATCCGGAGTCCCGCCATCTGTCTCCGGGCCAGACGTGGAGCGAGAGCTTCGACGTGCGAACGATCTGCTGGGGTCGCGCGCTCGACGCGCTCCGTGCCGGCGCGGAGCTCGGCGGCTCGCTCGGCACGACGCGCACGCACACCGGCGCGCGTGCGACGCCGGGCACGACGTTCCGGCCTGCGCCGATCCCGTTCTCGCCCGCCCTTGCGAGCGCCTTGCGCCCCGCGCCGACTGGCGACGTGAGCGTCACGCTCACCGACGTGGACGCGACGAGCGGTGCCCGCATCGCGCTGCGCGTGCGAGTTCGATCGACGCGCGCGATCCGCGCATGGGTACAGCCCGACCGGTTTCGCTTCCGCGTGGTCTCTCCCGACGGCACCACGCACACGTGCGCGATGACGCGCAACGACGGCTCGCCGATCCCGGATCTCTTCGCACGCGTGAGCGCGCGCAGCGGGCCGATGCGCTCTCTCGATGCGCGCGCGTACTGCCCCGAGCACACGTTCGATCACGCGGGCATCTACGAGATCACGCCGCTGCTCGATCTCGACGTCGACGGTCGTCGTTGGCGGATGGACACGCCGATGGGCACGTTCGAAGGCACGCCCGCGTGGGTCCGCGTCCGGACGAGCACGGGAGGAGACGTATGAAATCGCATCTTCGATGCCTCGAGTCGGTATGAACGATCGTGTCGCGCGCGCGCTCGCCTCGGTGTCGATCGGTCTGGCCGCCGTCGCCGTGGTCGTCGCGCTCTATTGCTTGCAGCTGGTGCAGGAGCGCAGCGAGGAGCTGCACACGCTCAGCGACGGCGTCGCGCGCGCGCTCGCGTCGCAACGTTCGAGCGACGTCCCGCTCCACGCGCCGCGGCCGGCGCTCGATCCCGGCCCCTGAGACCGCTACCATCGTCCCGTTCGGGGGAGCCCTTGGCCAAGATTCTCATCGTCGACGACCAGAAGAACATGCGGACGACGCTCGCGCTGATGCTGCGCGGCGCGGGCCACGACGTCGCCGAGGCCGCCGATGGAGACGAGGCCTGTCAGAAGGTGCTCGATCGCTACGACCTCGTCATCACCGATCTGAAGATGGGCGCCAAGGACGGCATCGACGTCCTGCGTCACACCAAGGACGTGGCGCCGCTCACCGAGGTCGTCGTGATGACGGCCTACGGCACGATCGAGAGCGCGGTCGAAGCGATGCGCGTCGGCGCGTACGACTACATCCAGAAGCCGTTCGCCGAAGAAGAGCTGCTCGTGAAGGTCGATCGCGCCGTCGAGAAGCGCGCGCTCGCCGGCACGGTCACGGCGATGGCCGCCGACTTCCGCGAGCGGTACGGTTTCGGCAACATCATCGGGCGCAGCGAGCCGATCCGAGAGGTGCTCGGCCGCATCGTGCGCATCGCGCCGACCGACACGACCGTGCTCATCACGGGCGAGAGCGGCACGGGCAAGGAGCTCGTCGCGCGCGCGATCCACGCGAACTCGCTCCGCCAGGACAAGCCGTTCGTCACGGTGAACTGCGCCGCGATCAGCGAGACGTTGCTCGAGAGCGAGCTCTTCGGTCACGCGCGCGGCGCGTTCACCGGCGCCGTCGCGGCGCGTCGTGGTCTGCTCGAAGAGGCGAACGGCGGCACCTTCTTCTTCGACGAGATCGCGGAGACCGCGCCGGCCTTCCAGGCGAAGCTGCTGCGGGCGATCCAAGAAGGCGAGATCCGCCGGCTCGGTGAGAACAAGGCGATCAAGGTCGACGTGCGCATCGTCGCCGCGACGAACCAGGATCTCGGCGAGGCGATCGCCGACAAGCGCTTCCGCCAAGACCTCTACTACCGGCTCAACGTCGCGCGCTTCATCCTGCCGCCGCTGCGGGAGCGGCGCGAGGACATCGCGTTGCTCGCTCAGCACTTCGCCGAGAAGTACGCGCGCAAGATGCGTCGCAACGTGCAGCTCGAAGCGGGCGTGATCGAGTACCTCACGCGCTACGACTTTCCCGGGAACGTCCGCGAGCTCGAGAACATGGTGGAGCAGGGCGTGGCGCTCTCGCTGGACGGCCGCGTGCGCCTCGACGACATCGTGCCCCTCGAGCTGCATCAGCGCGTCGCGCCCGCGAGCGCGCCGCCGGGCCGGCTCCAGGATCATGTGGACCGCGCCGAGAAGGACGCGATCTCGGCCGTGCTACGCGAGGTCGATGGCAACCGCGAGAAGGCCGCCGAGCTGCTCGGCCTCTCGGGAACGACGCTCTGGCGCAAGATGAAGCGCCTCAACGTCTCCTGAGCACGGCTGGGCGCCCCTCGTCGTCGCACGAACGCCCCAGGTGGATCCAGTCGGGTCACCTTGCAGGCTTGAAACCTCGCTTGCAGGGACGAGACGACGATTCGAGGCGTGCTCCTCGGTTTGGGCCGGCTTTTCGTCGGCACGCCTAGTGCTTTGTGGCCGACTGGGAGCGTCGCGTGGCCGTAAGCCCCCCCAAGCGGCGCGCGGCGCTCCTCTAAGTTCTTTCTCGCGGTTCGTTCGGTTCTGCGCTTCACGCTCCACGTCGGTCTCGGTTCGGAGAACTCAACATGGCGTGCATCCTGATCGTCGACGATGAAGAGAACCAACGCCGCGCCCTCGCGATCGGGCTGCGTCTGGAGGGCTTCGACGTCCGCGAGGCGCACGATGGTGAGTCCGCGCTCGCGCGCCTCGTCGAGTCGCGCGCCGACATCGCGCTGATCGATCTGATGATGCCCGGCATCAACGGGCTCGAGCTCGCGCGCCGCCTCCGCTTCTCGTACCCGGAGGTCCGCATCGTCCTGACGAGCGCCTACCATTTGACGGAGCGTCAACTGGAGCGCGCCGGCCTGGGGCCGATCGCGTTCGTGCCGAAGCCGTACGCGATGGAGGACCTCGTCGGTTTCCTGCGCACCAAGACCGCGCCCGAAGCGCCCAGCTCCTAGCGCGCGCGCGCCATCTCCATCGCGAGGCTGACGAACGTCGCCATCAGGTACGCGAACGTCTCTTCGTCGGCCGTCCACGTGCGGCTGACGCCGACGTGCTCGTGACAGATCACGCCGACCATCGCGTTGCCCACCCAGATCGGCACGTCGAGCATCGCGCCGATGCCGTGCGGACGCAGGTAGACCTCCGAGAAGCACGACGTGCGCGGATCGGTGTGCGCGTCGTGCGCCGCGATCGTGCGCTGCAGGCTCATCGCGTTGAAGTACGCGGGAAAGTCGGTCGCGAAGAGCTCGGCGCCCTCGGTGTGCGTCTGCTTCGTGCGCTCGTAGAGATCCGCGCACGTGATCTTCGTGACGCCGGCATCGACGAGCCACACGCTCACTCGCTCCACGTCGATCGCCGCGGCCGCGCCCTCGGTGATGCGACGCATCGTCGTCTCGACGTCGCCGAGCAGCAGACTGCGCTGCGTCATCAGATCGAGGAACGTGCGCTGGTGTCGACGCAGCGCTTCCTCCGCGCTCGTCGCGCGCAGCGTGCCCATCTCGCTGCGTGGCGTCGGCGCGACGACCGTCAGCTGCTCGATGCGCGGGCTCGCGGCGGGCGGGCTCGATCGCGTCTCCATCGTCCGCACCCGCGCGAGCGCTCCTTGGAGGCGGTGCAGGAGCTCGGGCGTGTCCGGCGTGCCCGTGGCCTCCGTCGACGAGACGCGGCTCTCCACCGCGAGCGCGATCTTCGCGCGCAGACCCCCGAGGCGCTCGGCCTCGTCGAAGATGCGTACCGCTTGTCTGCCCATGCGAAGGGGACGCTACGCCAAACGGCTGGGAGCGTCAGCCGCGAAGACGCTTGAGGCCACGTGCGAGGAACGACGCGGGTCGCACCTCGTGATCGGCGGCCTCGAGACCGAGGCGCAGCGCGTCCTCGAACGTGTTCGCGAACGAGAGCGTCGGCGCGTGGGCCTGCAGCGCGTGCAGCGCCATCGGCGTTCCCGAGAAGATCGCGCGCGCGCCGATCATCTGCGCGGAGCCGTCGAACGCGGCGAGCTCGGCGATCACGTCGCGCTCCGGCTCCGACGGGAAGGACGCGTGGACCAGACACGCCTTCGCGTCCGCATCGAGCGACGTGCGTCCTAGCCGCGCGAGCGCCTGTGCGAGCGTGTCGGCGTCCTCGCATCCGGCGATGAAGAGCAGCACGACGCGCGGCGACACGATCACCGGCACGAGCGACTGACCGGCACGCTCGACCATCTCGGCGCGCGCGCGCTCGTCGACGGCCGCGGCGAACCCCTCCATCGCGGCGGCGCGCAGGATCGACTCGAGCTCGTTCGGCACGCCGCCGTCCACGGAGTGCAGGATCGCGTCGATGCCCGCCAGCGCGAGCGTGGGCGACTCGCGCAGCGTCGCGACGCGTCGTCCGAAGAGCGCGGCCATCGCGAGCGTCTCGTGGCGGGCGCTCGATTCGCCGCTCGTCATCGCGCCGAGAAGCGTCTCGAGCACGGGCGCGCACTCGGCCTCGAGCTCGCGCAGGATCCCCTCGGCCAGCGCGACGGGCGCGCGGGCGCGCAGCTCTCTCCCGAAGAGAACGAGCGCTCTCTCGAGCTGCTCTTCGTCGCGCAGGACGTCCACGATCGGATCGTAGCGTCGCCTCTGCCAGATCGCAGGAAACTCGGCGATGGCCGGATCGCGTGTTATCCGCTTGGGATGCCCGTCGTCGTTCAGAAGTACGGTGGCAGCTCGGTCGCGGACGTCGAGAAGCTCGGCAAGGTCGCCGACAAAGTGGTCGCGGCACGGCGCGCCGGAGATCAGGTCGTGGTCGTCGTCTCCGCGATGGGCAAGACGACCGATCAGCTGCTCGCGCTCGCCAAGCAGATCGACGAGACGCCGCCGCGGCGCGAGCTCGACATGCTGCTCACGACCGGCGAGCGCGTGTCGATGGCGCTGCTCTCGATGGCCATCCAGAAGCGCGGCGAGGCAGCGATCTCGTTCACGGGATCGCAGAGCGGCATCATCACGAACGACCGTCACTTCGATGCGCGCATCATCGAGGTGCGCCCGCATCGCATCGAGGACGAGCTGAGCCGCGGCCGCATCGTGATCATCGCGGGCTACCAGGGCATGTCCTACAAGCGCGAGATCACCACGCTGGGACGCGGTGGCAGCGACACGACGGCGATCGCGCTCGCCGCGGCGCTCGGCGCCGAGCGTGCCGAGATCTACAGCGACGTCGACGGCGTCTACACGGCGGATCCTCGCATCGTGCCGGGCGCCGCGCACCTGCCCGAGCTCGGCTACGAGCAGATGCAAGAGATGGCCGACGTGGGCGCGAAGGTGCTCAACGCGACCGCGGTCGAGCTCGCGAAGAAGGCTGGCATCCGCATCCACGCGCGCGCCTCGTTCGCGCCGGGCAAGGAGACGGTCGTGCACGAAGGCGGAGGCAAGGGCGCCGTCAGCGTCGTCGGCCAGCGCGGCATCGTGCGCGCACGCGTCGGCGACGAGATGGATCTCAAGCGTGCGCTGAACGTGCTCGCCGACGTCGCGCTGCCCGCGAGAGATGTCGAGCTCGGAAACGGCGCATCGTTCCTGATCCCGACGGCGCTCACCCCCGACTGGAGCGCGATCGAAGCGCGCCTGAAGACGGATGTGCCGTCGCTGATCATGGAGAGCGGCCTCGGCGCCGCGAGCGTCGTCGGTGATCTCCCGGAGCGCGCGCTCACCCACGCGCTCGAGCTCGTCGCCGGCACGCGAGGCGCGAGCGCGAGTGGAGGCAGGGTGTCTCTGCTCGTGCCGGAGAGCGACCTCGACGGCGCGGTGCGCGCCCTGCACGCGCGCTTCGTGGAGTAACATCGCGCTCGATGCCCGTTCGGCTCTTCCTCGCGAACCAGGTCGTCCGCTATTCGATGCGGCGCAAGCTCGCGCAGCGTGGAGACATCGGACCGCTCCGCGCGATGATGAGCAAGATGGCCGAGGACGTCGGGCCGCCGCCGCCGCAGGTCGAGCTCGAGCCGGTGACGCTCGACGGGATCCCGGGCGAGACGCTCACGCCGCGCAAGGCCGATCCGACGGCGGCGATCCTGTATCTGCACGGCGGCGCGTTCATCGCCGGCGCGCCGCGCAATCATCGCGCGCTCACGTGGCGTCTCGCCGATGGCTGCGGCGTCACCGTGTACGCGATCGACTACCGGCTCGCGCCCGAGCATCGGTTCCCGGCGGGCCTCGACGACTGCGTGCGCGCGTATCGTGCGTTGCTCGATCGCGGCGTGAAGCGCATCGCGATCGCGGGCGACTCCGCGGGCGGCAACCTCACGCTCGCGACGGCCCTCGACGTCGTGCGCGCGGGCATCACGCCGCCGGTCGCGCTCGCGTGTCTGTCGCCGGTCGTGACGCTGAGCGCGGAGCTCGCCTCGGTCACGACGAACCAACATCGCGACTCGATGTTCCCGCCGAACATGCTCCCGGGCGTCGTCGCGCGGTATCTCGGCGAGGGCGACCCGACCGATCCGCGCGCCTCGCCGCTCAATGCGCGCGATCTCTCCGGCATGCCGCCGACGATCTTCCAGTGCTCGGAGAACGAGATCCTGCGCGACCACTCGATCGAGATGAGCGCGAAGCTGCGCGCGGCCGGCGTGACGACCGAGCTCGAGATCGAGCCCAACGCGTTCCACGTCTGGCAGCTCGCCGCCGATCAGGTGCCGGAGTCGCGCCGCGCGATCGAGCGATTGGTGGCCTTCCTGCGACCACGCTTGCGGCCATGAGAGTTGTCGTGCTCATCGTCGTTCTCGCGCTCGCGTCGATCGGTTCGGCGCAATCGGCGCGCCCGGGCATGCGCCTGACCGTCACGCGCGTCGCGCCCACCGGCGGCTTCACGGCGAACGGCTTCCTCGTCGTGCACACGACCACGATTCATCGGACGCCGGCGCCCGAGTGCGGCGTGGGTGCGATGCGCATCGACGCCGAAGGACACGACGCGCGGGGCCGGATTCGGTCAGCGCACATCGTCGCGATCGCTCGCGCGGAAGAGGGCGCGGTCGACGTCGGCACCGGGCCGTGCGCGGCGCGCATCGAGGTCGCGCTCGAGGATGGTGCGCTCGTGGTGACGCGCGGAACCGTTCGCGCCCATCTCGTGGGCGGAAGCGGGCTCGATGCGACCCTGGATGGCAGCGTGATCGACGCCGCGGGCGTCCCGACCACGGTGACGGGTCACATCGTGCTATCTCCCGCACCGTGAGGGGATCCTGATGGCCGACACGATCCTGGTCGTCGACGACGAGAAGAACATCCGCCGCACGCTGCGGATGGTGCTGGAGGGCGAGGGCTTCGAGGTTCTCGAGGCGGGCAGCGCCGAAGAGGCCTTCCCGATCATCGACGAGAGCGCGCCCGATCTCGTGGTCCTCGACGTGCGTCTGCCCGGCATGAGCGGCGTCGATGCGCTCGAGCGGATCCGAAAGGATCGCTCGCCGGATGCGCTGCCCATCGTCGTGATCTCGGGGCACGCGTCGCTGTCCGAAGCGGTCCAGGCGGTCCAGCGCGGCGCCAACGACTTCCTCGAGAAGCCGCTCGATCGCGATCGCATGCTCGTGTCGCTGAAGAACGCGCTCGCGATGCGCAAGCTCGCGCGCGAGCTCGAGGCGCTCAAGCGCGACGCGGGCCGGCGCTACGAGATGATCGGCGAGAGCCCGGCGATGAAGCGGCTCTACTCGGAGATCGAGAAGGTCGCGCCGACGCGCGGCCGCGTGCTCATCACGGGCGAGAGCGGGACCGGCAAGGAGCTGATCGCGCGCGCGATCCACAAGCTCTCGCCGCGCGCGAACGCGGCGTTCGTGAAGGTGAACTGCGCGGCGATTCCCGCCGAGCTCATCGAGAGCGAGCTCTTCGGTCACGAGCGTGGCGCGTTCACGGGCGCGCAGGGGCGCAAGCGCGGTCTCTTCGAGGTCGCGCACATGGGCACGCTCTTCCTCGACGAGATCGGCGACATGTCGCTCGCCGCGCAGGCGAAGGTCCTGCGCGCGCTGCAGAACGGAGAGATCACGCGCGTCGGTGGCGATGCGACGGTGGCGGTCGACGTGCGCGTGGTCGCGGCGACCAACAAGGATCTCGAGGTCGCGGTCGGCAAGGGCGAGTTCCGCGAGGACCTCTACTTCCGGCTGAACGTCGTGCCGATCAAGAGCCCATCGCTGCGCGATCGCCTGGAGGACGTGCCGCAGCTCGCGAGCGCATTCCTCGAGGAGTTCTGTGCCGAGAACGGGATGCGCACCAAGCCGTACGAGGCCGAGGTGATGGACGCGCTCGTCGAGCACCACTGGCCGGGCAACGTGCGCGAGCTGCGCAACGTCGTCGAGCGCATGGCGATCCTGAGCGGTGACGCGATCACCCTCGAGGACTTGCCCGACTTTCCCGAGCGGCTCTTGCCGAGCGAGATCGCCCACGACGCCTCGACGCCGTCGCCCGCGGGCACGACCGAGACGGGCGAGCCGCGCGAGACGCTGCGCGTGTTCCGCGATCGCAAAGAGCGCGAGTACATCAAAGAGACGCTCGATCGGTGCGACTGGAACATCTCGCGCGCGGCGACGCTGCTCGGTGTGGAGCGCACGAACCTGCACAAGAAGATGCGCTCGCTCGGTTTGAAGCGAGAGCGCTGAGCCGAGTCAGTGGGCGGACGCCGCGCTCGGCGCGAGCGAGTCGATGGCGCTGGGCCGATCGAGCGCGCGACGCTCCGCGGTGATCCGCGAGCGGGCGCGGCGCGCGTCGGCGCTCACCGACGGGAACGACTCGGCGCGCGAGAGCCAGCGCTCGGCCTCGTCGAGGCGACCGAGCCGCCGATCGCAGTCGGCGAGCTCGATCATCGCGCGCGGCGCATCCGCGTAGTCCGGATGATCGGCGAGCAGCGTGCGATAGCGCGGCACCGCCTCGTCGCATCGTCCGGCCGCCGCGAGCGCGCGCGCCTGGCGATGGATCGCCGGAGGCATCACGTCGGCGAGGCTCGTCGTCGGTGGCTCGACCTCTTCGTAGGTGCTGCGCGGCATGGCCGGCGCCCGGGCCGAGCTCGTCGGCGCGGGAGACGTCGTCGCGATGCTCGGCGCGAGAACGGTCGCTTGCTGCTCGGCGGCTCCGGCGCTCACGTCGGGAAGCGGGCCGTCCTCGACGCGCCCTGCGGTCTGGCT
>CAYSCF010000185.1:0-13417 GCA_964429305.1 uncultured Sandaracinaceae bacterium | reverse complement strand
ACGTGGATCGAGAACGTCGGCGGCGTGTTGAAGAGCGACTCGTTCTTGCTCATCACGCGGTACTGGAAGATCTGTGGGATGTCCTTGCGACCACTCGCGATCAGCTCTTTGCTCACGATCACGATCGTGACGCCGCTCGGTCCCACGTTCTTCTGCGCGCCCGCGTAGATGAGCCCGAACTTGCTCACGTCGATCTTGCGCGAGCAGAGATCGCTCGTCATGTCGGCGAAGAGCGGCACGCCGCCGGTGTCCGGATACGACGCCCACTGCGTGCCGAAGAGCGTGTTGTTGCTCGTGATGTGCGCGTAGGCCGCATCCGGCGCGAACGAGAGCTCGCTCTGCGTCGGCACGCGCGTGAAGCGTCCCTCGACCTCGGTGCTGATCACTTGGCGCACCGAGGCGCCCTGCATCTTGGAAACGATCGTGGCTTCTTCGAAGGCGCCCTTGGCCCACGTGCCCGTCACGACGTAGTCGGCGCTCTTGCCGGCGTGCAGCAGGTTCATCGGCACGAACGCGAACTGCGCGCGCGCACCGCCCTGCATGAAGAGGATGTCGTGCGTGTCCGGCACCGAGAGCAGCTCGCGGAGCAGACGCATCGCCTCGCGATGCACCTTCTCGTAGGGCGGCTCACGATGGCTGTGCTCGAGGATCGACATGCCCGTTCCTTCGAAATCGAGGAGCTGGGCTTGGACGCGCTCGAGCGCGGGAAGAGGCAGTGCAGCAGGACCGGCGTTGAAGTTGTGGACGCGGCTCATGCGCGATGGAGTACCACGTCCGTCCGATCAGGGCTGGACCAGGATGTGAAGAGTGGCAGAGCCGCCCAGAAGCGTCGCCTCCACGTCGGTCTCGCCGGGTGCGATCGCGAGCGCGCGCCCCGTGCCGTCAACGGTGACGATGCTCGGATCGAGGCTCCGCCACGCGGGGCCGTCCGCGCGGATCGGTCCTCCGGTCTCGTCGTAGACCGCGACGATCAGATCGAGCCGGGTCCCCACGTGGATCTCCCACTGCACCGGATCTTGTCGGTCGGTCGAGCGCGCCGTGCTGGGCAGGACCGCGAGATGGCCGAGCGGCACGACGTCGATGTCGCGCCAGCCTTCGCGGCCGCCTCCGTTCGCGAGATCGATGCGCGCCGAGCCACGACGGAGCGCAGTGAGGGTGAGGCTCCTGCCGCAGTCGCCCACGAACGCAGCGCGCACGATCGTGTCGTCCGTCGACGTCACGCTGGGCGTCTCCGGGCAGAAAGAGCCGCCGTAGTGTGCGCGCATCCACGAGACGTCGACGCTCGCGGTCGCGCCCTCGGCCATGCGCAGAGGCGCCAGCGCCAGCTCGACGCGCGCGCAGTCGTGATCTTCGCAGGTCTGACTACATCCGAGCGCGGCGAGCGCGAGCACCACGACCAGGGCCCGCGTCACAGACCGAGCCCTTGCGCGACGCACGTTCCGTTCGTGCACGATGCGGTGTTGTCGGGACAGTCGGCGATCGTCGTGCACGCCGACCGACACCATCCGTCGACGGCGCAGTACGACTGGTGGTCGAACCGATCGGCACAGTCGGCGCTCGAGGTGCAACGCGCGGTGCACATCGGAAACACGCAGGTCAGCTCCGGATTGCAGAACGAATCGTCGTAGCAGCTCTGGTAGTACCAATGGTCGTGGTGACTCTCGCCGTAGTTGCTGCTGCAGCTCCAGAGCGCGAGCACGACGACCCAAGCCGGACGGCGCATGCCTCGAAGATAACCTTCACGACGGCGCTCGATCTACGATGGGCCCGATGAGCATCCTCGAGCGCGTGCGAAAGCGAGCGGGCGGCAAGGTCGTCGAGGGCTTCTTCCGCGGGATGGCGGGCCTCGGGCAGATGCATCCGCGGGCGCGACCGGCACGCCACGGCGTCGAGGTCCTGCGCGACATTCCTTATCTTGCCGACGGCAAGCCAGAGCACTTGCTCGACGTGTATCGGCCGACCACGACGAAGGAGAAGCTGCCCGCGCTGCTCTACGTGCACGGCGGCGGCTTCCACATCCTGAGCAAGGACACGCACTGGGTGATGGGGATCGCGCTCGCGCGCGCGCGCTTCGTCGTGTTCTCGATCAACTATCGGCTGGCTCCCGCCAATCGCTTTCCCGCCGCGATCGAGGACGTGTGCGACGCGTACCGCTGGGTCGCCGAGCACGGTCACGAGTACGGCGCCGATGTCTCGCAGCTCGTCGTCGCCGGCGAGTCGGCAGGCGCGAACCTCGCGACGGCGGTCACGGTCGCGGCGTGCTTCGAGCGCAGCGAGCCCTGGGCCCAGCGTGTGTTCGACACCGGCGTCGTTCCGAAGGCGGTGATGCCGGCGTGCGGGATCTTGCAGGTCTCGGATGCACAACGCTTCGCGCGACGCAGGCCGGACATGCCCAAGTTCGTGGGCGATCGCATCGAAGAAGTCATGGTCGCGTACCTCGGATCGCGCGACACGGTGCCGGGCTCGCGGCCCGAGCTCGACTTCTGCGATCCGCTGCTCGTGTTCGAGCGACGCGAGAAGCCCGCGCGTACGATTCCACCCTTCTTCGTGCCATGTGGCACCGCCGATCCGCTGCTCGACGACTCACGACGGCTCGCCAGCGCGCTGCGCGTGATGAACGTCGTCGTCGACGAAAAGTACTATCCGGGCGAGGTCCACGCGTTCCACGCGTTCGTGTTCCGCGCGCAGGCGCGCAAGTGCTGGAACGACACGTACGCGTTTCTCGATCAGCACGTCCCGCGCTGAGGTCTACCGGAGCTTCTTCGGGGGAATGCCGGCTTGGATGCGCGCGATGACAGGCCGCTTCGGGTCTTCGAACACGTCCAGATCGTAGGTGCTTGTTCCGGTTCGCGGGTCTTGCTCGACGAAGTCCGTTCGGTAGGTCCCCGGACGTCCGCTCGTGTCGGCGACGTAGCCCAAGCTCGTGAGCAGCTCGAGCGTGCTGTCGCGGCTCGACGTGCCGATTTGCGGCTCGTGGTAGACGACCCACTCGAGCTTCATCGGCGTCATGGAGAGATGCCCCGACGACGCGCGTCGACGGCGTGCCAGTCATCGACCGGATCGCGCGGGTGCACGGGCGCCTTCAGCCGCGGCAGCGCGAAGGCCGCGTCGAAGTCCGTCACACCGCCCGTGCGGACGTAGATCGTCTTGCGCGCGTACGGCAGGAAGAAGAGACGGAACGGGAAGAAGTTCTTCACGACCACGACATCGGCGTGCCTCATGTGCAGGCCCATGTCGCGATAGAACGCCGGCTTGATCACGAGCGCAGGGCCTTCGACCAACACGACATGCACGCGGCCTCCGTCCAGACGCAGTCCGTCGACGTCGAGGCGCACGCGCTTGCCGAAGCCGTCG
Organism: uncultured Sandaracinaceae bacterium; assembly: GCA_964429305.1. Classification (GTDB taxonomy): domain Bacteria; phylum Myxococcota_A; class Polyangia; order Polyangiales; family Sandaracinaceae; genus JBBSAT01. The sequence goes on along the minus strand of CAYSCF010000185.1, from coordinate 10,063 downwards.
TCCGTTCGCTTGTGGCCGATCGTGCCGCGGACCAGCAGTGGAGTGTGCCTCGCCGGATCGCGTGTGCCGCCGATCGTGCGCTCGACCTCGGTACCGACGGGCAGATCGTAGAGAGCACGCGCGCTCTCCGGATCTTGCACCGCGAGGTAGCTCGTCAGGCCTTCGCCTTCTCGCAGGAGCGTCTCGAGCAAGCGCGTCGCATCGCCCGTGCTGCCCGCGCTCACGACGTCGGATGCGTCGCTCATCACGATCATCCCGGCGCGACGTGCCCACTTCGATGCGACCGCCTCCTGCACGGCCTCGCGCGCGCTGGCGAACGTGGGCGGCTGCTGATGACGCACGGCCCAGCACGCTTCGGCCAGCTCGTCGGCGAGATCGGACGCGAGCTTCGGATCACCGTCGGTCGTCACGACGACGCTCCAGCCGACCTCCGGCGTGTCGAGCCACGGATGCACCATGAACACGCTCGCATCGAGGACACGGCGGTCCTTCTTCGGCATCGCCCCGCAACGCGCGTAGATCGCGCGCATCGGCGCGAGCACGTCGATCGTCGTGCCGCCGCCGAGGATCATCGGCAGCGATCGCCACGCCGTCGTCGGCTTCACCTCGCCTCGCGCAGCGCGCACGAGCACGTCGGCCGCGCGCGCGCCGCTGCTCACGTGATCGCGATGCGGGTTGGTGTGGTAGCCGCAGAGCGCGCTCGTGAGCGCGACCCGACGTGGCGAGAGGTTCGCGTGCAGATCGAGCGTGCACACGATCGGGATCTTGCTCCCGACGACGCCGCGCACGGCTTCCAGCAGCTCGCTCTCGGGATCGTCGCTACCCACGACGCCCATCGCGCCGTGCAGCGAGAGAAAGAGACCGTCGAGCGTGCCGGCCTTGCGCAAGCGCTCGCACAGCGCGTCGCGCAGCGACACGAAGCACGCGCGATCGAGCGGGCCTGAGGGAACCGCCCAAGCGCTGATCGTCGGGACGAGCTCTTTGACGCCGAGCTTGCGCGCGCGATCGACGAACCCGCGGATCTCGGCCTTCTTCAGGAAGCCCTTCGCTTCGGTCCCGCTGCGGCTGACGGCCTGCGCCAGAGCGTCGCCCTCGAGGTAGTGCATCGCGCGGAAGTCGGCGAGCGTCGTGCACACCGGCGAGAGCGCATTCGTCTCTTGGGCGACGCGGCCATATGCCAGGCGCACCATCTCAGACGAGCCTGTTGATGCCGTTGAGCGCCGCGACGCGATAGGCCTCGGCCATCGTCGGGTAGTTGAACGTGGTGTTCACGAAGTACATCACGGTATTGGCCGCGCCCGTCTGGCTCATGATCGCCTGGCCGATGTGGATGATCTCGGCGGCTTGATCGCCGAAGCAGTGGATGCCGAGGATCTCGAGCGTCTCGCGGTGGAACAAGATCTTCAGCATGCCCACCGTGTTGCCGGTGATCTGCGCGCGCGCGAGCGAGCGGAAGAGCGAGTGCCCGACCTCGTAGGGCACGCCCGCCGCCGTGAGCTCGCGCTCGGTCCGACCGACGCTGCTGATCTCGGGCGAGGTGTAGATGCCGCTCGGCACGTTCTTCACGAGCTGCCAGTCGGCGCTCCCGTGGATCGCCGCGGCCGCAGCGAAGCGACCTTGGTCGTAGCTCGCCGATGCCAGCGACGGCGCGCCGATCACGTCGCCCGCCGCGAACACGTTGCTCACCTGCGTCCGGAAGCTCTCGTCGACGGGAATCAATCCTCGCGAGTCGGCGGCGAGCCCGATGTTGGGCAGGCCGAGATCGTGCGTGTTGCCGCTGCGCCCTTGCGCCCACAGCAACACTTCGCCCCCGATCTTCTTGCCGCTCTTGAGATGCAAGACCACGCCGTCCTCACGCGTCTCGACGCGCTCGGCCTCTTCGTTGTGCCGGATGACGACGCCCTGATCGCGCAGGTGATACGCGAGCGCATCGACGATCTCGTCGTCGAGGAACGAGAGCAGCTTGTCGCGCCCGTTGACGAGGTTCACCTTCACGCCGAGGTTGCGGAAGATCGACGCGTACTCGCAGCCGACGACGCCCGCGCCGTAGATCGTGATCGAGTCGGGCGTGTGGCCGAGCTTGAGCACCGTGTCGCTGTCGACGATGCGCGGATGCGCGAAGTCGATGCCCGGGAGCTGCTCCGGCGTCGGGCGATACGGACGCGAGCCGACCGCGACGATGATGTTGGTGCCTCGCACGCGACGTGGCCCCGCCGTGGTCTTGACCTCGACGACGCTCTGCTCGGCGAAGCTCGCGTGACCGCGAATCACCTCCACGTGATTGCGCTCGTAGAAGTCGCGACGCATCGCGACTTGCTTGGCGATCACGCTCTCGGCCGCGCGCAGCAGCTGCGGGAAGCCGGGCCGCACCTGCGCCGCGACGCTCGCGAAGAGCGGGCTCTTCTTGAGATCGAGGAACTGCTGGACCGAGTGACGTAGCGCCTTGCTCGGGATCGTCGCCCAGTGCACGCATCCGCCGCCGACCTCGCGCGCGCGCTCGACGACCGCGACGCTCGCGCCGTCCTTGGCGGCTTTCATCGCGGCGCCTTCGCCTGCGGGGCCCGAGCCGATGATGACGAGGTCGAAGCTCTGTTCGCCGGGAACGGTGCTGTCGCGCGCCATGCTACTTGCTCAGCAGCGACCGCAGCTCGCTCGCGCGCGTGGGCGTGACGCCGAGCTTGTCGGCGAGCGTGCCGTACACGCCCGCTTCGACGTCCTGCACGCGACCGTCTGCCTTCGCGATCTGCCAGGCGAGCACGAGCAGGGCCTCGGCGAGCGCGGGCTGCGAGAGGCGCGCAGCGATTCCGTCGAGCGAGACGTCGGTGTCGATGTGCTTGCGCAACGAGGCTTGCGTCTCTTCGTCGAGCTCGCTGTGCATGATGATGTTCTCGACGGCCTCGCGCTCCGTGTCACCGACGGTGCGGTCGGCGCGCACGATCGCGATGCATGCCTCGACCGCGGCGATGCGTGCTTCGCGCGCGACGGATGGATCGGCATCGTGGAACCACTGACGCAAGCCCGAGAGAGCGGGGCCGCCGAGCACCGAGCGCAAGAGCTTCGCCGCCTCTTCGTCCGCCGCGCCGACGAGCATTCCCGTCGACAGAATCCCGAGCCATCGCGCCGCCGAATCGAGTGCTTCCGTCATCGCGCGTGCACCTTATCATGCGGGCCAGGGGCGTCATGGAGCGTGCGTGCGTCGCGATCGTGCTCTGGCTGGCGTCCACCGGGACTGCGCACGCGCAGCTCGGTCTGCGCATGCCGCAGATGGTGGCCTATCGTGATCCGCATCACGGCTCGCTGAACGGCGAGCTCGCGCCGCTCTCGACCTCGCTCGTCGCGTGGGACGGGCACGCCTTCGAAGGAACGGTCGGTGGCGGCATCGCCGTGGCCGCAGCCGTGCGCGGCGGCTGGCCGGACTGGCACGAGAGCTCCGAGTGGGCGATCGAAGCGCGCGTGCGCGTGCTCGCGACGCACGTGGCGAGCGGTGGCCCCGACGTCGAAGTGCCGATCGATCTGATCGTTCGCTGCGGCGCGGTCTCGCTCACGCATCACACGGACACCAGCGGCTGGCCGACGGAAGTGTACGAGCCGCTGCCCTGGGTGCCGTACGTCGGGCTCGGTCTCACGCTCGACGTCTCGACGCAGCACGGCGTCGTGCGGCCGGGGCCGGTGGTGATCGGCGGCGTGCACTGGTGGCTCGCGCCGCACTTCGGCATCGTCACCGAGCTCGAGGTGCGTGCGCTCTTCGGCGACGTGCGGCCGATCGGTCAGCTCGGCGGATCGCTCGGTGTGATCGTGGGGATCTAGCGACCGATCAGGGGCAGACCACGGGCGCGTGCGGCTGCGGGTCGACGAACTGCGGCAGCACGACGAACGTGCTCGGCTGGCTGCGCGCGAGGCACGTCACGCGTGGCCCGCCGCGATCGAACAAGATGCGCAGTGCGCTCGCGCTCTCGAGCATCGCGTGGTCCGTATCGGAGTCGCCGCCCGCGATCACGGGCCGTGGATCGCCGGACGCCGGCGCCGCGATCGCGCGCTCGGGCGGCATGCCGAAGATCGCGTGCCGGATCCAGAAGCGCTTTCCCTCGTCGAACGTGATCAACGGGCCGAGCGTGTCCTCGAAGGGATGCGCGGAGAGATAGTGTCCGTCCGCTCCGGTCGCGAGGCGCGCGCCGATCACGTGATCGCGCGCAAAGCCCGCGCGCACGGCGAACGCGGCCACGATCGGCTCGAACGTCGCCGAGACGATCCACACTTCGAAGCCGGCCTCGCGCAGGCGATCGGCGAGCGCGCGCACCGGATCCTGCACGCGCAGGAAATCGTCGAACGTGACGCCACCGATCGTGCGGCGCGTGCCGACGGGCTGTGCGAGCGCGCGCGTGATCGTCCCTTCTGCGATCTCGTGCGCCGCCGCTTCGTCCATGCCAGCGAACGCGCGCACCATCATCCCGTAGTTGCCGCGGTATCGCGGGCCGATCGCGGGATCGAACGCGGGCGCGCCATCGATCTCGCCGCCGATCGCCACCTGCGCGAGCCGATCGCGGCATGATCCCTCCGTGCTCGTCCTGAGCGGACGATCGGGGCATGCGGCTTCGAGGCTCGCTCGAGCGGCCGGCGTGAGCGCGCCCCACGCATCGAGGCCGCCCTCGGGCCAGCGCACGAGATCGTGATCGAGCATGTAGGCGAAGGCGAGATCGCCCACGTCGCCGCGCGCCGTCGTGTTGTCCCAGTCGAAGACGGCGACCGGTGCATGCGCGGGATCGAACGCACCCGACCCACGCCCGTGCGCATCGATCACGCTCTGGAGCCTCTGCCTCGCGTCCTGTGGCCAACCCAACAGCATCGATGGCTCCTGCCGCGGTGGCGCCCCTGCGCACGCGGCCAGAATCACGGCCATTCCGAGCCAGCGCACGCCCGAAAGGTTAGTGGGAACGAAAGCAGGGCAGCAAGTGTCCAGATCGGAGCGTAGGCTGGCACGTCGAAGAGAGAGAGAAGGAGCAGGTTGAGCGATCCCGAGCGCGAGCGCGTGAGACTTCCGGTGGGGCTGGCCGCCCTCGCCTTGCTCTGCGCCAGCCTGGCCGTCGCGATCTTGTTCGCCCGCTTCCTGCAGCGCGGAGGCCCCGGCGAGCTCGCCCGCCTGCTCGCCGAGCGCGCATCCGTCGAGCAGTCGCTCGGTCGCGCGCGCGATGCCGGCGTCGAGACCGCGGATGGCGGCTCGAGCTTCGCGCTCGGGCCCGATGCCATCCATCTCGCCGATGACGCCGACGATCCCCAGCGGCTCGCCTCGCGCCGCTCGTTCCACGGCCAGGACGCTGGCGTCGGCGCCGCTCCATTCCAGGAGACGTGGCTCCGAGGTCACGTGCTCTCGACCGAGGGCGAGGCGAACGTCGCGATGGGCAGCGAGTGCTGGGTGCGCGTGCTCCCGGTCGGCGGCCAGGGATACAACTGCCTCGTGCGCGTCACGTGCGGCGAGACGCTCCTCTATCCCGACGGTCCGCAGCAGGCCGGCTACGCGCCGTGCGACGTGGTCGACGGACGCGTCGTGCGCGGCACCGACACCAGCCCCACGGGGCGCGACGGCGATCCGAGCCTCGAGCTCGATCTCGGCCAGGGTCAGATCCAGGTGCGCGACACCACGCCCGTGCAGGGCGATCCCTATTTCGATCGTCCGAGCTCGGTGGGCGTGCGCACCTTCACGGCTCGCATCGCGCTCGACGCGCCGCGTGCGTGATCTCTACGTCCCGATCGCGCTGCTCGCCCTGAGCGCGTGCGCGACGCAGAGCGCCGCGAGCGTGCCCGCGGCGTCGATCGGACGAACGTGGCTCGATCCCACGATCGGCGTGCGCCAGGACGTGAGCACCGCGCTCGTCGTGCTCGAGAGCTACCGCGTCGCGCTCAAGCACGGCGAGATCCACACGCTGCTCGCGCTCGCATCGGACGACTACCTCGACGGATCGGGCACGCCGGAGGCGGACGACGACGTCGATCGAACGGGCCTGGCGCAAGCGCTGAGCCGTTGGAACGCGATCGCGCTGACCGATCTCGATCTGCGAGTCACACACGTCGCTCGTCGCGGCGAGACGCTCGTGCTCGAGGTGCGCTACGCCATACGCGTGCGCATCGGCGGTCGGCAGAGCGTCCTGTCCGAAGAGCACGAGATGGTGCTCGCCCCACGCGGGCGCTCGTGGGCCTTCCTCAGCGGCATGTAGCGGAGGCGCCGACGTTTCGTCGCGCCGGCCGCGCGTCCCGGCTACGCTGCGCCCCGCGCGCATGGGGCTCCGTTGTGATCAGTGCCAGACCGAGAACGCCGACTCGGCACGCTTCTGCGCGAAGTGCGGCTCGGCGCTCATGGTGCCGCGCGACAAAGATCCGCTCCTCGGAACGGTGATCGCGGGACGCTTCCGCGTGCTCTCGGTCATCGGCGAAGGCGGCATGGGCCGCGTCTACCGCGGTGAGCAGCAGATGGGCTCCGCGAGCCGCGCCGTCGCGATCAAGGTGCTCACGACCAGCCCAACGGACGCCAAGGCCGTCGCGCGCTTCCATCGCGAGTGCGCGACCGTCGTCTCGCTCAACCATCCGAACACGATCCGTTTCTACGACTTCGGCGCGCTCGAGGATCAGCGGCTCTACATCGCGATGGAGCTCATCGAGGGCCGCTCGCTCGCGAAGGCGATCGCCGAGGGCCCGATGCCGTACGCGATCGTCGATCGTCTCGTGATCGAGATCGGAGGCGCGCTCGCGGAAGCGAATCGTCGCGGCATCGTCCATCGCGATCTCAAGCCCGACAACGTGCTGCTCGCGAGCCACGGCGACGAGGGCGAGCACGCCAAGGTGCTCGACTTCGGCATCGCGAAGAACGAGCGCGAGGAAAAAGAGATCACCGCGGCCGGCACGATCGTCGGCACGCCCGCATACATGAGCCCCGAGCAGCTCTCGGGCAAAGACGTGGACGAGCGCTCCGACGTGTACGCGCTCGGGCTCATGGCGTACGAGATGCTGACGGGCGCGCGACCGTTCGCCGGCGCATCCACGCCCCTCGAGTGGGCGACCGCGCATCTGACCAAGACGCCGCGACCGTTCGACGAGTTCCCGGCGACGCGCGTGCTGCCGGTCGAGAAGCGCGCGGCGATCCTGCATGCGCTCGCCAAAGATCCCGACGACCGCACACCGACCGCGCTGCGCTTCGTCGAAGAGCTCACCGGCACCGTCCGCACGAGCCTGCCGAGCTCGTCGTCCGCCGGCGATCGGGCCGCGAAAGGGGATGCGCCGACGGTCCAGGCGCGCACGCCGCGCGTGAGCACGTCGGAGAGCGATGCGAAGCTCCCGATCTCGCGCGGTCGATGGATCCTCTACGGAATCGGCGCGCTCGCGATGACCGTGGTCGGCGCGCTGATCACGGTGACCGTGTTCGAGCGAGACCAGGCGGGCGCCACCCTCGGCATCGAGCCCGACGGCGCCAGGGAGATCGTCGATGCGGGAAGCGACGCGGGGCCGACGATCGAGTGGCTGCACGTCATGACGTCGTCTTCGAGCGCCGACAGCGAAGAGCTCGCGCTCGGGCCGCCCGACGGGCGATGCGCGGTCATCCGGCCCAACGGCAAGATCTTGCTCGAGCTCAGCTCGGGATTTCCGATCCAGACGGCCGGCACGCCCGGCGCCGACATCGAGGTCGTCGTGCGCGACGGAAACCCGTATCGCGTGGACGTGGAGATGGACCGACACACGGACGCGTTCACGAACATCGGGGCTGAGATCGTGGGAACCACGGCGATCGACGTCGATCAGTTCGACGTGCACCAGCTGCGCTACGTCCGCGTGAAGAACCCCTCGCGGACCTCGCTCGTCTGCGTGGACGCGGTCGGCGTGTTCGTCGACCGACCCGCTCCGGCAGGCCCGTGACGGAAGCGTGACCGAATCGAGGCGCGGACCGGAGTGCCCGGCAAATAGCCGGGCCGACACAATTATGTCGGGTCCGCTTTGCGGACCACTCCGGTCCTCGTGAGCGTTCCGCCTTGCGTGACGACGCAATCCATCGTTTTCTCGGGCCCCGTGAGCGCCGTTTCCTCCGAGGCGAGCCGTGACGTGGCGGTGGAGCTCTACGAGCTCTTCGCGGAGCTCGATCGCGGGCGGCTCCAGCGCAGCAGGCTCGTGTCGATGCGGACGCGCCTGGTCGCGGTGCGCGGCAAGGTCGCGACGCTGAAGACGGAGGCCCCCGCGCCGCTCGCGACCGAGATGAAGACGCTCGATGCGCTGCTCGATGCGCACGCGCCGCCGTCGGATGCGCGACGCGACTGGCTCACGCTCCGTCAGCGCGTGCAGCCGACGTACGAGTCGATCGCGCAGACGCTCTCACGGCAGGACATCCACGTCCCGAGCCTGCGACCGACGAACTACGCGCGGAACGTGCTGCACGTGGGCAGCGCCGCGTTCGCGCTGACGGCGCTCGAGCTCGCGCCGAGCTGGACCATCGCGATCTTCATCGCGGCTGCGTTCGCAGGCGTCGGCCTCTCGATGGAGATCGGCCGCCGCGCGAGCCCGCGCATCAACGACTTCTGCATGTGGCTCTTCGGCCGCACGGCGCATCCGCACGAGGCGCACCGCGTGAACTCGGCCACTTGGTACGCGGTCGCGGTGCTGCTCATGGCGCTCTGCCAGCAGGTCGTGCCGGCGGCGATCGCGCTGGTCGTGCTCGGCATCGGCGATCCGGCCGCCGCGATCATCGGTCGCCGCTTCGGTCGCGTGCGCTTGGTCCACGGCCGCTCGCTCGAAGGCACGCTCGCGTTCGTCGTCACCGGCGCGCTCGCCGCGGGCACGTTCGTCTCGCTCGCACATCCCGAGCTCGGCCTGCCGATGACGGCGGCTGCCTCGATCGCCGGCGCGATGTTCGGTGCGCTCGCCGAGCTCTTCTCGCGCCGCATCGACGACAACTTCTCGGTGCCGCTGACGGCGTTCGTCGCGTCGTACGTGACGCTCGCGCTGCTTCAGTAGCTGTACTTGCCGATCTTCACGCGGCCGCGGAACACGACGTAGACGATGGTCGTGTAGATCGCGACGAAGGGCAGGCCCAGCAGCGCGATGATCTGCATGCGCTGGAGCGTGCCCTCCGACGAGCTGGTGCTGAAGACGTCGAGCGCCACGCCGCTCTGCCGACCGAAGGCGAGGTTCGGGAACATCGCCATGCCGAACAAGAAGCAGAGCAGCGCGACGTTCACGCACGACGTCGCGAACGCCTCGCGCGGCCGATCGAGGTAGAGCGTGCGCGGGATGTTGGCGATCGCGAGCACGTGCGCGGCGACGAGCACCCACGCGAGCGGGAAGTGCTCGAAGTTGCGCAGCGCATGCGGCGCGAGCACGAACGTCGCGATCGTCACGCCGAGATAGGCGACGAGGAAGAGCCCGAAGCTCGTCCACGCCCATCGCTTGCTGCTCGAGTGCAGCTCGCCCTCGACCTTGAGCCCGAGAAAGAGAGCGCCGTGCAGCGTGGAGCCGAGCACCGCGAGCGCGCCAACCGCGAGCGCGTACGGCGTGTAGAGCGATCCGAGCGTCCCGACGAAGTGCCGCTGCGCATCGAGCGGCAGGCCGAGGATCAGGTTGCCCGCGAAGAGACCGAACGAGAACGTCGTCAGCGTGCTCGCCGCGGCGAACGAGAAGTCCCACCACGCCTTCCACAGGCGATGCTCGGCCTTGCCGCGGAACTCGATCGAGACGGCGCGCCCCATCAAGAAGAAGAGCAGGCCGACGACCGGTAGATAGAGCGAGCTCAAGATCGTCCCGTACGCCTCCGGAAAGCCCGCGAAGAGCGCACCGCCGAACACGACGAGCCACACTTCGTTGCCGTCCCAGAGTGGGCCGATCGCGTTGAGCGTGGCGCGTCGATCGGTGTCGGTGCGCGCGAACGCGTGCAGCGTGCCGACGCCCAGATCGAAGCCGTCGAGCACCGCGTACACGGTGAGCAAGAGGCCGAGCCCCACGAACCAGAAGACGTGGAGATCCATCACGCGGTCTCCGGTGCTGCCAGCGGCTTTCGCTCGCCGAGCGCGCTCGGGTCTTCGGGCCCGTGCTG
>CAYSCF010000184.1:0-13453 GCA_964429305.1 uncultured Sandaracinaceae bacterium | reverse complement strand
CTCGGCTGTTCTCCCGGCGTTGGGAACGGAACGTGCGGCCAGACGACCTCGTCCTGCACTGCGTCCGACCATTCGGTCAGCCCATCGAGCAGGCCGTAGTCGCTCGTTCGAGGCGGGGGCCGGGTCGGAGGCTCCTGCGCCAGTGCCGGGAGGGCCATTGCTGCCACGAGGGACAGCGCCAAGAAGAGAGGTGCGGCTTGTCCGCTTGTTGACACTGAGGCTCCGGTACCTCTACACCTTTTTCCGGGCGTTTGCGTAACGCGCGCCCAGAAAGATCGCATGGACGAGCCGCGCTTCGACCCCCCTGTGTTCGATCCGACGGGGTTTTTCGACTTCGATCTCGCTACCGGAGCGGTTCGCGCGCGTGGGGGCACTCGTGTCCTCATGCTCTCGGACACCGTCGTGGCCCCTTTGGTTTCCAGCGCCGTCGCGAGCGGGGACCTCACTGCGCTCCGCCGATTGGGCAGGCACATCGGCGAAGAGATCCGCGGCTCGGTCGGGGGCTCGGCCGTCGCGCGCGGGCCGGACACGGTGATCGCGCATGCGGCGGGTGTCCTCGCGCTCTTCGGCTGGGGACAGCTCGTGCTCGAGCGCTGGGGCGATGCGCTCGTCGCGCGCGTCACGTCGCTTCCCGACATCGACGAGAGCCAGCTCGCGCTCGCCGCGCTGCTCGGCGGCTTGTTCACCGCGCTCGTGCAGAAGGACGTCGCGTGCGTGCCGCTCATGCGCGAAGGCGGCGGCGATCGCAACGCGTTCATCCTCGTGGATCCCTCGGTCGCCGAGACGGTGTGGGGCTGGGCGCAGGCCGGCCACGACATCCCGACGATCGTGCAGCAGCTCGCACCGGGAGAGCCCTCGTGACGGATGTCGGAAAGCTCGAAGGTCTGCTGACGAAGATCGCGTCGAATCGTCGGCCGGCGCCGCCGAGCCTCGCTTCGGTGCTCGCGAAGATCGGCAGCTCCCCCGGATCGGTGTCCGCGCCGCGTCGTCCGCGCTCGCCCACGCCGCTCGAAGAGGCGCTGATCCAGACGTCTCCGGGCGGCACGGCCGCTGCACGATCGGAAGCGCCGCTCGAGCTCGAGGTCGTCGTCGACGATCAAGACTCGCGTGAGGTCGAAGAGGCCGCCGAGCGCGAGCGAGTCGAAGCGCGAGCGCGCGCAGATCGGGAAGCGGCAGAGGCGAAGGCGAAGGCCGATCGCGAGGCCGCGGAAGCGAAGGCGAAGGCCGATCGCGACGCCGCGGCTGCCCGCGCCGCCGCAGAAGCGAAGGCCAAGGCCGATCGCGATGCCGCCGAGGCGCGCGCCCGCGACGCGGCTGCCCGCGAGGCCGCGGAAGCGAAGGCGAAGGCGGATCGCGACGCCGCGGAAGCGAAAGCGAAGGCCGATCGCGAAGCCCGCGAGGCTGCGGCGCGCGAGGCCGCGGAAGCGAAGGCGCGCGCGGATCGTGAAGCGGCCGCGGCGCGCGAGGCTGCGGAAGCGAAGGCTCGTGCGGATCGCGAAGCTGCGGCGGCGCGCGAGACGGCGGCGCGCGAAGCAGCAGCACGCGAAGCCGCTGCCCGCGGTGCGGTGCCTGTCGCACCCGCGCCGCTCGCCCAGGCCTCGGGCCCGATCGCGGCGATGCGCGGCACGGCTCCGTCGCCCACGTTCGGCGCGCTCGTGTCGCGCACGCTGTCGCTGCGTCCGCGCTGATGCTCCTCGCGATCGACGTCGGGAACACCCACACGGTGCTCGGCCTCTACGACGGCGCGACGCTCGCGCAGTCGTATCGCATCGAGTCGGCCAAAGGCCGCACGGCCGACGAGATCCTCGTCATCCTGCTCACGCTGCTCGAGGTCGCCTCGATCCCGCGCAGCAGCATCGACGCGACGATCATCGCATCGGTCGTACCGGCGCTCACCGACGTCGTGGGCTCGGCGACGCGTCGCGCGTTCGGTCACGAGGCGATGGTCGTCGGCCCCGGCATCAAGACCGGCATGCCGATCCTCTACGACAACCCGAAAGAGGTCGGCGCAGATCGCATCGCCAACGCCGTCGCGGCGTACGAGCGCGTGCAGGGCGCGGTATGCGTCGTCGACTTCGGCACCGGCACCAACTTCGATTGCGTCTCGAAGAAGGGCGAATTCGTCGGCGGCGTGATCGCGCCCGGTATGCAGATCTCGGCCGAGGCGCTCTTCTCGCGCGCCGCGCGTCTCGCGCGCATCCCGCTGGTGAAGCCGCCGAAGGCGATCGGCAAGAGCACGACGCACAGCGTCCAGTCCGGCATCGTGTTCGGCTACGTCGGTCTCGTCGACGGACTCGTCGATCGCATCCGGGCCGAGATGGGTGATCCGGTGCGCATCCTCGCGACCGGCGGCCTCGCGTCGCTCGTCGCGCCCGAGTCGCGCACGATCGAGGTCGTCGTCCCCGATCTCACGCTCGAAGGTCTGCGCATCCTCTACGAGCGCAACCGCGAGCCGAGCGGGGCGTGAGCCAGGCGGCGAAGGCTGGCCACGGCCTGCCGCGGATGGTGCTCGGCGCGATAGGAATCGTCTTCGGCGACATCGGCACGAGCCCGCTCTACGCGCTCGCCGAGTGCTTGAACGGCCCGCACGGCGTCGCGCCGACCGAGGACAACGTGCTCGGCGTGGTGTCGCTCCTGGTGTGGGCGATCACGCTCGTCGTCACGATCAAGTACCTCGTCTTCATCATGCGCGCCGACAACCACGGCGAGGGCGGCATCTTCGCGCTGCTGGCGCTCGTGCCTCCATCGCCGACGACGAATGCGAAGGGCGGCGCGCGCATCGCACCGGTCGCGATCGCGGTGCTGGTCGGCGCGGCGCTGCTCTTCGGCGACGGAATGATCACGCCCGCGATCTCCGTGCTCAGCGCCGTCGAAGGCCTCGAAGTCGCCGCGCCCGCGTTCGCGCCCGCCGTGGTGCCCGTCACCGTCGTCGTGCTCGCGCTGCTCTTCCTGCTCCAGCCTCGCGGGACCACGAAGATCGGCGCGCTCTTCGGACCGGTGATGTCGATCTGGTTCCTCACGATGGCGGGGCTCGGCGTGATGCACGTCGTACGCGAGCCGCGCATCCTCGAGGCGCTCTCGCCTTGGTACGCAGCGCGCTTCTTCACGCAGCACGGCATCGAGGGTGCGACGGTGCTCGGCTCGGTCGTGCTCGCGGTCACGGGCGGCGAAGCGCTCTACGCCGACATGGGCCATCTCGGCGCCAAGCCGATCCGCATCGGCTGGCTCACGCTCGCGTATCCGTCGCTGCTCGCTTGTTATCTCGGCCAGGGCGCGCTCGTGCTGCACGATCCATCGATGGCGAGCACGCCGTTCTTCGGCATGGTGCCGCACGGTCCGCTGACGTACGTCCTCGTCGCGATCGCGACACCGGCGACGGTCATCGCATCGCAGGCGCTGATCTCCGGAGTGTTCTCGCTGACCCACCAGGCGATTCGCCTGGGCTACTTCCCGCGCATGGAGATCCGACATCCGGGCGACGCCGAGGGACAGGTCTACGTGCCCGCGATGAACTGGGCGCTCGCGATCGCCTGCACGCTGCTCGTCGTGACCTTCCGCGCGAGCGCACGGCTCGCCGGCGCGTACGGGCTCGCCGTGAGCGGCACGATGCTCATCACGAGCGTCGTCTTCTACGTGGTCGCGACCAAGACGTGGAAGTGGTCTCGCTGGCGTGCGATCCCGCTGCTCGTTCTCTTCCTGGCCATCGACGTTCCGTTCGTGCTCGCGAACCTCCTGAAGTTCCGCGACGGCGGCTATCTACCCGTGCTCGTCGGTCTGGTGTTCTTCGTCGTGATGGCGAACTGGCGCGTGGGGCGCATCTATCTCGCGCAGCATTTCGCGGCGCAGACACCACCGCTCGACGAGTTCTTGCGCGACGTCGCCGTGCCGAGGCAGAGCGCCGAGCCCGGTCGCCACATCGCGGCCCGCGTCCCGGGCTGCGGTGTGTTCCTCTCCGTCTCGCCCGACGGAGTGCCACCGTTCGTGGATCGCATGGTCCAGCGCCTCCACGTTCTGCCCGAGCAGGTCGTGTTCATGACGGTGCTGACCGAGAACGTGCCCGTCGTCGCGGCGAGCGAGCGAATCACGACGAAGGATCTGGGGCAGGGCTTCCATCGCGTCATCGCGCACGCGGGGTTCAAGGAGAGCCCGTCGCTGCCCGAGTACTTGCGCGAGGCCATCGAGCGAGACGTGCTGCCCATCACGCTCGACGACGTGACCTATTATCTCGGGCGAGAGACGTTCGTCGCGGGCGCGGGGGGTCGCATGCATCGCATCAGCGAGGAGCTCTTCTCGTTCCTCTCGCGCAACGCGCATCGCGCGCCGATGTACTTCCGCGTGCCGCCCGAGCGCATCGTCGAGATCGGCGCGCAGATCGATCTCTGATTTCAGAGGGCGCTGGGCGCGCCCTCTCGGGCGACCGGCAGAGCCGGATCGCTCTCACTCCCTCTCCGACTTCGGCTCGCTACCGCTCGCCTCGCGAGCGATCACTCTCGTCGCGCGCGCAGGCCGCGTCATCGCCGGTCCTCGTGCGGATGCATCGACGCCCCTCGATCACGCCGTGATCGGCGGTGCGATCGAGCCGCTGCGGAATGCGCGCGGCGTCGCGCCCTGCCACTTGCGGAACGCCTTGTGGAACGAAGGCACGCTCGCGTAGCCGACGCTCGTCGCGATCTCGTTCACGCGCGCGTTGCTGGCGCGCAAGAGCTCGCCCGCCCGCGCCATGCGCCAGCGCGCGAGGTACTGGAGCGGCGGCTCTCCGACGAGGCTCGTGAAGCGCTCCGCGAACGCCGAGCGCGACATGCCGACGCCCTTCGCGAGCGTCGCCACCGTCCACGGTCGTGCCAAGCCGCGGTGGATGAGCTCGAGCGCGTCGTGGATCGCGGGGTCGGCGATGGCCGCGAGCTTCCTCGGATCGCCCGCCGATCGCGTCGCGACCTCGCGCAGCGCATGCACGAGGAGGATCTCGGCGAGGCGCTGCATCACGAAGACGCTCGCCGGTCGCGTGCCCATGCCCTCGCTCACGAGCAGCTGCAGCGTGGCGCTCATCGTCGCCGAGCGCGACGGGTCGTCGGCACACGACACGATCACACGCGGCAGCGACGCGAAGAGCACGGGGCGCTGTCCGCTGTAGGCGAAGAAGCCACCGATGAGCGACGTGCTCGCGCCGCGACCTCCGAAGCGCCGCACGTGATTGCGACCGACGATGCGATGCGCGCCCGTGCAGGCGAGCTCGGGCACCGTGGATGCTGCATCGCGCACGACGTGCGCCGTCCCGTGGGGAATGAAGATCGCATCGCCGACGCAGAGCTCGTGGAGAGGCTCGCCTTCGATCTCGAAGCGCGCGGTGCCGCGCGCGACCACGTAGAACGTGACGCGCTCGCGCTCGGTCATCCGGAATCCCCACGGCGCGCCGCCGTCGAAGCGTCGGTACATCGCGTTGTGCAGCAGGCTCGCGCCGAGCAGATCCGCGAGAACGTCCCCGCGCGGGTCGTCGAGGTCCAACGTCATCGGCGTCTGGGATAGCTTTTTCGGACGATGCGGCATGGACCGTCCAGAGCTTGGTGACCAGAACCCGAGCATGTCAAACGTCGTCGCTCGCGAAGAAGAGCTCGCGCTCCTGTTCACCGCCGCTCGTACGCACTTCGCGTGGCTTCCCGATCCGGTGCACGACGACCTCTTGCGGCGTGTGTACGACCTCGCGCGCTGGGCGCCGACGGGAAGCAATGCGCAGCCACTGCGTGTGGTGTTCGCGAAGTCGGCGGAGGCGAAGGAGCGGCTGCGTCCGGCGCTCGCGCCGATGAACGTCGAGAAGGTGATGACGGCACCGGCCACCGCGATCCTCGCGTACGACGCTCGCTGGTACGACCAGATGCCGAAGCTGGTGCCGTTCCGTGAGGGCGTGCGCGAGCAGCTCCTCGCGTTGCCGGACGCGCGCCGCGACTACCTCGGCTCGACGAACGCCGTCCTGCAAGCCGGCTACTTCATCCTCGCGGCACGTGCGTGCGGTCTCGACTGCGGTCCGATCGGCGGCTTCGATCCGGCGAAGGTCGACGCCGCGTTCTTTCCCGACGGTGCGTGGCGCACGATCCTTCCGATCGTGAACCTCGGACATGGAGATCCGCAGAAGACGATGCCGCGCATGCCGAGGCTCGACTTCGACTTCGCGTGCCGCATCGCGTGAGGTGCGTAGCGCGCTGCGCACTCGCGGCAGATGTGAGTAGCTCTCCCACCTGCCCTTGCTATAGCCGGCGCCGCCATGGGGACTCTCTTCGTGCCGCGCGAGCGGCGAGCCGGTGAAGCGCGGGTCGCCGCGACACCCGAGACGGTGAAGCGCTTCGTCAAAGAAGGCTGGGTCGTTCACGTCGAGCCCGGCGCGGGCGAAGCGTCGTTCTTCCTCGATGCCGAGTACGTGGACGCGGGCGCGACGCTGCTCGGCAAGGACGAAGCGTGGCCCGTCGCCGATCTGATCGTGACGCTCGGCCCGATCGAAGCGGCCGACGCCAATACGCTGAAAGAGGGCGCGACCGTGATCGGCCTGCTCGCGCCCCATCGATCGGACGACGCGATCCGCGCGATGATCGAGCGCAAGGTCTCGAGCTTCGCGCTCGAGCTCTTGCCGCGCACGACGCGCGCGCAGCCGATGGATGCGCTCAGCTCGCAGGCGAGCATCGCCGGCTACAAGGCCGTCATCCTCGCGGCCGGTCGGCTCGGGAAGTACTTCCCGATGCTGATGACGGCCGCCGGAACGATCCGTCCCGCGCGTGCCGTGATCCTCGGCGCGGGCGTCGCGGGCCTGCAAGCGATCGCGACGGCCAAGCGCCTGGGCGCGATGGTCGAGGTGAGCGACATCCGACGCGCTGCCAAGCAAGACGCCGAGTCGCTCGGCGCGAAGTTCATCGAAGTGCCGATCGAGGGCGACGGCAAGGGCGGCTACGCGAAAGAGATGACGAAGGCCGAGCTCGAGAAGCAGGCCCTCCTCGTCGGCGAGCGCATCGCCGCAGCCAACGCGGTCATCTGCACCGCGCTCGTCCCGGGCCGGCCTGCGCCGAAGCTGATCCCTGCGTCCGTCGTCGCGCGCATGAAGCCGGGCTCGGTCATCGTCGATCTCGCGGCGCCCGAGGGCGGAAACTGCGAGCTCACGGTGCCGGGCGAAGACGTCGTGAAGAACGGCGTCGTCATCATGGGTCAGACGAACGTCGCCGGCTCGGTGCCGATGGACGCGAGCCTGCTCTACGCACGCAACTGTCTCGCGCTCGCGCTGCTCGTCAGCAAGGCGGGCGCGATCGCGATCGACACGAGCGACGAGGTCGTGGGCGGCACGCTGCTCACGCACGCGGGCGCGATCCATCACGCGGCGACCGAGAAGCGCCTCACCCCGTCCGCCGGAAAGGAGAAGGCCGATGCCGCCTGATCCGCACGCGACGATGACGACGCACGACATCCTGATGGACCTGCTCGTGTTCGCGCTCTCGTCGTTCCTCGGGCTCGAGCTGATCCGCCACGTGTCGCGCCTCTTGCACACGCCGCTGATGTCGCTGACCAACGCGCTCTCGTCGATCGCGGTGATCGCCGCGTTCATCGTGCTCGACGATCAAGAAAACGTGCTCGTCACGTGGCTCGCCGTGATCGCGATCGCCTGCTCGACCACGAACGCGATCGGCGGGTTCATGATCACCGATCGCATCCTGCGGATGTTCAAGAAGGACACCAAGCAGGTGTCGTCATGATGATCCACGACATCCGGCTCGGCGTGTACGGCGTCGCGGCCATCTTGTTCGCGCTCTCGCTCAAGGGCATGAGCGAGGTCCGCACGTCGCGCATCGGCAACTGGGCCGGCGTCGGCGGCATGGTGCTGGGTGTCGTCGCGACGCTCGTCGCGATCCATCTGCGCCACATCGAGCTCGTCGTCGGTGCGGTGGTGATCGGTGTCGCGCTCGGCGTGCCGATGGCGCTCCGCATGCCGATGACGGCGGTGCCGCAGCGAACGGCCTTCTCGCACGCGTTCGGCGCGCTGGCCGCCGCGCTCGTCGGCACGGGCGAGTTCTACGATCGCGTGCCGGAGATCGCGGCGCACGGCGTGACGATCCAGGACCGCTTCGCGATCCTCGTGCTCTGCGCCGAGGTGATCCTCGGATACCTCACGGCGACGGGCAGCATCGTGGCGCTGCTCAAGCTCCAAGAAGTGAAGTGGGTGCCGAGCTCGCCCGTGATCTTCCCGGGGCGGCATGCGCTCAGCGCGCTCTTGATCGGCGGCGCGTTCGCGATCGCCATCGCGCTCGCGGTCGACCCGACACAGCCGTATCTGTTCCCGATCCTGATCGGCGCGGCGCTGATCTTCGGCGTGCTGCTCGTGCTCGCGATCGGCGGCGCGGACATGCCGACGGTCATCGCGATCCTGAACTCGTACGCGGGTCTCTCGGCGGTCGGTCTCGGCTTCGTGCTGAACAACAAGCTGCTGATCGTGGCTGGCGCGCTCGACGGAACGAGCGGTCTCGTGCTCGCCGTCCTGATGTGCCAGGCGATGAACCGCTCGTTCACGAACGTGCTCTTCGGCGGCTTCGGCGCGACGGCCACGAGCGCCGGCGGCAAGAAGGAAGACCGGCCCTATCGATCGGGCGCGGCGGACGAAGCCGCGTTCTTGCTCACCAACGCGAGCAAGGTCGTGTTCGCGCCGGGCTACGGTCTCGCGGTCGCGCAGGCGCAGCACGCGGTCCGCGAAGTGGCGGAGGAGCTCAAGAAGCGCGGCGTCGACGTGAAGTACGCCATTCATCCGGTGGCAGGCCGCATGCCGGGCCACATGAACGTGCTGCTCGCCGAGGCGAACGTGCCGTACGACGAGCTGCTCGAGATGGACGAGATCAACCCGGTCTTCCCCGAGGTCGACGTCGTGATGGTCGTCGGCGCGAACGACGTGGTGAACCCGGCGGCGCGCACCGATCAGAAGAGCCCGCTCTACGGCATGCCGATGCTCGACGTCGATCGCGCCAAGAACGTGATCTTCCTGAAGCGCAGCATGGCCACGGGCTTCGCAGGCGTCGACAACGAGCTCTTCTACCGAGCGAACACGATGATGTTGCTGGGTGATGCGAAGAAGTCGCTGCTGCACGTGCGCGAGGCGCTCAAGCAGGTCTGATCTCGCGATGCGTAGCGCATTGCGCACTCCTTGAGCTTCCGCGCGCCGCTTCGTTGCGACGTGCACGCACGCCTCGCATAGTTCCGCCGTCTCCAGACGAGGCTATCCCCATGGCGCGCGTGCCGATCGAGCTGACCGATCCCGAGTACACCAAGCCTGCTTCGCACGGTGCGGTGGAGCGCTTCTTCCTGCGCTTCATTCGCGACGAGCGAGACCTGCCGTTCGTGTGGCTCATCCTGGGAATGACATTCATCCAGCTGCCCTTCGCGATCGCGATGTTCGTGCCAGGCGTGTTCCGCTGGTGGATGGCGCCGATCTATCTCGCGATCTTCTACGGCCTCTTCGCCGACCGATACATCCTGATGCTCCACAACACCAGCCATCGGCCGCTGTGGAAGCGCGAGTACAACTTCATGAAGTCGTACATCCCGTACGTGCTCGGCCCGTTCACGGGCCAGACGCCGGGGACGTACTTCATCCACCACATCACGATGCATCACGCGGAGGGCAACCTCGTGAAGGACCTCTCCTCCACGATGAAGTACCAGCGCGACGACGTGGGCCACTTCGCGATGTACTGGAGCGAGTTCTTCTTCGTCCAGATCTTCAAGCTCGCGGCGTACCAGGCGCGCAAGAAGCGCACGCGTCTCGTCGTCGCGCTCCTCGTCGGTGAGCTCTCGTTCTACGCGCTGCTCGCGGTCGGCGTGATGCTCGCGCCGGGCCCGACGATCACGGTGTTCCTGATCCCGTTCCTCATCTCGCGCTTCGTGATGATGGCGGGCAACTGGGGACAGCACGCGTTCGTCGATCAGAACGATCCGGGCTCGAGCTACAAGTCCGCGATCACCTGCATCAACCACCGCTACAACCAGCGCTGCTTCAACGACGGCTATCACATCTCGCATCACCTCTCGGCGACGCGCCACTGGACGGATCACCCGGCCGAGCTGCGCGACAACGCGGAGAAGTACGCAGCCGCCGACGCGATCGTGTTCAAGGATATCGACTTCATCGGCGTCTGGTTCCTGCTGATGCGCAAAGACTACGCGGGGCTCGCCGACAAGTTCGTCGACATGCGCGAGACACCGCGGAGCAAGGAAGAGATCATGGCGCTGCTCCAGAGCCGCACGCTGCGGCTCGACGTGACGCGCCAAGAAGTGATCGACGCCGTCCCGGCCTGAGCGCTGTCGCGATCAGCGGTTGCGGATCGCGGCGATGTCCGCCAGGCAGTTCGCGTCGAAGTCCGGGGCGCTCCCGCCGCCGAGCAGCGCGCTCGTGATCATGTCGCCGCCGGCGCTGCCGTCGTACGCCCAGTACATGATGCAGCTCGAGCTCGAGTCGTGCGCGGGATGCGTCGCGTCCTCGTGTGGGGTGCTCATCGGCGTGCCGTTGTCGACGAGGCCGATCGTGTGGCCGATCTCGTGGAGCCACACGCCGTACTGCATCTCGCTGCACGCGCGGTCGCCGAGCAGCGTCATGCCCGAGCACTGGGCCTCGACCGAGTCGTGATAGAGCGCGGTGTGCAGGTTGTCCCACGAGACGCCGAGCACGCGCGCGCTGGACGTGTCGTTCGCGTCGTGGCCATCGATCCACATCACGTGCATGACGACGGTGCCCGCCGTCGTGTCGTCGGTGAACGTCTGCGTGCCGAGCGCTTGCAGCTCGGCGAACGTCCACGCGTGATCGGCGCCGCGAGTCGGGATCACGTCGCCGTGGACGATCTGCACGCCCGCAGGCTTGTCGAGCAGCGTGCCGAGCCGCGACGTGAGCTCGGTCTCGGCGGCGGCGCGAGGAAGCGCACCGGTCACGTAGTCGACCTCGACGACGAGACGCGTGTCGAAGTCGCCGCGGATGTAGCGCTCCGTGCGCGGGCGCGCGCTCGGCGCATCGGTCGCAGCGTCGTTGCCGGAGGACGGTGTGCTCGAGCAACCGAGCATCATCAGAGCGAGCGCGAAGAGTCGAAGCGAGGTCATGCGTGTGATGGTTGCGCACGAATCCGCGCGCGCACGACTTCGACGGTGAGAACGCTCGCTTGCGGCATGTTGCCGCGTGGCATCAGCGCGTGACGCGATCGCGGACGATCCGCTCGGCGTCTCGGACCTGCGACAACAAGAAGCGCGCGCGGATCTCCTGTCGCGCCGCTGCGTCGAGATCGCCGTGGCGTCCACGCGATGCGACGTAGAGCGTGATCGCGCTCGCGACGCTCACGTTCAGGCTCTCGACGAAGCCGACCATGGGAATGCGGTACGTGCCGTCGGCAGCCGCGCGCATCGCGTCGCTCGGGCCCGCATGCTCGTTACCGAGCACGATCGCAGCCTTCGGCTCCTTCGCGAGATCTTCGGGGACGAGATCGCCCTCCATGGACGCGACGAAGATCTTGTAGCCACGCACGTGCAGCGCCGCGGCACACGCCTCGGGCTCGGCATGACGCACGAGCTCGAGCCATCGGTGCGTGCCCTTCGACACGCGATGCGAGACCGCGAACGGAAAGCGGCCGTCGACGAGATGGACCTCGTGGCAGCCGAACGCATCGGCAGAGCGCAGGATCGCCGCGCCGTTGTGCGGATCGGAGAGACCTTCGAGCACGGGCACGAGCGAGCGCGTCCGCTGTGCAATCACCGCATCGATTCGCGCGAGGCGCGCTTCGGTCACGAGCGGCGCGAGCGTCTCGACGATCGACGCGGCCGGGTAGGGCAGCGGCGGCAACGGACCGGCCTCCTCCACCTCGGGCAGCGTGCGCTTCACGGGCCCGGAGATAGCACAGCCATCCGCGGGAGCGGTCAGTGGCGGATGATCGTGCGAGGCGGGGCCGGCTGTCCGCGGGGTCGCGGCGCGACGACCGTCGTGCGCAGCGCGTCGCGGTGGCCGAGGGTCACGCCGATGACGAGCATGCCGCCCATGAAGTTCTGGCCCGCGACGAAGAAAGGATCGCCCGGTGGCGCGGCGACCTCGAGCACGGGCAGATAGTCGGACTGCTCGCGGCGGTTGATCGACACGCGCACGTGGTTGCGGCCATCGCCGGTGACCTCTTCGAGCACGAGCTGGATCACGCGACCGTTCGGCAGATCCACGGTGACCGGAACGCCCTGCGTGAGCGTGAGCGGATGCTCGCTCCAGATGTCCATCGAGTGGAATGCGCTGAACGGCGCCTCGCGCAACGCCGTGAGCCCCTGCAGCCGCGGATCGATCGCGCCCGCCACCTCACGCGCGAGGATGACGGTGACCTGCGCGGAGACCGTCGGCCCGGTGGTCGGAGCCGCGCTCGTCGTGGTCGGGGGCTGCGTGGTCGGCGGTTGCGCGTGCGCGGGCAGCGCGAACGACACGATCGCGAGCGCGACGGCCACCGCCATCCCGCTCGTCGACCTCGTGCTGCGCTCTGCCTGCATCGGTTCTCGTCTCAGTTCGGAGTCCGTTCTTCGGCCGGGACGTCGCCCTCGTCGCGCTTGAGCACGTCGTCGAGCCACACCACCGCGTAGCGCTGTCCGCTCTCG
The DNA here is from genome assembly GCA_964429305.1 of uncultured Sandaracinaceae bacterium. GTDB lineage: Bacteria > Myxococcota_A > Polyangia > Polyangiales > Sandaracinaceae > JBBSAT01. Next base: position 829 of record CAYSCF010000184.1, on the reverse strand, counting down.
CCTTCGACGGCGAAGATGGTCCCGACATTCGTTCCGAAGTCGACGGCGAGCACTTCGGTGTAGTCGGTCGCCGCGACCGTCTCTTCAGGCGCGGTCTCTTCGGGCGCCGTGACTTCCGGCAAGGTCGGCTCGGCGATCGTGTCGGGCTCGGTCGACGGCGGGCCGTAGATCATCAGCAGCGCGGCGGCCGCGATCGCGAACGCGCCGACGGCGATGCCGATGATGCGGCGACGACGCGTGCGAGGATCTTCGGCGACCGGCGCCGTCTTGGGCGCGCCGCCTTCGATGGCGCGCAGCGCGGGCTTGGCCTCGACGGGCGAGGCGATCTTTCCTTCGATCGCCGACCACAAGATGTCGCTGTCGATCGGCACGTCGTCGGTCCGCGCGGCGCGCACGACGGCGCCGACCTCGCGCAGACCTTCCAGCTTCTTGCCGAGCTCCGGATTCGCTGCGAGCTCTTTCTCGAGCTCCGCCTTCTCTTCGGGCGAGAGGTCGTCGTCGTGGAAGCGATGCAATCGCGTGTGGATGTTCTCGGTCATGTCATTCCTCGATGTCCATGTCGCCGTCGACGTACTCGGCGAGCGCGGCCTGCATCTTCTTCCGGGCGTGGAAGAGGCGGCTCATGATGGTGCCCTTCGGCACTTCGAGGACCTCGGCCATCTCTTCGTAGGACATGCCGTCGATCTCTCGCAGCAAGATCACCTCGCGGTGGTAGTCGGGCAGCTCCGCGAGCGCGGCGTCGATCTTCGCGACGAGCTCGCGCCTTATCGCCGCCTTGCGCGGGTTCGCTTAGAGCATGAGCGCCACGATCGAGTCTTCGCCCGCACCC
>CAYSCF010000183.1:0-13639 GCA_964429305.1 uncultured Sandaracinaceae bacterium | reverse complement strand
CCGCTACGCGCCTAATCGCCTTCGCCAACGACACCACCTGTGAGAGCGTCCCGCCGCGGGACGCGAACTAACGTCGTACTGGGGGCACGGGGGCGAGCAGCCCCCGACGCGAATCGCGTAGCGCGATTCGCAGGATCGAGAGGCCGGTACCGTCCTCGCTGGCGCGGCATCGCGCAAGCGATTCGTGAGCGAGACGCACACTCGTGGCTCGAACCTGTGGTCCCTTCGCAACGCAACCGTCGTTTCGCGCCGATTCGTGCGTAGAACCCACATGGCGCGCCCGTTGCGATGGGCCCCTGCACCATGTCGATCACACGTCTGGCACCGTTGCTCCTGCTCCTCGTCACGGCGTGCTCGCCGATCGCGCTCTCGCCCGCGATCCGCTCGGTGCCGCTCGAGACCGCCGCGACGGCGCGCGAAGGACACGTCGTGATGCGCGCGGGCGGCGGCTATCACGGCGATGCCTGGGGCACGAACGTCGACGTCGGATCGGGCGGCGTCGGCGTCGGCGTCGCGCCGGACGTGGAGCTGCAGGTCGAAGGCAGCTTCGCCTACGACGACACGATCGCGCACGGCACCCGCAGCCTCTCGCCGTTCGTCGGCGCGGGCCGCATCGGCATCAAGCACCGCTTGCTCGACTGCCTCGCCGTCACGGGCGGTCTCGGCGCGGGCAGTGGCCCGTGGGGCGCGTTCGGCGGCGGCGATCTCGGCGTGATCCTCGCGTACGAGAATCCGTACGCGGTTCCTTTCTTCGCCGCGCGGATGCAGCTCTCGCTGCCGATCAACGCACAGACCGAGACGCTCCTCGACCACAACAGCTCGGGCACGACGACCACGTTGCTCACGCCGGACGCGACGTTCTGGTTCCAGCCATCGACGGGCGTGCGCGTGCCGCTGTGTTGGAACGACGGCTGCGACGGGACGCGCGTGTCGCTCGTGCTCGCGATCGCGTGGACACAGATCGTCCAGGTGAACGCGCCGCACGACGGCGGCGCGTTCGGTATCGAAGGCGGCATCCTGATCGAGCCGTGAAGGGTCAGTTGCGACCGTCCGTCGAGCCGCTCACCTCCATCACGTCCCAGAGCGTGTCGCTGCGCAGACCGAGCCACGGGTCGCTCGCGGGCGTGAGGAAGAGCTCGGTGTAGACGCGCGCGTTGAGCGACGCGAAGTCGTTCGGCACGTCCGACGCGAGCCATGCGTGGAGGCGCCGCTCGAGCGTGAAGCGGTTCTGGACCGTGTCGCGACGCGCACGCTCCCAGCTCGCTTCGAGCATCGCAGCATCGTCGACGTTCCCCGTCTTGAGCCGCGCCAGCGCGAGCGACGACGACGGCATCGGGCTCCACCGGCCGCGGGTCGCACCGATGCTGGCGACGACGTCCCATGCGATCGACGGAGCGGGCGCCACGGCCGGCGCATCGCCGAGCAGACGCACGATGGGCATCTCCATCGCCATCTTGCCGATCGTGAGCGGCTCCGCGAGCGCGACCGAGGGCGCCGCCGGCACGGGCACGTCGAGCGAGACCAGCGTGTCCCACGACGGCTGTCCCAGTGCGGTGACGAGATCCCACGCCGTGCGCGTCGCCTGCAGGAGCCGCTCGTGCTCCGTGCGCAGGCATGCGCGATCCGCGAAGCGCATCCCACAGTGCTCCGCGACGGCGTGCGCTTCGGCGAGACGTACGACGAAGTCGTCGGGCGTGTGCAGACCGGTGATCGCGTCGATCACGTTGCCCGACGCATCGAGCACGTAGTGCACGCTGTTGCCGGTGATCGTGCGCTCGATGGTGCGGCCATCGCCCATGTCGATCGTGACGTGCGGTGCGGGCCGCTCGCTCGACCAGTGGAGCACGTAGCCCGCGAGCGCTTCCTGCACGGCCGGGCTCGGATAGAGCATCCATCGGAACAGACGGCTGTTCGCGCACGACGCTTCTTCGTCGAGACGTCCGAGCAAGCGCAGCGAGAGGATCGGCCGACCGCTGCGCGATGCTTCGGCCTGCGCCTCGGCGAGGTCGGTGTACCAGTAGAGGCCGCTCGCGAACGCGTCGCGCTGCGCGGCGATGCGATCGATCGCCGTGCGCAGCCGCTGGAGCGATTCGTCCTGGCGCAGCGCCTCCAGCTGCTCGCGCGTCGCGCTGATCGGTGCCCCGCGCAACCGGGTGACGTCGGCGTCGTGCGCCGCGAGCATCGCGGCGAGGCCGGCCGGTCCTGCAGCCCGGAGCGCATCGATCGCACGATTCGCCACCTCGGGATCGGTGTCGACCGCCTCGGCCGCCCAGACCTCGAGCGAGGGTGCAGGCGCCGAGCCGTCGCTCGAGGCCGCCTCGTGCGGCACGGTGGTGTCGTGAGTGCCGCCGCAGGCCGCGAGCAGCGCCATCAGGAAAACGGGTGTCGATCGAGCCACGTTCATCGGAGCCTCCATGCGCTCGATCGTGAAGGCGCGCGCGGACGACGCTCGTAAGAGCTCGGTCAAAGAGGCCTTTACCGAACTCTTACGAGCGCGCGCGGCCATCGAGGCGCACGACGAGATGGTCGTGGCCGTGACACCCTTCCGAGAGTCGATGAACCCTTCGCTCGAGCCGCTGCCGCACGTGCTCCTCGTCGAGGACGAGCCGGCGATCCTCGACGGGCTGGAGAGCTTGTTCGCGGTGAGCGGCTTCGTCGTCGCGCGCGCCGCCGACGGGGGCCTCGCCGATGCGCGCCTCGCGCGCGAGCGATTCGATCTGATCGTGCTCGATCTGATGCTGCCGACGATGACCGGTCTCGAGGTGCTGAAGCGTCTGCGCGAGCGCGGCGACGACACGCCGGTGCTCGTGCTGACCGCGAAGGGCACGGAAGAAGACGTCGTGCTCGGCCTCGAGCTGGGCGCGGACGACTACGTGACCAAGCCGTTCGCGATCCGCGAGCTGGTCGCACGCAGCCGAGGTCTGTTGCGCCGTCCGCGCGCGGCGGGCGCAGCCAAGCGCATCACGATCGGTGCGGCGACGCTCGACCTCGATCGCCACGAGCTCTCGTCGGGATCGATCACGCTGCGCCTGACGATGCGCGAGACGATGTTCCTCGCGTACCTCGCCGAGCGCGCGCCGGCCGCCGCGAGCCGCGAAGAGCTGCTCGTCGACGTGTGGGGCTATCGCGACGGCACGATCCGCACGCGCACGATCGACGTCCACGTGCAGCAGCTACGCAGCAAGCTGCGCGCGATCCCGGCGGCGAGCGAGTGGATCGCCACCGTGCGCGGCCGCGGCTATCGGCTCGAGCGATGAAAGCGTGGCGTGCGGTGCTCGGCCTCGCGGTGCCGGTGCTCTTGCTCGGCGCCGGATGGCTCGTCAGCTCGCTGCGCGAGCGCGACGCGCGCCTGGCCGAAGAGCACTCGGCGATCGACTCGGCACTCGCACGCGCGTGCAGCGCGATCGACGCCGGCCTACGCGAGCTCGTGACGCGCGAGGACGAGCGGCCCTTCTACGTCTACAGCCACTACTACTCTCCGCCCGACGTCCTCTCGCTGAACGATCCGGTCGCGCTCTCGCCGCTCGCGAGCGAGGCGCGCGATCCACGCATCGTGGGCTACTTCGAGCTCGACCCCGACGGAACGATCCGCACGCCGTACTCGACCGACCCGGGTGCGACGACGGATCGCGCCCGACGCGTGATCGATGCGCTCGACGACGACGCGCGCCGCGCGCTGCAGGGTGAGCTGGGCGCGGCGAGCGCGGGCGCGCTGATCGCGATGGCACCGACGGGCCCGACCAATCCGCTCGCGCAGGTCGGCAACTTCCTCGCGACCGACATCACGCAGGCCCAGTCCGGCGACGTGGAGGCCTACAACCGCGTGCAGCAGCGCGGTCGTGCCGTTCCGCGCGTGGCGCGACGCGACGTCCCGAACCTGCCGCAGCAGGCCGAGCGCCAGGACACGCAGCAGATCGTGACGCCCGAGCCCGCACCCGCGCTGCCGCCGCTCGTGCAGGGGGAGATCGAGGTCGACTACACGCCGATGACGCTGCACGTGCTGGACGGCGCGCTCGTTCTCACGCGCATCGTGTCGAACGGAGGCTCGCGCGTGCTCGACGGCGTCGTGCTCGATCGCGCGCGCATCGTCGAGAGCTGGGTGCCCGAGACGATCGCGCGCGCAGTGCCGACCGACGCGCCCATCGTCGTCACGCCGTCCACATCGAGCGATGCGTGCGCCGCGCGCAGGGCGGCGAGCGAGCTCTTGCCCGACGTCACACTCTGCGCGCCCGTGGCGCCGCTCCGCGCGGTGGAGCGATCGCTCGATGCGACGCTGCGGATCGAGCTGGCGATCCTCGTGCTGCTCTTGTCTCTCGCTGGGCTCGCCGCGTGGCTGATCCTGCGGACGAGCCGACGCGCGGCCGAGCTCGCGCGTCAGAAGAGCGCGTTCGTCACGGCGGTGAGCCACGAGCTGCGCACGCCGCTGACGACGCTGCGCATGCACGCCGAGATGCTCGACGAGGGGCTCGTGCCCGAGGAGCGTCGCAGCAAGGTGCACGCCGAGCTGGTGAGCGAGAGCGTGCGCCTCGCGCGCCTGGTCGAGAACGTGCTCGAGATCTCGCGTCTCGAAGAGGGACGTCGTCCGCTGCGCGCGACGCGCGCCGATCTCGGCAAGCACGTCGCGCGCATCGTCGGTGAGCGAGCCAGTACCGCGGCGAGCAAAGGCTTCACGCTGGAGTCCTCCGATCTGCCGGAGATCGAGGCCTCGTTCGATCCCGATGCGATCGAGCAGATCGTGACCAACGCGATCGACAACGCGCTCAAGTACGCGAGCACGGCGAGCGAGCGCCGCGTCGAGATCACGCTCGTGCGCGTCGCGATGAACGGCCGACCGGGCGTGGAGATCCGCGTGCGCGATCACGGGCCCGGCATCGAGCCGAAGGAGCGCGAGCGCGTGTTCGAGCGCTTCTATCGCGTGGAGCGCGTCGAGACCGCGCATCAGCCGGGCACGGGCCTCGGCCTCGCCCTCGTGCGCGAGCTCGCGCGCGCGCACGGCGGCAGCGCGCGCATCGAGGACGGGCAGCCGGGAACGCTTCTCGTCGTCTGGCTACCGCTGATGTAGAGTGCGCGCGACCATGGAGCGCGACCTCACTGGCCGCTGCGGCACTTGTTCCTTCTTCATCGTCCTCCGCGAAAAGGAAGACATGACCGAAGAGGGCGAGTGCATGCTCAAGTGCTGGCCCCCGCCGCTCAAGGACACGGCGACCTGCGCGCATCACAAGCCGAAGGGCGCTTCGTTCGCGAAGGCGCTCGAGCACAAGAAGGTCGCCGGCATGCCACGCCGCATGCGCGACACGGGCCCCGACGACGACGAGCCGGCCCGTGCGCCGCTGCCGAAGGAGATCGATCTCGACATGGACCTCGACGAATTCCGAAGGGTGCTGCGTGACGTGCTCCGCGAGGAGCTGGGTGTGGGCGAGGTCTCGCTCGGCGAGCGCTGGCGCGGCGGACAGCTCGTGCTCAAGCCGGGGAAAGAAGGCACGCAGGCGAAAGAGGTGCCGATCGAGGCCTTCTTCCACAAGATCGTGATGCTCCGCGACAAGCTGCGCGTGCTCGAGCAGAAGGTGAACGGCGCCAAGGGCCTCGCCGACGACGAGAAGGTGCAGATCCAGCAGTACATCACGGCCTGCTACGGATCGCTGACGACGTTCAACGTGCTGTTCCGCGATCGCGAAGACGGGTTCCAGGGCCAGAGCACGAAGGACTGAAGACGTGCTCCCGCGCGTCGCCGCCTGCGTCCTGCTGCTGACGGCCTGTCAGTCGGGAGCCGCGGTAGGCGCCGCATGCACGCGAGCGAGCGATTGTGCGAGCGGCACGTGCGAGTTCGGTCGCTGTCGCGCCGGTTGTCGTCTCGACCGCGACTGCAGCGACGGTGCGACGTGCTTCATCGGGAACGACGGCGTCGGCGCGTGCAGCCTGGACGTCGATCTCGGCTGCGAGTCGGGCGTCGGCCGAGTCTGCGCGAGCGGTCTCGTGTGCGTGGCCGATCGATGCGAGCAGAGCTGCACCGAGCGCAGCGATTGCCCGTCGGACGCCGACTGCCGTGCAGCTTCGAGCGGTGGCGCGATGTTCTGCGTCGGCCCTGGCCGCGACGCGGACGCCGGCGTGCCCGATGCCGACGTCGATGCCGGTCCTTCGTGCGCGGTCGTCGACATGTGCTTTCAAGCATCGGGCGCCGCTTGCGCGCGAGACTGCACGGGAGGCGTGTGGTGCTGGGGCCGCGAGCACGGTGGACGGCTCGGCATCGGGGAGGACGTGGATCGCGTCGTGACGACACCGATGTCGGTCATCGACGTGATGGGCTCGCCGATCGCGAATGTCGACTCGCTCGCGTGCGCGGAGGCGTTCGCGTGCGCGCACGTCGCGCCCGACGCGCCACGGCACGCCGGCCACGTGCTCTGCTGGGGCTACGACGCCACCGGCGCGATTCCGGTGAGCGAGTCCGCGAGCGCTTCCGAGCTGGCCACGCCCTACGTCGCGAGCTCGATCGAGCTCTCTGCCGCTCTCCATCACGCGTGCATGCTGGATCGATCCGATGGGAGCGTGCGCTGCTTCGGCGTGAACGACGCAGCGATCGATCCGACGATGGCCGCGTCGACACCGTTCCAGTCTCCGATCGCGCCGCTGCAGGGGGCGCTCGGCCCGGTCGATGCGATCGGCCTCGCGGCCAACGGCGCATGCGCGCGCCTGCGATCGGGCGCCGTACAGTGCTGGGGCGAGAACGATTTCGGACAAGCCGGTCACGAGCCCATCGACGCGACGCCGGGAGTCACGGAGCCGAACGTCGGAGCGACGACGGTGACGAGCGCCGGTAGCGCGTTGCACGACGTCCTCGTTCTCACGGTCGGCATGGAGCACGGCGCCGCGCTCGCGCGCGCAGGCGCCTCGGGCCCGCTCTCGCTCTTCACGTGGGGAGGCAACGACTTCGGCGAGCTGGGCGAGACGCTCGACTGGGTCGGCGAGCCGTGTGACGACCACGTCGCGGCGAGCGCCGTCTGTCGCGCGATCGCCGCGACTCCGAGCAACGCGCCTTCGTTCGTCACGATCGCGTCCGAGGGATCGGCGATCACGTCGTGCGGGATCGAAGCGAGCACGCATCACGTGCTCTGCTGGGGCAGCAACCTCCACGCGCACGCCGGCACGACGGGCGACAACGCGCTGCTGCCCATGGGTATGCCCGTGTTGCGCCAGACGGATCACGCGGCGCTCGACGATGCGGCAGACGTGTTCGTGGGCGCACAGAACGCCTGCGCGACGCGCAGCGACGGCAGCCTCTGGTGCTGGGGACCGAACGCCGACGGACAGCTCGCTCGGGCCGTCGATGACGCCGATCACCTCGCGGTCGAGATCCCGTTTCCGTTCCGGTGAGGCCGCGTCACTTCGGCGGCTCGTCGTTCGGACCGATGCGCAGGACCGCGAGCTTGCCGACGGCGACGATGCTGATGGCGACCGACGCGGCCCACACGAAGTCGCGCGAGCCTTCGAATGTCGCGACGCCGAGCACGATCACCACGACGAGCTCGAAGATCACGAACGGGATCGTGTCGAGCACACCACCGCGCGTGCCGATGCCCATGACCGCGATGATGCAGACGAAGGGCACCGAGAGATCGGCGTCGGCCCACGCGAGCGCGTTGGCGAGCGCGACGAGCGCGATGACGAGCAGCATCGCGGCGCGCATCCACGTCGTCGCATTGCGGTTCGCGCTCGCCACGAGAGCACGCTAACACGATCGAGCACTCGTCTCGGCGAGACGCGCGCGTACGATCCACGCGAGCAAGAGCGCGATCGCGGGCAGCGTGATCACGTCGCCGAGCGCGACCCAGGGCGTGATCGTCGTCATCGTGCGCGCATCGACGATCCGCGTGGTCGCGACGAAGATCGGCGTGCCGGCGTCACGCTCGCCGAGCGCGTTCGTCAGCCCGCTCGGGCCGGTGCCCACCACTCGCACGAGATCGCGGCGCGTCTCGACGGCGCGCATCGTGGAGAGATACCGATGCAGCTCGGGCGCGTACGTCTCGCCGAACCACGCGTCGTTGGTGTGGTTGGTGAGCAGCGCCGCGCCGAGCGCTGTCACTTCGCGCGCGTGATCGGGCACGAGATCTTCGAAGCAGTTGAGGACGCCGATGCGCGTGTGCGCGATCGCGATCACGTCGGTGTGCACGTCGCCGACCGAGAGCCCGCGGGGAACGATCTGCTGCAGCGGCGGGAGGAGATCCCAGAACGGGACCTCTTCGGTGAAGGCCATCAGATGGACCTTGTCGGCGACGCAGGTGACGCGGCCGTCCTCGAGCGCGAGCACCGAGTTCCAGCGCTCGGTCCACGTGCCCGTGATCGCGCCCACGAGCAGCGGACCGTGGACGCCGTCGCGGAAGAACGCATCCTCTCCCGTCGGATCCTCGCGTCGATCGCGCGCCCAGCCGAAGCCGTACGCCGACTCCGACCAGATCACGAGACCTGCGCCTTCGTGCTCGAGCTGCGCCGTCGCGCGCCGCATCGCCTGATGATCGCGCAGGGTGCGGGTGCCGTCGGCGCGCGCGATCACGTCGAGGCCGTCCTGCACGAGCCCGACGCGCAAGAGCGGCGCGGCCTCCCGCGCGGCGCGCACCTGCGGGATGCGGATCGCGCCGTAGACGAACGGAAACGCGATCGTGGCGAGCGCGATCAGCGCGATGCGTCGGTCGTGTGTGCGCAGCGCGTGGAACGCGGCGCACGAGCCGAGCAAGAAGAGCGCATCCGCGAGCGGCGGCCCACCGAGCTCGGCGACCTGGAGGAAGAGGGTGTCGCCGGTCTGCGAGACCGCCGGCCGCCACGGAAAGATCATCGGGATCAACGACGACGTGACGAGCATCGCGAGCGGCAGCACGAGCCAACCGCGACGCTCGCGCGTGATCGACGCCGCGAGCCAGCATCCGATGCCCCACGGCAGCGCCTGCGCGATCCACAGCAGCGTCGCGAGACCGAGCGCGGCGATCCACGGCAGGTACGCGTAGTCGACGAAGAGGCCGACCGCCCAGCGCATCGTCCACGCGTTCGTCGCGAAGCCGCTCGCCATCCCCATCGCGAGCGCCACGCGCGCACGCACGACGCGGCCGTCCCACGTCTCGAGACCGAGCAGCAAGAGGCCCGGGCCGAGCCATCCGAGCGCCCACCACTCTTCGGGCGCAGCCGACAGACCGATGCAGAGGCCTGCCGCGACGCCGATCGCGAGCGCTCGAAGCATCACCCGCGGAGATGAAGCGCGCCCGCGCGGACCTCGAAGCGCGCCGGCAGTCGTCCCGGCGCTTCGCCGTCGACGTCGAGCAGCACGTGATCGCGCTCGTCCACGGGCTCGGCCTTCACGACGCGACCACGCGTGTACGAGACACCTTTCTTCCCGAGCAGCGTGCCCGCGTAGAGATGAGGTGTGAGCCGCAGCTGCCGACCGAGGTCGACGTTCTCGAGGCCGACGATGTCGAAGAGACCGTCGTCGATCTCCGCGCGCGGCGCGATCTGCATGCCGCCGCCGAAGAAGCGACCGTTGGCGACGGCGAGGTTCGCGATCGTCGTCTCGCGCGGCAGCTCGTCGTCGACCGTGATGCGGATCTTCTGGTTCTTGTAGCGGCTGGCCGCGCGGAGCGATCCGATCAAGAACGCGCCCGTGCCGCCCATCCACTTGGGCGAGTCGTTCACGAGCCGATCGACGAGCCCGCCGAGACCGAAGCTCGCGATGTTCAGGAACGCGCGCCCCATCTTCGAGCCGTCGTTGCCGACGAAGTCGAGCCAGCCACAGTCGATCGGCCGCACCTTGCTCGTGATCATCCGCTCGACGAGCGCTTCCATCGCCTCGTCGCTGCTGCCGGCATCCGCGTGGGCGAGCGTCTTGCGGAAGTCGCCGCCGGTCCCGCAGGGGATCGGGCCGAGCCACGCGCTCGTTTCGAAACGCGACCCATCGGGCTGGAAGAACCCGTTGGTCGCCTCGTTGAGCGTTCCGTCGCCGCCCACGACCGCGATTCCCGTCGTGCCGCCGGCCAACGCCTCCCGAACGATCTTCGTCGCATCGCCCGTTCGTTCGGTCAGGGCGAGCCGATAATCGAGCTTTCGCGCCCGCATCGCGCGCTCGAGCGCGGGCAGACGCCGTTCCGCCCGGCCTGCACCGGCGCGCGGATTGACGAGCAGCGTGAAGGAAGAAGGTGCGTCGGCCGCCATTGGCACGAATCTAGTCGGCGGCTCGCGTGGAAAAGCAAGCGTTTGGTGGAACCGGTGGGATGCGCGCGGTACGATGCCGCACCTTAGAGGCAACCACACGATGTCCCAGGATTTTGGCGTCAATCAGGGTCTCGTCGAAGAGCTCTACCTCAAGTACCGCGAGAACCCGACGGCGGTTCCCGAGAGCTGGCAGCGGTACTTCGACTCGCTCGACGAAGACCTCGTTCCCGCACGACGGAGCTCGGCCGGCCAGGTGATGGCGCCGCGCGTGAACGGATCGAACGGCGGTGCGGTCACGAGCAGCGGCCTCGTCACGGTGAGTGGGCTCGCTGCGCCGCCGACGGGCTTCGGTCCTGCACGCACGGTCGATGCGCGACCCTCGTTCGTGCCGAGCGCCGAGACGCGCACGGCGACGGAGCTGCAGGCGCGCGTGTCGGCGATGGTGAACGCGTACCGCGTGCGCGGTCACTTGTTCGCCGATCTCGATCCGCTCGGGATGCTGCCGAAGCCTCCGTTCGACATCTCGCTCGAGAGCTTCGGCCTCGCCGACGTCGACGGCGACACGGTCTTCAACGCGATGGCGCAGCAGCTGCCGCTCAAGGAGATCGCGCGGCGTCTGAACGAGACGTACTGCAAGTCGATCGGCGCGGAGATCACGCAGATCGAAGATCCCGAAGAGCGCGACTGGCTCCAGACGAAGATGGAGTCGACGCTCAACCAGCCGCCGTTCACCCGCGAGCAGCAGCACGCGATCCTCGGCAAGCTGACCGAGGCGGAGGTCTGGGAGACCTTCATCGACAAGGCCTACATCAAGAAGAAACGCTTCAGCCTCGAAGGCGGCGACGCGACGGTGCCGCTCTGCGATCTGATCGTGGAGACGGGCGCAGGCCTCGGTGTCGAAGAGGTCGTGATCGGCATGGCGCACCGCGGGCGGCTCAACGTGCTCGTGAACGTGTTGGGCCTTCCGCCCGGCGACTTCTTCTCGATCTTCGAGGAGTACCAGGCCGAGCGCATGAAGGGCCGCGGCGACGTGAAGTACCACCTCGGGTACTCCACCGATCGCGAGTTCGAGGGCAAGAAGGTCCACCTCACCCTCTCGTTCAACCCGAGCCACCTCGAGTTCGTGAACCCCGTCGTCGAAGGCCGCGTGCGCGCCAAGCAGGATCGACGCGCCGACGCGGAGCGCAAGCGCGTGATGCCGCTCCTCATCCACGGTGATGCGGCGTTCATCGGGCAAGGAGTCGTCGCCGAGACGATCAACCTCGCCTACCTGAGCGGCTACTCGACGGGCGGCACGGTCCACGTCGTGATCAACAACCAGATCGGCTACACGACGCCCGTCGAGCAGGCGCGCAGCACGCGCTACTGCACCGACCTGATCCGGATGCTCCGCTGCCCGGTCTTCCACGTGAACGGCGACGACGCCGAGGCGGTCGCGCACGTCGCGCGCCTCTCGGCCGAGTACCGGCAGAAGTACGCGAAGGACGTCTGCATCGACCTCTACTGCTACCGCAAGTACGGACACAACGAGGGCGACGAGCCGCGCTTCACGAACCCGCTGATGTACAAGAAGATCGACAGCAAGCAGACGCCGCGGAAGATCTACGCGACCAAACTGATCGAGAACGGTCGCGCGACCGAGACCGAGGTCGAGGCGCTTCTCACGAGCCTCAAAGACACGCTGCTCAAGGCGCAGGACGAAGTCCGCAAGTCGAAGAACCGTTACGAGCCAGCGACGGGGACCGGCGTCTGGACCGGCTTCCTCGGCGGCGCGGAAGCGGGCGTGCCGGATGCGAAGACGGCGGTCGACAAGGATACGCTGATGGCGATCTCGAAGTCGCTCGCGGCGCTGCCCGAGGGCTTCACCGCGATGCGCCAGATCCTCGAGCGCACCAAGGAGTACCAGCAAGCGTCCGAGGGTCACCCGGTGAGGTGGGGCATCGCGGAGAACCTCGCGTACGCCACGATGCTCGTCGAAGGGCACCCGATTCGCCTGACGGGTCAGGACTCGCAGCGCGGAACGTTCGGTCACCGACACGCGGTCCTGAACGACTCGGCGACCGGCGCGAAGTACATGCCGCTCCAGCAGGTGGGCAAGGCGCTCGGACGCCCGCAGGCCGGCATCGAGGTCGTGGACTCCGCGCTGAGCGAGCAAGGCGTGCTCGGGTACGAGTGGGGCTATTCGCTCGATCGCCCCGAAGGGCTCGTGATCTGGGAGGCGCAGTTCGGCGATTTCGCGAACGGCGCGCAGGTGATCATCGATCAGTTCATCACGAGCTCGGAAGACAAGTGGCATCGGCTCAGCGGCCTGGTGATGCTGCTGCCGCACGGCTTCGAAGGCTCCGGTCCCGAGCACTCGAGCGCGCGTCTCGAGCGATTCTTGGCGCTCGCCGCCGAGGACAACATCCAGGTCGTCAACCTCACGACCGCAGCGCAAGTCTTCCATGCACTGCGGCGCCAGGTGAAGCGGCAGTGGCGCAAGCCTCTGGTCGTGATGTCGCCGAAGGGCCTACTGAAGAGCCCCGAGGCGGCGAGCCCGCTCGACGAGCTCGCGACCGGCGAGTTCCAGCGCATCATCGCGGACACCGAAGTCGTCGGGAAGAAGGCCAAGCGCGTGATCGCGTGCTCGGGCAAGGTCTATTACGACCTGCTCGCGAAGCGGAAGGCCGACAGCCGTGACGACGTCGCGATCGTGCGCTTCGAACAGCTCTATCCGCTGCGCAACGAAGAGATCCGCGAGGTCTTCTCGGCGTACGCCGACGGAACCGATCTCGTGTGGTGTCAGGAAGAGCCGTGGAACAGCGGCGCTTGGTACTTCATGAACGCGCGACTGCCGGCGATTCTCGAGAACCGTCTGCCGCTGCGCTGCGTCTCGCGCGTCGAGAGCGCGAGCCCCGCCACCGGCTCGGAAGCCGCGCACAAGAGGGAGCAGCAGCAGCTCATCGACGACGCCTTCGCCGCGGCGCCCGAGGCGACGACGACGCGCAAGAGCCAGCGCCCGAGCGCGCGCCCGCGCGCCAACGGAAACTGAGCCGGCGCGAAGAACACGAGAGGCAGGTCGAAGCGTTTCGCCTCGCCTGCCTCTCGCTTCTTTTTTTGCGATCAGCTGTCTCTCGTCTTCATCGATCGAGTGGAGCCTCCTCGACTCCCGTGGCAGCGCGGCGCGCTCAGCTCTTGACCGCGATCGCGCGCGGCTTCACTTCCGCCTTCTTGGGCAGACGGACGGTGAGCACGCCATCCTTCAGCTGCGCATCGATGTGCTCCGCATCGACCGTGCGCGGCAGCATGAACTGACGCGTGAACGCGCCGTACCAGCGCTCCACGCGGTGATAGCCGTCACGCTTGTCCTCGTTGTCGAGCTTCCGCTCGCCGCGCAGCGTGAGCACGTTGTTCTCCACGTCGATCTTCACGTCCACGACCTCGAAGCCGAGCGAATCGACGGCCTTCCTTA
>CAYSCF010000182.1:0-13699 GCA_964429305.1 uncultured Sandaracinaceae bacterium | reverse complement strand
GTCTTGAGCGCAAGCCCCTCCGACCAGAGCTTGCGTCGGATCTGGTTGTCGACGTCGGTCGGCACGGGCGTCGCGCACGTGAGGTAGTGCGCGCTCACGCAGAGACGAAAGTACTCCGCGTGCGAGAGCGGCCTGCCCGGATCGAACGCTCGGACGATGCGCGCCGGCGGCGATGCCGCGATCTCGCTCGCGTCGTCGAAGACGTACGGCGCGGTGTTGCGCACCTGCGAGACGAGCAGCTCGGGCGAGATTCCTGCCATCGAACGTTTCGCAGGCGTCGTGCCACGCCACGCCCGCGCGCGCCATCGCGGGTTGACCTCGCCCGAAGCGGTTGAGACTCTCGGCCCGCACGAGGAGAAGCCACGATGACGAACGACACGACGAACGCCCCGGCGCCGGTCCCGCAAGCGCACGGCGGTGGCTACGAGTTCGACCAAGCCCAAGAGGTGGTCATCGGCGATCTCGCGGGCTCGATGAAGTTCGTCGGCACCGTCTCGATCGTGCTCGCGGCGCTCATGTGGCTCATCGGGATCGTGATCATGTTCATGGGCAATCCGGCGGGTCTCGGACAGATCGTCCAGGGCGTGCTGATGATCTTCGTCGGCATGTGGACGCGCAGCGCCGCGCGCTCGTTCCAGCTCGTCGTCGACACGAAGGGCAGCGACATCCCGAACTTGATGAACGCGCTCGGGGAGCTGCGCCGCCTCTACAACCTGCAGAAGTGGCTGATGATCCTGATGTTCGTGCTCGTGATCGTCGCGTTCGTCGTCGGCCTCGCCATCGGAATCTTGATGGCGGCGCGCGTGGGCGCTCACTGACTCAGCGGCTCGATCGGATCTCGCGGAACGTGATGTTGAAGCGCGGCTCGGTGATCCGTACGCGCGCCGGCAGTTGGTGCTTGTAGAGACGCTGCGTCGCGCCGTGCATGAGCAAGAGGCTTCCGTCCTGGAGCATCACCTCGTGGACGGGGCTGCGCGCGACGCGTCGCCGCAGCTGGAACGGGCGCGCGGCGCCGAGGCTCAGGCTCGCGATGCAGGAGTCGGGCGCGATGTCCTTCTCGTCGTCGGCGTGCCAACCGAGACGATCGCGTCCGTCCCGATAGAGGTTCACGAGGCCATACGTGAACGGCTGACCGACCAGCGCCGCGATGCGATCGCGTACGACGCGCAGCACCGGCGTCCACGGCAGTGCGCCGCGATCGACGCCCGAGTAGCGATAGACAGTTCCCTCGTCGCCGAACGCACACACCAGACGCGGTGAGGGAATCGTGCGACCGAAGATGCGCACCTGATCGTGATCGAACGAGGCGCGTGCGCCTTCGAGCTCCTCGACCAACGCATCGCGCTCGGCCCCTTCGAGAAAGCGCTCGCGGTAGTCCACGCGCGCACCTTCGCCCTCCAAGACGACACGCGGCTCCCCGATCACGCGCCCAACGTAGACCCGCGGCGCGCACCCGTCACGGATCCATCACCCGTGCGGGCCGATGGGTGATTGACGCATGCGGAGCCGCGTGGCTTGCTCTCCCGCAGCCCCGCGTTGGGACAGACGAAACAGGAGTGAGCACGTGAGCCTACATCTCGGAAGCACCGCCCCGGACTTCACCCAGGACTCGACGCAAGGCCCCATCCACTTCCACGAGTGGGCAGGCTCGTCGTGGGTCGTCCTCTTCTCGCATCCGGCGGACTACACGCCGGTGTGCACGACGGAGCTCGGCGCGGTCGCCAAGCTCGCGCCCGAGTTCGCCAAGCGCAACGCCAAGCCGATCGCGCTCTCGGTCGATCCGATCGACTCGCACCACGGCTGGGTGAAGGACATCGAAGAGACGCAGCACGTGAAGCTCAACTATCCGATCCTCGCGGACGCGGATCAGAAGGTCGCCAAGCTCTACGACATGGTGCATCCGGAGACGGACGCGAAGATCACCGTGCGCAGCGTGTTCATCATCGATCCGAAGAAGAAGATCCGCACGACGTTCACGTACCCGCCGAGCGCGGGCCGGAACTTCTCGGAGATCTTCCGCGTGATCGACTCGCTGCAGCTCACCGACGGCTACTCGGTGGCGACGCCGGCCGACTGGAAGGACGGCGATCAGGTCGTGATCGTTCCGTCGCTCAAGGATCCGGCCGTGATGAAGGAGAAGTTCCCCAAGGGCTGGACCGAGGTGAAGCCCTACCTTCGCCTCACGCCGCAGCCGAACAAGTAGTGCGGGTCGCGATCGCGCTGGCGCTCTCGCTCACGAGCTGCGGGAGCGCCGCGATCGCGCCGGAGCACGACGTGCGCGCCGAGTGGGACGCGTGGCGCGCCGAGCGTCGTGACGAGCTCGTCGGCCCCGAGGGATGGCTCTCACTCGTGGGCTTGTTCTGGCTCGAGCCGGGCGAGCACACGATCGGTAGCGAAGCAGCCAGCTCGTTCGTGCTGCCGAGCGGC
Organism: uncultured Sandaracinaceae bacterium; assembly: GCA_964429305.1. Taxonomy (GTDB): domain Bacteria; phylum Myxococcota_A; class Polyangia; order Polyangiales; family Sandaracinaceae; genus JBBSAT01. The sequence goes on along the minus strand of CAYSCF010000182.1, from coordinate 11,272 downwards.
CCGGCGTATCTCGGCCGCGTGATCGTGGGCGACGACGTTCGCTTCGTCGGAGGCGATCACGACGAGGTGCTCGCCGTCGATGCGCCGATCGCAATCGGGAGCCTGCGCCTCGTGCTGATCGAGCGTGGCGGGAGATTCGCGTTGCGCGTGCGCGACGTGGACAGCCCCGCGCGGACTACGTTCGGCGAGATCCCCGTCTATCCGTTCGATCCCGCGATGCGCATCCGCGCGCATGTCCGAGCGCCCGAGCCGGGTCGCATGCTCTCGCTCGTGAACGTGCTCGGCATGCAGGTCGACGAGCCGTGTGTCGCGCTCATCGATCTCGCGCTCGACGCGCACTCGATCACGCTCGCCGCGACCGACGACGGCGAAGGAAGCTACTTCGTCATGCTGCGCGACACGACGAGCAGCGAGGGCGAGACCTACGGCGCCGGACGATATCTCGACGTGCCCGTCGCCGACGCGAACGGGCAGACGTGGGTCGACTTCAACCGGCTCTACACGCCTCCTTGCGGGTTCACCTCGCTGGCGACCTGCCCGCTGCCGCCCGCGGAAAACGTGCTCAGCCTGCCCATCCGCGCGGGCGAGCGATACGAGGGCCATTGACTTAGAGCGTGCTCGAAGATGCAGAGTCGACCCCAATCGCCAACGCGAAAGGATCGACGAACATGCGCTATCACCTCTTGGGCAAGACCGGTCTCTACGTCTCGGAGCTCTGCCTCGGCACGATGACCTTCGGGGGCCAGGGCTTCTGGAAAGCCATCGGCGAGCTCGGCGCGAAGGAGGTCGAGAAGCTCGTCGGCACCGCGCTCGATGCGGGCGTGAACTTCCTCGACACGGCCGACGTGTACTCGGAAGGACAGTCCGAGGCGTTGCTGGGCGGCGCGCTCGCGTCACTGAATCGACCGCGCGAGCAGGTCGTCGTCGCGACGAAGGTGCGAGGTCGCGTCGGCCCGGGTGTGAACCAGGTCGGGCTCTCGCGCGGGCACATCCTCTCGAGCATCGATGGAAGCCTGAAGCGCCTCGGGCTCGACCACGTCGATCTCTATCAGATCCACGGATTCGATCCGTCGACGCCGATCGAAGAGACCGTGCGCGCGCTCGACGACGTCGTTCGCTCCGGCAAGGCGCGCTACGTGGGCTTCAGCAACCTGCCGGCGTGGGTCGCGTCGAAGGCGATCACGTTCGCCGAGCAGAACGGCCTCGCACGCTTCCAGAGCGCGCAGGTCTACTACTCGATCGCGGGGCGCGACATCGAGCGCGAGATCGCACCGATGTGCCTGGCCGAAGGCGTCGCGATCCTTCCGTGGAGCCCGCTCGCGGGCGGCTTGCTCTCGGGCAAGTTCGATCCCGACAAGAAGGGCCCGGCGGACGCGCGTCGCGCTGCGTTCGACTTCCCGCCCGTGAATCCCGATCGCCTGCCGGGCGTGCTCGGCGCGCTGCGCAAGGTGTCGGAGGCGACCCATCTCTCCGTCGCGCGGCTCGCTCTGGCCTGGCAGCTCACGCGGCCGTTCGTCACGAGCATCATCATCGGCGCCAAGCGGCAGGATCAGCTGCTCGACAACCTCGCGGCGGTAGACGTGTTGATCTCGCCGGAGCATCTCGCGATCCTCGATGAGGCGAGCGCCCTGCCCGCCGAGTATCCGGGCTGGATGGTCGACTGGCAGAGCCGCGACGTCCGCGGGATCGCTGGCGGCGACCCGATCGCGGCGCGCGTCCAGGCGGCACAGAAGCGCTGAAGGTCCCGGAGCGGCTCGCCGCCGTGTGGCGGCGGTCTCTCGCGCCACGAAACGAGACGGGCCAGCGCGCGTCCGCTATCCTCGCGCCGCGTGCGAGAGAGAGCTCTGCGATTCTTGCCCGTCGTGTGGGCGACGCTCGCTGCTCTCGGCGTTTTCGCCGCCGCGGCAGCGTGCGACGGCTACGTGCGTCACGGCTACACCGTCTCGTGGTACGCGGCGACGCCGTCGGGCGAGCGCATCGAGACCACGCGGACGACCGAGCACCGCGTCGTCGTGCCGAACGATCACCGACCGATGGGCCGCATCGTCGAGGGCTGGGACTTCCGCCGGCTCGGCGTCCCCGTCGATCTGCCGCCCATCGACGCGATCCTCCGCGCGCGGATTCGCCTCCCGGCCGAGGGCCGCTATCTGCATGTGACCTCGAGCGGTCAGACGACGATCCGCATCGACGGGCACACGATCGATCCCGACATGCGCGTGAGCGCCGGCTGGCATCGCATCGAGATCGAATGGCACAGCCCGATCGATCCCACGACGTACTTCCGCCTCGAGTGGGGCCCGTCCCTCGACGCGAACGAGCCCGTGCCACGCGAAGCGCTCGTGCCCCTCGGAGGCGCGTTCCCTCCGATGCGCACCGCGCTCTGGGCGCTCGCGCTCGTTCTCGCGGTGTTGGCCTTCGGCTTCGTGTACCGCGTCGTGAGGGCGACGGATGCGGTTCGTCATCGTCTGATCCACGTCGCGCTCGTCGTCTCGCTCGTCGCGACCGGCATCGGCTTTCGCCTGATCGACTACGACGTCACGCCCGACTGGCGCGACAACGACGACGAGCGCTTCGCGTGCTGGAACGGCTACTTCCTGCTGACCGAAGGACATCCGCGCGCGCTCACGACGTGGCCAGCCGAGTACGTCGGGCTCGCCGACATCACGATCCATCCCTATTTCGGGCGGATCTTTCACCTCATCACGCCCTACTTCGAGCACCCGCCGCTCATGCACCTGCTCGTCGGCGCAGCAGGCATCGCCGGCGGCGCGCGCGAGTTCCGCGAGATCCGTCTCGGCCACGCGCGCCTCGTCCCGATCGCGCTGGTGGGCATCTCCATCTGGCTGATGATCGCGATCGGACGTCGTCTCGAGAGACGAAGAACGGCCGCGCCCTACTTCGGCGCGCTGCTCTACGCGATCTTGCCTTGGATCGTCGTGCAGACGCGCGTCATCAAGGAAGAGGATCTGCTGGCCACGCTCGGGCTCGGCACGACTTACTTCTACCTGCGCTGGCGTGACGACGGACGCGAGCGCGATCTCGTCATCGCCGCAATCCTCGCGGGTCTCTGTCCGTTCACCAAGGTGCCCGGCGCAGCGTTCGTGCTCGCGCTCGCCGTGCTCGTGATGCGGCAGGCAGGATGGCGCACGACGATGCGTCAGCTCGCGGTGTCGCTGCCCGTCGCCGCGCTCTGGCCGCTCTTCGGTCTCGTCTTCGGCTGGCGCGCGTTCGCGTTCACGCAGGCGGTGCAGACCGGTCGTGCCGTGCACTTCAACATCTTCCTGCGCTTCTTCGACGATCCGATGATCAACACGTTCCTCGTCGGACGTGGCTGGCTGATCTTCCTCTGGCTCGGGATGCTCGGCGGCGTGATGCGCCGATCGCGCGAGCTCGCGATCGTCCTCGGCACGCCGCTGATCGCGTACCTCGCCGCGATCGGCCTCGGCAGCGGCGACTGGACGTACGGCTGGTACATGGTGCCGATGTTGCCGTGGCTCTGTCTCGGTGCCGGTTTCTTCCTCGCCGACACGTGGCAGCGCCCCGACCTCGTTCGCGGCGGCTTGGTCACCTTCGTTCTGCTCTTCTACACGCTCAACTTCGCGTTCTCTCCCGAGTGGATCCGGTCGTGGCTCTACCACGTGCAGATTCGCTGGCTCGTGACCGCCGTCCTCGCCCTCGGCTGGATCCCGTTCGCGCTCGCGACGGCGTTTCGTGGGCTGGAGACACGCTGGCTCGCCCGTCTCGCGCTGATCGTCATGCTCGCGACGGTCACGGTCCAGAGCGCGCTCTTCGTCTACCGATGGGACGAGCTGCAGGTCGTGTTCGGCAACTTCGACCGCAACCGCGACTTCGATCGCTGACTCAGCGGATCACGGCGTCGATGCAGAGCTCGCGCTGACCCGGGCTGCTGCCCTCGACCTCGATGTCGAGCGTGTGCGTGCCTTCCGGGATCGGCGCCGCGCCTTCCTCCCACGCCCAGCCGTTCGGTACGTCCACCCCGAGGAACTGTTCGTGGTCCGCGAGCGCGCGCAGACGGATCATCCCGCCCTGCTGGCGCGCCTGCACCGCATCGGCGACGCCGCCCGAGAGCGTCAGCGTCCCGGAGAGTGGCAGATCCGTCCACGTGAAGCGCAATGGTGATCCCGGCGCCGGGCCCGCGGCGATGCACGAGTGGTAGCGCCCGTCGATGCACATCGCGGTGCGATCGATCGTGAGCTGCGGCAGGCTCGGACAGCGTGTGCCGCCGGCCGGCGGATGCTCCTCGCACACTTCGTCGCCCGTCGGACTGGGACGACGGATGACGGCCTCGTCGAGGTGGTAGGCCAGATGCGTCCCGCGCGCGTTGCGCGCGATCACGAGCGCGAATGCGAGGATCGGGAGCACGATGACCGCCGTCGGCCAATACGCGTGCACGAGCTCGGACGTGCGCGGCGGGACGCGCGTCGTGATCCTGACCCATGCCGTTTCGCGCATCGCGAGCACGCGCGCGTGGCGGCTCGTGAGAAGGGCGACGGCGAGCAGACCGAGCAGCGTCGCGAGCATTCCGAGCACGTCGAGCGCGCGCGTCGCGCGATAGTGGAGCACGACCTCGTGTGCGCCCTCGGGGATCGTCAGGCGCATCAAGCGCAGATGCGCGCTGTCGACCACGCGCTCTTCGGTGATCGGAATGTCCTGGCCATCGGCCGTGGCGGCCCAGCCGGGCGCCATCGCGCGATGAACGACGACCGAGCGTGCTCCATCCGGATCGAACACGACGCGCGCGTCCTCGAGGTGCGAGACGAGCGGATGATGCTCGCCGTCGGTGTCGGTCACCACCGCGCTCGTCCAGTCGCGCAGCTCGCACAGGCGCGCGGCGCCGAAGCGGCGGACTTCCGTGCACTGACGATCGAGCCGAGCGGGCAGCGCGCCGAACGCGAGCACGTAGCGCACGTTGATCTCGCGCAGCATGTCGGGATCGAGCCCGTCCGGCGTGTTCCGGAACGCTTCGCCGACGTAGACGCCGGGCGTGTAGCCCGGACGGTCCGTATACGCGGGCGCCGCTTGCCCGAGGTGCATCCAGTCGTTGACGTACGCGACGCGATAGAAGCGATCGCGCGGCTGCTCGCCGACCCAGATCCACGCGGCCTGGAAGTCGTTCCACTCGCTCATCGTCGCCGTCGTCGTGACGTCGCGATGCCAGAGCAGCGGCGCGAGCGCGGCCGGCATGCCCGGCGCGAACGGCGCGATCAGCGCGAGCGTGAGCACGATGCCCACGATGCCGCTCGGTCTCGCGAGCACGGCACGCACGCTCGGACCGACGCGAGCCATCACGTCGTGCACGACCATGCCGGCCATCGCGAAGTAGAGCGGCTTGCCGATCATCAGCATGCGCGGGTACACGATGCGACCGAGCGGAGGCAGCCAGCGCGCCGCGTCGAACGTCAAGAACCAGCCCTGCGAGTACACGATGGTCGCCACGACGGCGAGCACGGCGACGAAGCGGCGCGAGCCGCGCGCGAACAAGCTCGAGACGAGGCCGAGCGAGACGAGCACGCCTTCCCACGTGCCTCCGCCCCACACACCCTCGGCGCGGATCATCCGCTCGCCGATGTCGAGCGTGGTCGTGCAGAGCTGTCCGTGATCGTCGAGGTACGACGAGAGCCCGAGCATCGGGAGCATCCACCACGATGCGATCATCCCGGCGACGATCACGACGGGGACCACTCGCGCGAGCGTCTCGCGTGTCATGCCGGGGCCGCGCCCGTCGGTCACGCGCACGATCAGCAGGATCGGCACGATCATCGCGATCGCGATGAGACACATCTGGTGCGAGAAGAGCGCGATGCCGAGCAGCACCATCGCGCGCGCGCGGGCGCGACGGCCGAGCGTGGTGACGGGCCCGTTCTCGACGAACACGATCAGATCGGCGAGCCCGAAGAAGAGCACGCACATCGCGAGCGACATCGGCCACACGCCGTAGAGGACGTCGTAGAACCAGCCTCCTTCGCTGTGCGTGCCGGCATCCGCGAGCGCCAGCATCGCGGCCGCGACCGCGCCGACGCGCCCCGCGCCGACCACCCGCGTGAGCCGATAGACGCACGCGCCGACGAGCACCCGGAAGCCGCAGAACGCGAGCGCGTACGTCTGGTGCCACTCGAGGAAGGGCGTGATGCAGCGGAAGAGCAGCACCCAGATCAGGCCCGCCGGACCGTAGACCGTGTTGAGCGGCACACCGGCCTGCTCGAGATCCGTCCACCCGCGCAGCGACGGCAGCAGGTGATTCCACGTCAGGATCGCCTTGCCGAGATGCGAGCCGTGGTCCCAGCCGATCGGCGGCGAGAGGTCGGTCGAGAGCCCGGGCCAGAGCTGCGCCACGGCGGTCAGGACGATCGAGCTCCACGCCAGCGCGCGTGCGAAACGGTCTTTCATGGAGGAACGGCCGGGATCAATGCCCGGAGAGCAGCGCGCGCGCAATCTGAGAGACCTGGATCTCGTCGGTGCCGCCGTAGATCTGGAGCACCTTGCAGTCGCGACACAGCTGCTCCACGCGGTACTCCGCCATGTAGCCGTTGCCGCCGAAGAGCTGCACCGCTTCCAGGCAGACCTCCATCGCCGCCTGCGCCGAGTAGAGCTTGCACGCGCTCGCCTCCGCCAGCGAGAGGCCCTTGCCCCAACCCGCGAGCTCGAGCTGCTTGAAGAGCAGGTTCTGGATGTTCATCCGCGCGACCTCCATCTTCGCGAGCTTCAGCTGCACGAGCTGGAACTCGCCGATGGGCTTGCCGAACTGCACGCGCATCCCCGCGTAGCCGCGGCAGAGCGAGAGACAACGCTCCACGATGCCGAGCGCCATCGCGACGACGCCGGTGCGCTCGCTGCCGAACGTCTCCTTCGCATCGCCGCGCGCGCTGACGTCCTCGCTCTCGCCGATCAAACGATCCTTGGCGACGCGCACGTCTTCGAGGAAGAGCTCGCCCGTCGGCGAGCCGTGCAGCCCCATCTTGCGCAGCGGCTTGCTCTGCACGAGCCCGGGCGTGCCCTTGTCCAAGATGAACGAGACGACCTTGCGTTGCTCCGCGGCGCCGCCGTCGTCGAGCTTGCAGATGAACACGATCGTGTCGGCGTACGGACCGTTCGTGATGAACGTCTTCTGCCCGTTGAGCACGTAGTGATCGCCGTCGCGGCGCGCCGTCGCCTTCATCGATCCGAACGCGTCGGAGCCCGAGCCCGGCTCGGTGATCGCCCACGCGCCGACCTTTTCGAGCGTGAGCAGCGCGGGAACGAACTTCTCTTTCTGCGCGATCGTTCCCTTGCGCTGGATCGCGCCCGCGGTGAGCCCGACGCTGACGCCGAGCGCCGTCACCATGCCGGGCGAGTACTTGCTCAGCTCGATCGTCGGGATCGCGCGCATCGCCGCGGCATCGAGCTTCTCTTGCGAGAAGCCTTCCTGCTTCTTCTTCTCGGGCACCGGCTCGCCGGCCGCGCGCTTCCGGTCGCGGGCGAGCTCCTTCTCGAACTGCGCCTTGGCCATCTCGCCGGCGCCGAACGTCGAGAACATCTTGCGCAGCACGTCGTAGGGCGGCGTGCCCTCGTGCTCGATCGCGTCGATCTTCGGAGCGACCTCCGCCTCCACGAAGCGCTGGAACATCTCGCGAATCTGCAGGTGCGTCTCGTTCCACTCGATCATGGAGCGAGACGGTACGACAAGAAGCGTCTCGGCGTCAGCCCTCGGCCTTGACGGGCGTCGCGCTCGCGCCGACGGGCAGCATCCACGAAGGAAGCTCGCGCACCGCCGACCGCAAGAGATCGCGCGCGAGGCTGGGCAGATCCCGGATGTGCTCGTGACGCGCGTGCAGCGCCAGCCCGAGCGAGAGCGAGAAGCTCACGATCAGATTGGTCGCGCCGATGCCGGCGATGCCCGCGAGCGTGAGGCCCAGATTCACGTGCTCCGGCCCGAGCGTCGCGATCGCGAGCCCGAGGTTCGCCGACGCGAAGCTCACGTGGCGGATGTCGATCGGCAGGCCGAGCAGATGACCGATCATGCCGGTGCTGCCGAGCAGCGTGCCGAGCACGATCGATCCCATCACCGCGCCGGACTTGCTCTCGACGAATCCCGCGAGCCGCCGTGCATTCACGGCGCCGATCGTGCGGCGTACACCCAAGCTACGGCGGATGCGCTCCGGGACGTGGCGCGCCATCATCGACGCCGACGCGTAGCCGGCCACGACGCCCGAGAGCGTGAGCCAGAGGCCCGTGATGGCCGCGTGCGGGATCGCGAGGCTGTGCAGCGGATCGAGCTCTTCGACGAGATGATGCGCCTTCACGATCGAGGCGACGGGATGGCCGAACACCAACGCGAACAGCGTCGAGAGCGCGAGCGCCGCCGGTAGCGCGACGAGACAGTTGCCTCCGATCGCGGCGAGCTGACTGCGCACGAGGCACTGGATCGTCTCGACGAGCGAGCGCGTGTCCTTCGGTCGTGCGGCATCGATCGAGCCCGCGAGCGCGGCGGCGGTCATCGCGGGCTGCTTGGTCGCGATCGTCATGCCGAGCATCTGCACGATCACGAAGCCGATCGCGTAGTTCGCCGAGAAGAGCGCGGCCTCCACGAGCGGCGGTGCCGCCAGCGCGGCGAGCCCGACCTTGATGCACGCGAGGAACGCGACGATCAGCCCTGCGCCGCCCGCCGCCATCCACATGGCACCGTACTCGGACGGAGTGCGCGCGATGTAGTGCTCGCCGGTGCGGCCCGCGTGAGAGACGATCTCGGAGGTCACGAGCTTCGATCCGCGCGAGAGCAGGGGAAGGACCTGCTCGATCTCGCCCTGCGCGAGCACCAGCCTGCGAAAGAGCTTCGTGCGCGCGGCTACGGCGACATCGCGATCGCTCGCGAGCGTGTCGAGCAAGAGCGTGAGTCGGTCGACGAGATCCTCGATTCGCTCGAGCTCGTACGTGAGCCGGATCGTCGCACCGGTCTTCGGGACGCGGCGTCGGATGCGCGTCACGGCCTCGCGGCACTGCTTGAGCAGCACGCGCGCGTGGCGATCTCCGCCCTCGTCCGGAGGCACGTCGGGCAGCGAGCTCTCGAGGCCGAGCCGGCCACGCTCGGCCGCGGCGACGCGAAGCACTTGCTCGGCCTGCGCGAGGAACGGCGACTCGAAGTCCATCGCTTCGGGATCGAAGTCGGAGAGCACCGGATCTTCGCCGGCGGCAGCGAGCCGATGTGCGAGCAGATCGATCGCGCGCAGCGCCCCTCCCGCGAGCGTGCGCGTGGCGCGCTCGTCTTCGGGCGTGAACGCCGCGAGCAGTCGTGTCAGCTGTACGTCGTCGATCGTCTCCAGCCAGCGCGCGTCGATCGGATCGAAGACCGACTGCAAGATCTCGGTCAGATCGTGGGGCGGTCGATGGGAGGGAAGCAGCCGCGCCGCAAGCCTCTGCCGCAGCTCGGCCCAGAAGCCGTGGGCAGGCAAGAGGCCCAGATCTGCGAGCGCCGCGCTCGTGCGCGCCGAGATCGCGAGCCGGGCGGAGTACGCCTGCGCGCCTGCGCGGAGCTCGGCATCGCTCTCGAGCACGTTGCACACAGCCTCGACCGCGGCCGTACGCTGCCGCGGACGTAGATTGCGCATCCGCTTCACGAGGCTGCGCAGCGGCTCGAGCGCAGGGACGCCCTCGCCTTCCGCGCGCGCGGCCACACCGAGCGCGATGAGCTCGGGCGCAATTCTTCGCTGGATCTCGGCGACGAGCGCGCGCGAGATCGCCGACGACGAAGCCGTCGTGTTCGACATGGCAGGTCTCGCTGAGAGAGAGGTGGTGCAGCTACGCCGGCAGCATCGACTGCAGCGTCTTGGTCAGGCGATCGACCGACACTGGCTTCGTGAGCCAGCCGTCGAACGCCGCGCCGTCGTGATCCGCCTCGGAGCGTCCGGTCATCGCGACGACCTTCGCCGCGCCGAAGCGTCCGACGAGATCGGCGCCCGAGCCGTCTCCGAGATGGAGGTCCGTCAGGACGAGATCGATGTCGCGCGTCTTCATCGCCTCGGCGACGCCGCGGGCCGTCGCGACGCGATATCCGCGCGCCTGGAGCACGAGCTGCACGAGCTCGAGACTGTCGGCATCGTCGTCGACGACGAGCACGCTCTTGCCGCGGCCGACGCCACTCGCATCGCCGTTCGACGACACCGCAGCGGGCGCCGAGACACTCGGCGGGTGGGAGTCGCGAGGGCTCGCGACGGCCGGCGTCTCCGTGACCCCGGAGCGCTGGTCGCCCTCGTCGTCGCCCGTCTCGCTCGTGACCTCGCCCTCGACCCCGCGCTCGAGCCGTCGATAGAGCGTGCGACGGTCGAAGCCCAGGATGCGTGCCGCCGCCGACTTGTTGCCCTTCACGAGCGCGAGCACGTGGTGCATGTAGCGGTTCTCGAGCTCGGCCATCGACACGAGCTCCGCCGTCGTCGCGGGCAGGAGCGCGCTGCCCTGGTCGGGGCGATACGCGCGCACGCGCTCCGGAAGATCTTCGATGACCAGCTGGTCGTACTGCGCCATCGCGACCGCGCGCTCGATGCCGTTCTCGAGCTCGCGCACGTTGCCGGGCCACTGGTACTGCACGAGCTTCGCGAGCGCGGGCGCGGCGATGCCTTTGACGGCTTTCTCGTGCTTGCGCGCGAAACGCTCCACGAACACGCGCGCGAGGAGCGGCACGTCGCCGTCGCGATCGCGCAGCGGCGGCACCGACACCGAGCAGACGTTGATGCGGTAGTAGAGATCTTCGCGGAAGCGCTTCTCTTCCACGTCGTGCTCGAGCGCACGGTTGGTCGCCGCGATCACGCGGGCATCGAACGGAACCTCGTTCGAGTCGCCGACCGGGCGCACGCGACGCTCCTGCAGCGCGCGCAGGAGCTTGACCTGCATCTCGAGCGGCATCTCACCGATCTCGTCGAGGAAGAGCGTTCCACCCTGCGCCTCGAGGAAGAGGCCGCGACGCGCGACCTTGGCATCGGTGAACGCGCCCTTGGCGTGGCCGAAGAGCTCGCTCTCGAGCAGCGTCGCCGGCACGGCTGCGCAGTTGATCGCGACGAAGGGACCGTCCTTGCGCGAGCTGTGCTCGTGGATCGATCTCGCCACGAGCTCTTTGCCGGTGCCGCTCTCGCCGGTGACGAGAACCGTCGCCTGCGTCGGCGCGATGCGGCTGATGACGTCGAACACCTTGCGCATCGCCGTGCTCTCGCCGAGCACCTTCGAGAAGCCGTGGACTTCGGCGAGATCGCTGCGCAGACGGTGCACCTCGCTCTTGAGGCGATGG
>CAYSCF010000181.1:0-13704 GCA_964429305.1 uncultured Sandaracinaceae bacterium | reverse complement strand
CCGAGGCCGAACGAGAGGATGTCGACGCCGGCGGCGCGCATCGCAGCCGCACGGTCAGCGATCGCGATGGTCGCCGAGGGCGCGATCAGCGAGAGCCGGCGGGCGAGCTCGGGCGCAGGGGCGTTCGTGAGCGCGAGGTCGTCTGCCACGCGGCGCTTTTAACATCCGCCTCCGAGCAGGGCCATGCCGGGCACGCGATTCGTGCGGTGCCGAAGAACGTTCGGTGATCGTGGGGCTAGGCGCCGACGGCTCGCGGGCGTACCGTCCATCCATGGCCAAACGAGAGTGGCAGCCCGCGCAGGTTCCGTCGGCAACCGCCGCGACGCCGCGTCGCGCCAGCCCGGAGCCGACGCGCTCTCAGACATTGCCTCGCGCCAAGCGTGGTCGGAGCTTGGATGGCTTGCCGGGCACGCCGGAAAAGATCTCGGTTCACGTGGATGCGTCCAAACCGGAGCACGTCACGGTTCGCGAGATCCCGTCCAAACGGCGTGATCCTCGCTCGGAGTGAGCGAGGGCCGGGCTCAGCTGGCGGAGATCACTGCGGGCCGACGGTGCCGCCCGTCGGCGGGACGATCATGTAGACGTCGCGGTGGTCGACGATCGAGCGGGCCCGTCCGAGGACCTGGATCGTCGCCTTGAAGACCTGGGTGGTCCCCGTGGGCGCCTGGAAGTCGTTGTAGAAGTCGACGTCGAACCAGACGATCGTCGGCGTTCCGCCGACCTCGGGATGCACGGAGTAGAACGTCGTCGCGTCCTTGTGGTCGTAGCCGGTCGGCGCCTCGGGCTCGGCGTGGTCCGGCGTGACGGCGCGGATGAAGTCCGCCGTCGTGTGCGGGGAGGGCAGGCGCGTCTCCGTCGGATCGCCGTCGGTGCGCGTCGTGATGTCCTGCGTCGTCTCGCCCGCGAGCGTGACGACCGCGTTCACGATGTCGTTCGCGATGCCCGCGAGGCCGCTCGCGCCGGGCCCGAACACGACCGGATGCCCGGAGCCATCCACGGTGCCCGTGGCCGTCGCCAGCGTGGTGGAGTTCGCGTACGTGGGGCCGCCCATGCCGCTGCCGACGTCGATGCCGATGAAGTAAGCGCCGTGCATCTGCATCGCCGAGACGAGCTCGGCGTACGAGTGCTGATCGGCGTTCTGGGGGTCGCCCGACGACGGGCCGTTCCACCAACCCGCATCGGAGGCGAGCACCAGGATCGGCACGCGACCCGAGGCGAAGCACGCCCAGCCGAAGGGCGGCGGCGCGTCGGGATCGACGTTGCAGTCGAGGTTCGGCTGCATCGTCGGAACCCATCCGTCGCCCGCGCCATCGCGCGCGTCGTGCACGCTGTAGCGCGCCGCCATGTCGTTCTCGTGGCCCGTCATGCCCGCGCCGGTCAGCGACTCGTAGAGCGCCTCGGTCGAGTCCTCGGGGCCGTCACCGCCGACGAACGTGCCGGGCGACGTGTACCGAATCGTCTGCATGTTGTCGAACGCGGTCTGCGAGAGCGTCGCGTCCGGATCGAGCTGCTGGCGAACCCAGAGCGTGTAGTCGCCGGGGCTGCCCGGGTCGCCGTCTTGGCCGTCCGGAACGGAGTCGAACGATCCGACGCCGATGCGCACGTCCGGGATCGCGGCGCGGATGCCGGGGACGATCGTCGAGCTGAACGGACCGCGGATGGCGGCGATCACACTGTCCATCGAGTTCGAGTTGTCGACGAGGATGAACACGTCCGCGAGCTGGATGCGCGTCTCGAAGTCGAACTGCTGGTGCGGGTGAGTGCCCATCGTCCCGGGCGGGTAGTACGGAATCGTGACGTAGAGCGTGCCGGACGGCGGCTGCGAGGTGCGGTCGTTGCCGTTCGTGCCCGCCGCGAGCTCGACGAGATCGGTGACGCCATCACCGTCCGTGTCCGAATTGCATTCGTCGGTACCGTTCGCCACCTCCTGCTGGTCGGGCACGCCGTCGTTGTCCGAGTCGAGGTCGCGGAAGTTCGGCGTGCCGTCGCCGTCGCAGTCCGAGGGCGCACATGGATTCGTCGCGGCCATGTTCTCGACGACGTCGGTGATCGTGTCGGCATCGTCGTCGGGGTTCGCCGGATCCTCGAGCGAGTCCGCGATGCCGTTGTGATCGGAGTCGGAGGCCGACGTGCACGCGGAGGCAGCGCCCGAGTCCCGCCCGACGGTGGTGTGCCCCGCGTCGGTGTGCCCGCCGGGCGTCGCCCGGGTGGGGTTGCAGCCGAGGCCGCTCCCCGCGAGCGCGAGAGCCGAGACGACGAGCGCGAGACGCTTGGATCCGGTCATGGGGACCTCCACGCAGAGAGCGACCTCTGAGCGTGCGCGCGCTCGCGCCTCTCTGTAAACAACATCCCTAGGCGTGGGTGTGAAGTCTCACGCCCGCGCGTCAGGCGAGGACGCCGGGCACCGCGGGCACGACGATGTAGACGTCGCGCGTGTCGAGCACCGCGCTGCTGCCGGCCGTCACGTCGATGTGCGCGCGGAAGAGCGTCGTGTGCGCTTCACCCGGGAAGAAGTCGTTCCGGAACGTGATGCGGAAGAGCACGCGCGTGCCTGGGACCACGCCGAAGAACGTCGAGAGGTCGTACTCGACGACGGCCGCCGCGTGCGACACGCCCGCAGGCTCGGTCCAGCACGGATCGACGTGCTCGTTGCACGCAGGCTCGCGGGCCGCGATGAACATGCGCTCGTCGATGCGCTCGGGATCGGTCGAGTCGCCGCGCACGCGCGTCGAGATGTCGAACGGCACGCGCGTGGCGATCGTGGAGATCGCATTCACGATCGTGTCGCTGAACGTCGAGCGGTCGGTGCCCGAGTTGGGCAGATCGTAGACGAGCTCGTTGCCGTCGAGATCGACCGAGCCCATCTCGTGGGCCGCCTGCCGCATGAACCAGCACGGGTTGGAGTCGCACGTCCCCATGCGCGAGCAGTGCCCCGGCTCGGTGACGGTCGCGCACTGCGTGCCGATCGACGCGTTGATGCCGACGTAGCGCGCGCCGTGCGAGGCCATCTCGGTCATCGCCATCGACCACGTCGGCGTCTCCGGGTTGATGCCGATGTAGTCGTCGCAGTCGTCGGGCGGGCCGTTGTGCTGGCAGATGTCGGAGAAGTGGATGACGATCGGCAGCGCGCCGTCGCGGAAGCAGGGCGCGCCCCAGCCCGTGTCGAGGCAGTCGCCGACGTAGCGGCGCATCGTGTACGTCTCGCCGCTCGCCATCCACGTGCCGCCGAGGCCCGTCATGATCTCGTAGAGCGCGAAGGTGCCCGACTCCGGGCTGTCGCCGCCGCCGTTCGCGCTCCAGCTCGAGAACGCCGTGCGGACATCGCTCGCGTGATCGGGCGCCGTCATGCGGATCGAGAGGTGGAAGGGCTCGTCGGGCGCGCTCGAGTACCCGGCGAACGGCACGTCCTTGTGCTCGCCGCCGCCCACCCACACGTCGGGGATGGACGCCACGACGCGATCGAGGATGCCGGTCGTCGGCTGGGTGACCGTGTCCCTCACGTTCTGGATGGTCCCGCCCATCGAGCCCGTCGTGTCGGAGATGAAGAAGACGTCGGCGACGCGGATGGTCGTGCCGAAGTCGAGGTCTCGGTACACCGGGCCGCCCTCGTACGGCAGGATCACGTAGAAGTCGTCGACCGGGATCGCGCAGGCCGCGTTGCGCGCACAGTCGCAGTGGTTGCCGGTGTGCCCGTCCGGACAGACGCCCGGCGTGAGCACGTACGCGCCCTCGGCGAGGTCGCCCGTGCCGTCGTGATCGGTGTCGATCTCGCACGGATCGGTGCCGATGCGCGCCTCGTCTCCGTCGCCCAGGCCGTCGTTGTCGGAGTCGGCATCGACGAAGTCGGCGAGGTGATCGCTCATCAGCGTGGGCGGCGCGTTCGCGACGGTCGTCGGGTCGATCTCGTTCGGGCAGGACACCGGCGGGGTCGCGAGGTCCGCGTCGCCCGCCTCGGTGGCGTCGGGCACGCCATCGTCGTCGCTGTCCGTGTCGCGCCAGTTGCCGATCATGTCGCCGTCGGGATCGCCCGCACCTTCGTCGAGATCGCTGATCGTGTCGCCGTCGCTGTCGAGATCGAGGACGTCGGGCGTGCCGTCGTGATCGGTGTCGACGCAGGTGGGGCCGGTGCCGCACTCGGAGCGATTGGGGATGCCGTCGCCGTCGACGTCGAGGTCCTGCGCGTCGGGGGTCCCGTCGTGATCGCTGTCGCCGGTCTGCTGCTGGTCCGGAACACCGTCGGCGTTCGCGTCCACGTCGAGGAAGTCGGGGATGCCGTCGCCATCGAGATCGCGCGGGCGTGTCGCGCAGTCCGCATCGCCCGCTTCGTCGGCGTCCGCAAAGCCGTCACCGTCCGAGTCGGTGTCGCGATCGTTGGTCGTCCCGTCGTGGTCGACGTCCGTGTCGGGCACGTGATCGCCATCGATGTCGTAGCCGAGCTCGTCGATCGAGCTGATCGTGTCGTGATCGACGTCGTCGGCTGCGCTGCAGCGGGCTGCGCCGGTGTCGGATCGGGCCGAAGCTGCGTCGTTCGCGGGCGCGGGCGCGTTGCAGCCCCATCCGATCAGGAAGAGGAGCGAGGCGACGAAGAGAGGCGCGCGAAGACGGAGCATGCGAAACCCGACGATTGTAGCGCACGGACGAGCCCGCACGGCTGCGTCGTCGTTGCACGTCGTGTGCTCGTGCCGACCCGTGCCGCGCTGCCACAAAAGGCCTTTCAGCGTTGACAGACAGGCCTACATGTTCTAACCGGGGGCGCGAGCGGCCGTCCCTGGGGATAGGGCGCCATCAGAGAAGGTTCGGAGGAGGACGATCATGGATCGATGGTTGAACGGCTCGGCTTCGGCGCAGCGCGCTCTCGTCAGCCGGAGTGCCCGGCAGAGCCGGGCCGACGCAATTGCGTCGCGTCCGCTTCGCGGCCGCCTCCTGCTGACCATGACGCTCGCGCTCGGAGCAGGATCGGTCTTCGTCGGCTGCGGGCCCACGTACCCGAATTGCGACAACGACGAGCAGTGCCACGAGGGCGAGTTCTGCGTGAACGGCCACTGTGAAGACTGCCGCGACGACTCGCAGTGCCCGACCGGGCAGATGTGCGAGTCGAACGACTGCGTGCCGATCCCCGGCTGGTGCAACAGCGACGCGGACTGCCCGGCCGACCAGATGTGTCAGCGCAACCACTGCGTGGCGCGTCCGGTGGAGCAGGCGATCGACACGACGCCGCCGCCCCCGCAGGAGTGTCAGCTCCAGCCGGTGTACTTCGCGTTCGACGAGAGCACGCTCGACGACACCGCGCGAAGCGCGCTGACGGCGAACCGCTCCTGCATGACCGAGCGCAGCATCGCGGCCGTGTCCATCACGGGCATGACCGATCCGCGCGGCACCGAGGAGTACAACATGGCGCTCGGCGATCGCCGCGCGCGCACCACGCGTGACCAGCTCCAGCGCCTCGGCGTCGAGCGTCGCGCGATGACGACCCGTTCGGTCGGCGAAGAGCAGGCGACGGGATCGGACGAGTACGGCTGGTCGCGCGATCGCCGTTCGGATCTGGCCCCGCGCTAGTCGCCGGATCACTGCGACCGGAGAGGGCGCTTTCGGGCGCCCTTTCTCGTTTCGGGGGCTTCTCATGGATCACATCGGACGAATCACCTCGCTCGGCGTCGTCGCGCTCTTCGGAGCCAGCGTCAGCGGCTGCTTTCTGTGGACCAGCGCCGATCAGGGCAGCGAGCTGACGCGCCGCATGGACGCGGTCGAGGGCCGCGTGACGACGCTCGAGCCGATGCAGGGCGAGCTGGCGACGGTCAAGACGCAGGTCGCCTCGATGGAAGAGGTGCGCCGCGGCTCGCAGCTCGCGACGCAGACCAGCGCCGACACGGGCGCGCAGGTCGAGATGCTCGGCCAGCAGATCGCGATGCAGGAGGGCACGATCGCCGAGCTCCAGCACGAGCTGCAGCGCATGCAGCAAGAGATGAACGAGCAGCAGACCGACTACGAGGCGCGCATGAAGAAGCTCGCGCGTCGTGCCGGTGTGGATATCCCGCTCGACGATGCGGAGGTGCCGGCGGGCGCCGACGAGAACTTCACGGCCGCGCAGACGGCGTACGAGGCGCGCGAGTACTCGACCGCGCGTGCGCTCTACCGCGCGTTCATCCAGCGTCACCACGACGATGCGCGCGCCGACGATGCGCAGTACTTCGTCGGTCAGAGCTATCTGATGGAGGATCGGCCCGCGACGGCGCTCGGCGAGCTGCGCCACGTGGTCGCCGACTACCAGTCGGGCGATCGCGTCCCGTATGCGCTGCTCTCGATGGGCGATGCGTTCTATCGCCTCCACGCGTGCACGGACGCGACGAGCTCGCTGCAGACGCTGATCCGCGCGTTCCCACGATCGCCCGTCATCGGCGATGCCCGCACGCGCCTGCGCGACGTGCAGCACGCGCCGAGCGGCTACTGCCAGGATCCGGCCACGGCGGCTGCGCCGGCGGCTCACCACTAGACGACCGAGCGGGCACACCGAGAGCGTGAGAACGTTCGAGCGCGCCCGAGAGGGTGCTCCGAACATGCTCTTCACGATCTCCACGACCCACGTCCCCGCGACCGATCTCGGCTACCTGCTCCACAAGAGCCCGTTCGCGCAGGCGCCGCACGAGGTCTCGCTCTCGTACGGGCGCGGGCACGTCTTCTTTCCGGAAGCGACCGACGAGCGATGCACGGCGGCGTTGCTGGTCGAGCTCGATCCGGTCGCGCTCGTGCGCGGCCGCGGGCCGGACGGGGAGGGCGCGCCACTCGCGCACTACGTCAACGATCGTCCTTACGCGGCGTCGTCGTTCCTCGCGGTCGCGATCGGTCAGGCGTTCTCGTCGGCGCTCGGCGGTCGATCGCGCGAGCGACCGGCGCTGACCGAGACGGCGATCCCGCTGGAGGCGCGCATCTCGTCGGTCCGCGTCCCGAGCGAGGCGATGGTGCGCTCGTTCTTCGAGCCGCTCGGCTACGAGGCCCTGCTCGCGCTCGAGCCGATCGACGAGACCTTCCCCGAGTGGGGGATCTCTCGCACCGCGACGCTGACGCTGCGCGGCACCGCGCGCGTCCGTGATCTGCTCGCGCACGTGACCGTGCTGATCCCCGCGCTCGACGGCGAGACGCACTACTGGGTCGGCGACGACGAGATCGAGAAACTCCTGCGCCGCGGCGAGGGCTGGCTCGCCGCGCATCCGGCGCGCGAGGTGATCACCGCGCGGTATCTGCGCCATCAGAAGCGTCTGGCGCGCGTCGCGCTCTCGCGGCTGAACGAGGACGTCGCCGAAGAGCCCGAGGAGAAGGACCGCGAAGAGGACGTGATCGAGAAGCCGATCCGATTGGCGGAGCGTCGCGTGGAGGCGGTGCTCGAGGTCGTGCGCGATTCGGCCCTGCGCTCGCTCGTCGATCTCGGCTGCGGCGGTGGCGGCTTCGTGCGTGCCGCGACGAAGGAGAAGCAGCTCGAGCGCATCGTGGGCGTCGAGGTCTCGTCGCGCGCGCTCGAGGTCGCCGAGGCGCGCATGCTGAAGAAGAGCGAGGCCGAGCGTGCGCGCGTGTCGCTCCTGCTCGGCTCCATCCTGTATCGCGATGCGCGGCTCGACGGCATCGACGTCGCGACGTGCATCGAGGTGATCGAGCACCTCGATCCGGATCGGCTGCCGTTCTTCGTCCAGAACGTCTTCGGCGCGATGCGCCCGAAGCTCGTCGTGATCACGACGCCGAACGTCGAAGCGAACGCGAAGATGCCGGGCCTGGCGCCGGGCGCGTTCCGCCATCGCGATCACCGCTTCGAGTGGACGCGCGCCGAGCTCACCGCGTTCGCCTCCGACGTCGCGCGCACGCACGCCTACGACGTGCGATTCGTCGGCATCGGCGACGAGGACCCGATCGTCGGTGCGCCCACGCAGATGGCGATCTTCACGCGACGAGAAGGTGCGACATGACCCTCGACGTTCCCGCGCTCTCGCTCGTCGTGCTCGTCGGGCCTTCCGGCTCCGGCAAGAGCACGTTCGCGCGCACGAAGTTCCTCCCGAACGAGGTGCTCTCGAGCGACTTCTTCCGCGGCATGCTGCGCAACGACGAGACGAACATGGAGGCTACGGCCGACGCGTTCGAGGTGCTTCATCTCGTGGCACGCAAGCGTCTCGCGGCCGGGCTGCTCACGGTGATCGACGCGACGAACGTGCGGCCCGAGGATCGCCAGCCGCTCGTCGCGATGGCCAAGAGCTTCCACGCGATGACGGTCGCGATCGTCCTCGACGTCGAGCTCGAGACCTGCATCGCGCGCAACGACGCGCGCCCCGATCGACAGAACAGCCGCGGCTACGTGCTGCGGCAGCACGGCAACCTGCGTCGCTCCGTCGGGCGGGGCAGCAAGCTGCTCGAGCGCGAGGGCTTCCGCTACGTGCACGTGCTGCACGGGCCGGAAGAGATCGCGAGCGCCGAGATCCGACGCACGAAGCTCTTCTCCGATCGCCGCGACGAGAAGGGGCCCTTCGACGTCATCGGCGACGTGCACGGCTGTCTCGGCGAGCTCACGCGCTTGCTCGCGACGCTCGGCTACGACGAATCGAACGGCTTCCGCCATGCGGAACGACGCCGCGTCGTGTTCGTCGGCGATCTCGTGGATCGCGGGCCGAGCTCCGTCGGCTGCTTGCGGCTCGCGATGCGGATGATCGCGGAGGGCAATGCGCTCTGCGTTCCCGGCAATCACGAGGCGAAGCTCGCACGATGGCTGCGCGGCAAGAACGTGAAGATCGGGCACGGGCTCGAGCGGACCATCGCGGAGATGGAGCACGTCGATGCGGTCGAGCGCGAGCGCTTCGCTTCGTTCATCGAGGAGCTCGTCTCGCACCTCGTGCTCGACGGTGGGCGTCTCGTCGTCGCGCACGCCGGCATGAAGCGCGAGATGCAGATGCGCGCGTCGGGCGCGGTGCGCGAGTTCGCGATGTACGGCGAGACGACGGGCGAGATCGACGCGTTCGGTCTGCCGGTGCGCGCCGACTGGGCCGCGCACTATCGCGGCGATGCGACGGTCGTGTATGGGCACACGCCGGTGCTGGAGGCCGAGTGGCTCAACCGCACGATCTGCATCGACACCGGCTGCGTGTTCGGCGGCAAGCTCACGGCGCTGCGCTGGCCCGAGGGCGATCTCGTGAGCGAGCCCGCGGCCGAGACGTACTTCGAGCCGGTGCGCCCGCTCGCGCCGCCGCGCGAGGCGGGGCTCTCGGCGCAACAAGCGCACGACTCGCTGCTCGATCTCGGCGATCTGCTCGGCAAGCGCGTGATCACGACGAAGCTCGTGCGCGCCGTGGCGGTGTCGAGCGAGGAAGCGGCGGCGGCGCTCGAGGTGCTCAGCCGATTCGCCGCGAGCCCGCGCTGGCTCGTGCACCTGCCGTCGACGATGTCACCGGTCGAGACGAGCGCGATCGACGGATATCTCGAGCACCCTGCCGAGGCGTTCGCGTACTTCGCGAAGGAGCGCGTGAGCGAGCTGGTGTGCGAAGAGAAGCACATGGGCTCGCGCGCGATCGTGATCGTCTGCACGGACGAGAGCGCGGCGCGCGCACGCTTCGGCGTGGAGAACGAAGACGGCATCGTGCTCACGCGCACTGGGCGTCGGTTCTTCGAGGATCGCGCGATGCAGGCGGCGCTGCTTGCGCGGCTGCGCGCGGCGATCGGCGCGGCCGATCTATGGACGCGATTCTCGACCGACTGGCTCGCGCTCGACTGCGAGCTCTTGCCGTGGTCGGCCAAGGCGCAGGATCTGCTCGTTCGACAGTACGGCGCGGTCGGCGCGGCGAGCCGCCAGACACTGCGCGATGCGAGCGAGGTGCTCGCGCTCGCGCGTGCGAACGGTCGTGCTCAGCCGGAGCTCGAGGCGCGCACGCTCGAGCGCGCCGCATCGGCGACGGCGTTCGTGGAAGCGTATCGACGCTACGCGTGGAAGGTCGCGTCGATCGACGACCTGAAGCTCGCGCCGTTCCACGTGCTCGCAGCGGAGGGCGCCGTGCTCGCCGATCGAGATCATGCGTTCCATCTCGACACGATCGCCGCGCTGGTCGCGGCCGACACGAGCGGCCTCTTGCGCGCGACGCGCACGACGCGCGTGACGCTCGGCGATCCGAGCTCGGAGGCCGACGCGACGCGCTGGTGGCAAGAGCTCGTCGATGCAGGCGGCGAGGGCATGGTCGTCAAGCCACTCGCCAACGTCGTGCGCGGTAGGAAGGGTCTCGTGCAGCCCGCGCTCAAGGTACGCGGCCCGAGCTATCTGCGCCTGATCTACGGCCCCGAGTACGATCGCCCCGAGAACCTCGCACGCCTGCGCAAGCGCGGCGTCGGCCGCAAGCGCGCTCTCGCCATCCGCGAGTGGGCGCTCGGCCTCGAGGGCCTCTCACGCTTCGTCGCCCGCGAGCCGCTCAGGAGAGTGCACGAGTGCGCGCTCGGCGTGCTCGCGCTCGAGAGCGATCCCGTCGATCCGCGCCTCTGAGCGGCTCAGCGGTCGTCGACGAGCCGATCGACGTCCCTCAGCAGATCGTCGAGGCCGTCGCCCGTCGTTCGATAGAGGCCGCGGCAGGCGCCCGTGCGATCGAAGAGCAGCACGTTCGCGCCGTGCAGCACGTCGTAGCCGCCCTCGGGCAGATCGTGGTGCGTCGGCTCGGGCATGAGGAAGCCGCGCTGGATGGTGGCGCGCACCGTCTCGGGGCGGCCCGTGAGGAAGTGCCAGCGCGCGGCCGAGTGTCGGAAGCGCTCCGCGAACGCATGCATGCGCTCGGGCGTGTCGGTCTCGGGATCGACGCTGATCGAGACGAGCATCACGTCGTCGCCGTGCGAGGCGGTGCGCTCTTCGACGTTCGCGAGCTGCGAGGCGAGCGTCGGGCAGATCGTCGTGCACGTCGTGTAGAGAAAGCTCGCGATCCACACGTGGCCCGTGAGCTCGCTCGACGCGAACGGCTGCCCGTCGTCGTCCGTGAGCTCGAAGCTCGGCACGTGGAAGAGCGTGCGCAGCGGCTCCTCCGCCTCGCCGCAGGCCCACAGGGCGAGGCAGGCGACGATCGCGGCCCAGCGCGTCACGTTCAGACCGCGAGATCGACCGCGAGCGCGCCGAACAAGAGCGGCAGGTACACGATCGAGGCGATGAACACCGCGCGCGCCCAGCGATTGTCGACCGTCTGCGCGCGAAGGCCCGAGATGCAGAGCGCCGCGAAGAGCACGCCGCCGACCGCCATCGCCCAGAGATACACGCCGCCCGCGATGCCGAGCGGAACGAGCAGCAGGCTCATCGGAACCAGCGCGCCTGCGTAGGCGATCGCGTGGATCTTCGTGACGGCGTTGCCCTTCACGCTCGGCAACACCTTGATGCCTGCCTTCGCGTACTCGTTCTGTCGGAACACCGAGATCGCGAGGAAGTGCGGCAGCTGCCAGAGGAACAGGATCCCGAAGAGCACGAGGCCGGGCGCCTCGAGGTGACCCGTCGCCGCCGTCCAGCCCATGAGCGGCGGCATCGCGCCCGGGATCGAGCCGACGAGGAGCGCCTTGGGCGAGCGCTGCTTCATCGGCGTGTAGATCCACACGTACGAGACGAGCGCGATCGCCGCGAGCAGCCCGGTGAGCGGGTTCACCATCACGGCGAGCAGCGGCACGCTGATCGCGCCGAGCGCCAGACCGAAGATCAACGCCGTCCGCGCCGAGAGACGCCCGGCCGGCAAGGGGCGATTCTTCGTCCGCGCCATGTGCACGTCGAGATCCCGCTCCATCCAGCAGTTCAGCGCGTTCGCGCTCGAGACGACCAGCGCCGTGCCGAGCACCGCGATCATCGCGACGAGCGGATCGATGGCGGTCGCACCCGCACGGCCCGACGCCAGATAGAGGCCGCCCGCCGTCGTCAGGATGACGAAGAACGTGATCCGTGGCTTCGTCAGCGCGATCAGGTCGCGGACGACGCTCGGTTCGGAGGCAGAGTGTGCAACGGCGATGGACATCGGCGGCGCCGCGAAAGCGCGCAGTTGTTACGCCGCCGGGCCGAGCCCGTCAACGTCTAACGAGGGCGGCCGGCCTCTGTCCGGCCGATCTAACGGAGGAAGATCGCGGCGACGAGCGCAGCCGTGCCGAAGAGCGCCAGTAGGGCGCCGAGGCCGAGCACGATCAGCGCCGAACGGCTCGAGAAGAGGCCGGTGTCGGTGGTCGCGTGCGCCACGGGCGCCGACATCGGCGCGTTGGTCACCGGGGCCGGCGGCGCCGGAGAGAAAGAAGGTGTGCTCGACGAGGGCGGCGGCGCGGGAGGCTGCGAGGTCATCGGCGGGGGCGGCTGCGACTGCGGCGGCGCGATCGAGTCGCGCAGCGCCTGTCCCAGCTCGGTCGCCGACGCGTAGCGGTCCTCGGGCTTCTTCGAGAGCGCCTTGTCGACCACCGCCTCGAGCGCGGGCGGGAAGTTCCGGCCGGGCGCGCGCTTGCTCAGCGGGATCGGCGGATCCTTGATGTGCCGCTGGATGAACTCCATCGGCTGATTCGCGTCGAACGGGAGCTTCCCCGTCAGCAGCTCGTACAGGATGATCCCGAGCGAGTAGATGTCGCTGCGGCCGTCGAGCTTCTCGCCGCGCGCCTGCTCGGGCGACATGAACTCGGGCGTGCCGAAGACCATGCCTTCCTGCGTGAGGATGAGCGAGCCCGGGCGCATCTCGCGCTCGGTGACCTTCGCGAGACCGAAGTCGAGCACCTTCACGTAGTCGGCGATGCCGCCGAGGTTCGTGAGGAAGATGTTCTCGGGCTTGAGATCGCGATGCACGATCCCTTGCGCGTGCGCTTCGGCGAGCGCGCCGCACGCCTGGCTCATCACGGCGACCGCGCGCTCGGGGCTCATCGGCCCTTCGGCGCGCACCGTCTGCGCGAGGTTCTTGCCCGCGAGATACTCCATCACGAAGTAGCAGGCGCCGTCTTCCAGCTGTCCGTAGAGATAGACCTTCGCCGTGTTCGGATGCTGCAGATGGCTCATCGCGCGCGCTTCACGGCGGAAGCGCGAGACGAGATCCGGCCGCGACAAGTAGCGCGGATGCAGGATCTTCACGGCGACGAAGCGCCGCATGTCGGGCTGCTCGGCCTTGTAGACCGCGCCCATCCCGCCCGACCCGATCTTCTCGAGAATACGGAACTGGTTCGCGATCTCTCGCCCGACGTAGGGATCGGCCGCCACGGGCGCGAGAATACCAACCTCGCCTCCAAAAGCGAGCGCGGCGCGGTACAAGGCGGATTCGTGGCCTCGGTCGCCTATCCTTTCGAGCGCTGGGAGCGGATGAGCCGGGCGGAAGCGCGCCGGTCGAGCGTCCTCGCTCGCGCGCTCGCAGGGCTGGATCCTGCGGTCTTGGCCGATCTCAAGGGCGTCCTCGGGGTCGTTCCGGCCCTGCAGGTGGTCGGGCGCCGGATCGGCGAGGCCGACGCGATCGCGCCCGCGCTGGGCGAATCGGTCGGTCTCGTCGTCGTGGTGGGAGCCCATCGCGCAGTGCTTGCGATCGCGCCCGGCGTCGCGCGCGCGATCGCCGATCGCGCCGTCGGTGGTCCCGGGACCGACGTCGCGCTCGGGCCGACAGCTCTTTCTCGAGGCGAGGCGGGGCTCGTCGGCTACGTCGTCGCGCGCGCGCTCGGCAGCGCGCGCTCGCCGTTCACGTCGTTGCTCGACGCCGGCAAGGCACGCGATCTCGT
>CAYSCF010000180.1:0-13719 GCA_964429305.1 uncultured Sandaracinaceae bacterium | reverse complement strand
CGAGCTCGCGAAGGCAGCATCGAACAGCGGCGCGACCGATCGCGCGATCGATGCGTGGAAGGCCGTGCAGCGCATCGATCCGCATCACGCGGAGGCGCTCCCCGCCCTGCATGCGCTCTATCGCGCGGGCGGTAAGTGGAACGCGCTCGTCGAGGTCCTCAAGAACGAGATCGAGGCGCTCCCGGACGGCTCCGAGGATCGCAAGGTCGCGCTGCTCCGCGAGACGATTCCGATCTACCAGAACGAGCTGAAGCTCGACGTGATGGTCATCAACACGTGGAACGCGATCCTCGCGATCCGCCCCGACGATCAAGAAGCGCTCGATGCGCTCGGCGCGACGTACGAGACGATGGGTCGCTGGAACGACCTCATCCAGGTGCTCACGAAGAAGGCGGACGCAGGGAAAGATGCGCAGGCACAGGCCGCGCTCTACATGCGCGTCGCCAAGCTCTGGATCGATCGCTTCGCAAACTACAACCAGGCGACGCGGCCGCTCGAGCAGGTCATCGAGAAGGATCCGACGCACCGCGAGGCACTCTCGCTCCTCAAGGACATCTACACGAAGAAGCGCTCGTGGAAGCAGCTCTACGACGTGCTCCGCGCGGAGTCGGAGCTCGCGAGCGATCCCGACGTGCGGCAGGCGCACCGGATCGAGCTGGCGCGTATCGCGGGCGAGCGTCTGCATCGCGCGGGCGATGCGATCTCGATGTGGAAGGAAGTCCTGTCGAACGATCCGTCGAGCGACGAGGCGCTCGACTCGCTCGAGAAGCTCGCCGATCGCGAGAAGGACTGGGCGACGGTCGCGGACGTGCTGGAGCGTCGCGTCGCGGACTCGAAGAACGACGACAAGGAGCGCATCAAGCTCCTCACGAAGCTCGGCACCCTCTACGGCGAGCAGATGGCGGATGCCGGCAAGGCCGCCGGCGCGTGGAAGCGCGTGCTCGCGCTCGAGCCGAAGAACGGTCGCGCGCTGCGCACGCTGCGCGAGTCGTACGTCGCCGCGAGCGACTGGGCTTCGCTCGAGGCGCTCTACGGAGAGGCGAACGACTGGGACGGGCTCGCCGAGGTGCTCGGCAACGCGGCGGAGAAGGCGGAGACGCCGGCGCTTCGCGTCGATCTCTCGTTCCGCGCCGCGGCGGTCTACGAGAACAATCTGAAGCAGCCGCATCGCGCGTTCCGCAGCTACGAGCGCGCGCTCGCGACCGATCCGAAGAACGATCGCGCGGCGCGGGCGCTGCTCCCGATCTACGAGAAGGAAGAGAAGTGGGGGCGTGTCCCCGCACTCTCCGAGGTCATCCTCGGCAATCTCGCAGCCCGTGGTGATGCGACGCGCGCCGAGCGGCTCGCGATCCTCGAGCGCCTGCGCAAGCTCGCGACCGATCGTCTCAACGATCCGCAGGCGGCGCTGCGCTGGGCCATCCAGGCGTTCGAGGTCGATCCGACGGGCGAGGGCACACGCGCGACGCTTTTCGCGACCGCGGAGAAGGTGCCGACGAGCCGTCAGAGCAACCCGTGGTCCGACGTCGAGCGCGCGCTCGATGCGCGCCTCCGGGGCGGCGCTACCGGAGACGAAGCACGGTGGCTGCGCGCGCAGATCGCGGCGATCGCGGGCGATCGTCTCGGTCAGACGGATCGCGCGGTAGAGCAACTGCGCGCGATGCTCGCCAGCGATCCGAAGGACGCGGACGCCGCGCTCTCGCTCGATCGCGTGCTGCGTGGCGCGGGCCGACACGAAGAGCTGCGCGCGCTCTATGCGCACCGCATCGAGAACGCCGGCGACGACGCCGAGCGCTGGATGCTCGTCTCCGAGCAGGCGCGACACGAGGAGACGGAGCTCGGCGACAAGGCGAGGGCGGCGACGCTCTACCGTCGCGCGCTGGAGCTGGATGCGAGTGATCGCGAAGCGCTCGCCGCGCTCGATCGTCTCGCGGTCGAAGCCGGCCGTCACGACGAGCTCCGCTCGGTGCTCGAGAAGCGACGCGAGGTCGCGGCCAACGATGCGGAGCGCACCGAGCTGACGCTGCGACTCGGCGAGACGCTCGCCGGACCGCTGGCGCAGCCCGCGCAAGCGAAGGACGAGCTCGCCGCCGTGCTCGCGGCGCGCCCGACCGAAGCGCGCGCGATCTCCGCGCTCGAGAACATCGCGGCCTCGCAGCCGGCGCTCGCCGACTCCGTCGGTCGCGTGCTCGAGCCCGCGTACGAGGCGACGGGTGCGTGGGACAAGCTGCGCAACGTGCTCTCGGCGCGCATGGCGAGCAGCCAAGACGTCGACGAGAAGCGCGCGCTGCGTCTGCGTTTCGCCGATCTCTCGACCGAGCATGCGAGCGATCCCGGCAGCGCCTACGGCGTGCTCGAGAGCGCGTTCCTCGACGATCCGAAGGACAGCACGCTCTGGGATCGCCTGCAGCAGGCAGCCGATCGCGCGGGCAAGCAGGCCGACGCGGCGGCGGCGATGGCGACCGCGATCGACGCGGGTGATCTGCCTGCACCCGATCAGGCTGCGCTCAGCAAGCGTGTCGCGGCGATCTACAGCGACGTGCTGGGTCGCGCCGAAGAGGCCGAGCCGTTCCACAAGCGCGTGCTCGCGTTCGACTCGTCGGACGAGGCGTCCTTCAACTCGCTGAAGGAGCTCTACACGGAGAAGGAGCGCTGGAACGATCTCCAGACGCTCTACCGCACGCGCATCGCGCAGACGGTCGATGCCGACAGCAAGCTCGACCTGCTGCTGCAGCTCTGCTTCCTGTTCGAGGAGCTCATCGACGATCCGGTCGCGGCGATCACGGCGTACCGCGACGTGCTCGAGCTCGATCCGCGCCACGTCGCAGCGCGTCGCGCGCTCGATCGTCTCTACGTGCGCACCGAGCGCTGGGCCGATCTCGCCGAGCTCCTGCGCGGCGATCTCGATCAACAAGAGGGCGACGAGGCGACCGAGACGATGGTGCGGCTCGGCGAGGTCCTCGAGACCAAGCTGTCGCAGCCCAAGGAAGCCGTCGATCAGTACGAAGCGGCCATCCAGAAGTCGCCCGATCACGAGGGCGCGCGCGTCGCGCTCGAGCGCTTGCTCGCCGTGCCGGCCCAGCGTCAGCGCGTCGCCGCGATCCTCGAGCCGGTGCACGAGATGCGCGAGAGCCATCGCGACCTCGCGCGCGTGCTCGAGGTGCAGCTCGAGGCTCAAGAGGACGCGAGCAGCAAGGTCGCGCTGCTGCAGCGCATCGGCTCGATCCACCAGAGCAAGCTCGGCGATGCGGACGGCACGTTCGCCGCCTACGCGCGCGCCGTGCAGCTCGATCCGGGCGATGCGGGTCTGCGGCAGGAGCTCGCCAACGCGGCGGCCCAGCGCGGAACGCACGCCGAGCGCGCCGAGGTGCTCGAGGCCGCGCTCGCGAGCGCCGGCAACGACGCGACCCTCAAGCGCGAGCTCGGCCACGAGATCGCCAAGATCTGGGACGACATGCTCGGCGATGCCGAGCGCGCGGAGAAGGCCTACACGCGCCTCATCGCGGACGCCGACGGCGACACCGACACGATCGTCGAGGCATCGCGCGCGCTGGAGCGGATCCACGTCGCGAGTGGCGATCACGCGAAGCTCGCGCTCGATCTGCGCCGGCAGGCCGAGCTCGAGAACGATCCGGACAAGAAGCGTCAGCTGCTGGTGCGGCTCGGCGATCTCGTCGAGGAGCGTCTCGGCGATCGCACGCAGGCGATCGCGATCCAGGAAGAGCGACTTTCGCACGATCCGGGCGATGCCGACGCGCTGCGCGCGCTCGAGCGTCTCTACGAGGCGGCCGGCAACTGGGCCGCGCTCGCAGGCATCCTGGAGAAGCTCGACGTCGTCGCGGCGACGGACGAAGAGAGAAAGAGCCTCGCGCGGCGCATCGGCGCCATCCGCGAGACGCGCCTGAACGACCGTGATGGCGCGATTCAGGCGTACAGCGATGTCGTGCAGCGCTTCGGTGCAGATCGCGAGTCGCTCACGGCATTGATCCGTCTCTACGAGGCGGCCGAGCGCTGGACGGACCTGCTCGAGGTCGTGCTCATGGTGCGCGACCTGATGGGCGATGGCGGCCCGCGCGCCGCGCTCACGTTCCACGCGGCCGAGCTCATGCGGACGCAGACGAACGAGCTCGAGCGCTCGATCGAGGCGTACCAGGAAGTGCTCGAGGTCGATCCACACCACGAAGGTGCGCTCGACGCGCTGCACGACATCGCGCTCGATCCGGAAGCGGCCGAGCGCTTCGCGGCCGCGCGTGCGCTGCGTCCTCGCTACGAGACGAGCGCGAACTTCCAGGCGCTGCTCGAAGTGCTCGAGGTCCTGGCAGCGAGCGACGATCCAGCGGAGCGCTTGTCCGCGCTGCGCCGCGCTGCGGAGATCGCGGAAGGACCGCTCGGCGAGGCGAGCAAGGCCTTCGACTTCGCGCTGCGCGCCGCGCGCCTCGCGGTGACGGAGCCGGAGATCGGTCCACTTCTCGCCGACGGCGAGCGGCTCGCTGCGTCGGCCGATCGCTGGGAGGACTTCGCGTCCAACCTGATGGAGATCGCGCCCGACATCGGGGACGCAGAGCTGCAGGTCGACGCGTACCGAAAGATCGCGAACATCGCGGAGAACCGGCTCACCGACACCGAGACGGCGCGCCAGTACTACGAGAAGGTGCTCGCCGAGCGCAGCGACGATCGGCCCGCGTTCGAGGCGCTCGAGCGCATCGCGTCCGCGGGGCAGAAGTGGCCCGCGCTGCACGACCTGCTCGTCCGCAAGAGCGAGAGCGCGGCCAGCCCCGAGGAGCGCGTGCAGCTGCTGTTGCGTCGCGCCGAGCTCAGCGAGACGAAGCTGAACGACGTCACGCAGGCGATCGACACGTACGACGCGGTGCTCTCCGAGTCGGAGTCGGTGCCGGCCTACCAGGGGCTCGAGCGGCTGTACGAGAAAGCGGAACGCTGGTCCGATCTCGCGTCGCTCTACGAGCGCATGCTCGAGCGCAACGTCGGCTTCCCGGTCGACGTCCGCTACAAGCTCGGGCGCTTGTACCGCGAGCGTCTGAACGATCCGTTCATGGCTCTCGAGCAGTTCCGCGAGGCGCTCTCGGGCGGCGCGCCCCACGAGCCGACGATCGAGCAGCTCGAGCGCATCATGGAGTCGGGGGATCAGCGCGCGGCCGCGGCCGCGGTGCTCGAGCCGATCTACCAACAGCGCCTGCAGTGGGCGAAGGTCGAGGGTGCGCTCGAAGCGCGACTCTCGGGTGAGGGCGACACGCAGACGCGCAAAGCGCTGCTCGAGCGCCTCGGCCGTCTGCGCGAGGAGTACCTCGAGGACCTCGATGGTGCGCTGACGTTCTACGCACGCCTGTTCCGCGAGGATCCGCGCGACGAGTCGACGTGGGACACACTCGCGCGTCTCGCGAAGGCGCTCGACGCTTGGCCGCGCGTGGCAGAGATCTATCGCGCGACGCTCGAGGAGATCGGCGTCGACGATCCGGAGACGGCCAAGCTCGCGACGATCGCCGCGCAGATGTTCGAGCAGCGCGGCGCGGACCTCGACAAGTCCGCCGCTCTGTACAACAAGGCCCTCGCGTTCGCGCCGACGGATCGCGGCGTGTTCCTCGCGCTCGAGGCGCTCTACGAGCGTCAGAAGGGCTGGGACGCGCTCCTCGCGCTCTATCGCGCGCAGATGGACGTCGCCGAGACGGACGCCGACCGCGTGCATCTGCTCGAGAAGAGCGCGGCGGTTCTCCGCGATCGGCAGAACGACGCCGACAAGGCGATCGACGTCTTCCGCGAGATCCTCGACATCGATCCGCAGAACGGCGGCGCGAACGATGCGCTCGACGCGCTCTTCACGCAGCGCGAGCGCTGGAGCGATCTCGCCGAGCACCTGCGGCACCGGATCCAGTACGCGACGGGCGCACAGGAAATCCAGTTCCGCCAGCGCCTCGGCACGTTGCTCGCGGAGAAGCTCGACGACCGCGTGATGGCCGTCGACACCTTCGAAGAGATCGCGCGACAGAACCCGGAGCACACCGAGTCGGTCGCCGCCCTCGAGAAGCTCATCACGGATCCCGCGCACCAGGCGCGCATCATCGAGATCCTCGAGCCGATCTATCAGGCCACCGATCAGTGGCGGAAGCGAATCGCCATCCAGGAAGCGAAGGCGAGCTTCACCGAGGAGCCGTCCGAGAAGGCAGCCATCCTCTCGGAGGTCGGACACCTGCACGAGGACCGCGGTCGCGATCTCGCGATGGCGTTCGAAGCGCAGTCGCGTGCGATGGCGCTCGAGCCCGGTAACGAGCAGCACCGCGCCGAGGTCGATCGGCTCGCAGGCCTGCTCGGCGCCTACGATCCGCTCGTGCAGGCGTACGAAGCGGCGATCAAAGCGAGCACCGATCCGGTCGTCACGACGTCGCTGCTGAACACGGTCGCGCGCGTTCACGACGAGAAGCGCGGCGATCCGCGCGCGGCGATCGAGACGTACGAGCGCCTGCTCGCGCACGACGCCGAGGACGGCAGCCCGCTCGACGCGCTCGAAGCGCTGCACACGATGGTCGGCGACTGGCGCGGCATGGTCTCGGTGCTCGAGCGAAAGGTCGAGCGCGCGTACGATCCGGCCGAGCGCGGCGAGCTCCTGCGTCGCGCGGGATCGGTCGCGGAGGACCTCCTCGGCGATCGTGGCCAAGCGATCGCGCTCTACAAGCGGGCCTCCGAAGAGGACGCGAGCGATCCGGTCGCGCTCGAGTCGCTCGATCGCCTCTACAGCGAAGCGGCCGATCACGATCACCTCGGCGAGGTGCTCAAGCGCCGCCTCGAGATCGAGACCGATGTGGACGCGCGAGTGGACGTCGGCCTGCGCCTCGGCGCGCTGAGCCGCGATCAGCTCCGCGATCCGGATGGCGCGATCGAGGCCTATGCGCGCGTGCTCTCCGACCGCGAGGGCGAGCCGACGGCGGTCGCTGCGCTCACCGAGCTCTACGAGCGTCAGGCGCGTTGGCCCGATCTGCTCGAGAACCTGCGCCTGCGCGCGGGGCTCTCGCCGGACGCGCCTTCGCGCGTCGCGTTCCTCCATCGGTCGGCCGAGGTCCTCGAGCGCGAGCTCGACGACGTCTCCGAGGCGCTGGTCGTGCACGAACAGGTGCTCGGAATCGATCCGCGTCACGAGCCGAGCATCCAGTCGCTCGTGCGCATCGCGAAGCTCGACGAGCATCGCTCGGCGGCGGCGGCCATCGTCCTGCCGATCCTCGAGCGGGAAGGGCGCTACGCGGAGCTCGCGCAGCTGCTCGCGCTCGTCGCGGAGGCCTCGCGCGATCCGATGGAGCGCAAGGAAACGCTGCGTCGTCTCGCGAACGTCCACGAGAACGGCTTGCGCAACCTCGGTGCTGCGTTCGAGGCGGAGAACCGCGCGCTCGCGGAGGACCCGAGCGATACCGCGATCGCGGACAGCCTCGAGTCGCTCGCCGGTCGCCTCGGCGCGTACGACAAGCTGGCGGACGCGCTCGCCGCCCGCGCCTCGAGCGCGAGCGATCCGGACGCGGCCCGCAATCTCTACGCACGTCTCGCGCGCATCGCCGAGGGCAACCTGGGAGACGACGCGCGTGCGATCGAGGCGCACAAGCGCACTCTCGAGAACGCGAGCGACGACGTCGACGCGCTCTCCGCGCTCGATCGCCTCTACACGAAGCTCGCCGACTGGAGCGCGCTCGCGGAGATCCTCGATCGCCGGATCCAGCTCTCGAGCGATCCGACCGAGCGGCGGGATCTGCTCGTGCGGCTCGGCTCGCTCCGCTGGGAGCAATTCGAGGACGTCCGCGGCGCGTTCTCGGCGTTCTCCGAGGTGCTCGAGCGCGAGCCCGACGAGCCTCGCGCGCTCGGTGCCGTCGAGGGCCTGCTTGCCGACGAGTCGATGGCCTCGCAGGTCGTCGAGACGCTCGATCAGGCGTATCGCGCGACGGGATCGACCGCGAAGGTCGCCTCGCTCTACGACGTGCGCGTGCGCATCGCCGACTCGGACGGCGAGCGCGTGCGCCTGCTGACCGAGCTCGCGCAGCTGCAGGAGAACGACCTCCACGATCCGGCAGCCGCGCTCAACGCCGCGATGCGCGCCTACGAGCTGGATCCGCGCGACGAGGCGCTCTTGCTCGAGGTCGAGCGTCTCGCGGGCGCGGCGGGCTCGTTCCAGGTCCTCGCGGGCTTGGCCGAGCGCGTCGGCGACAAGGACGTGCTCGATCGCACGATGAAGCGCGACCTCGCGCTGCGTGCGGCGAGCTGGTACCGCGACCGCATCGGCGACATCGCCGCGGCCGAGAGTCGCCTGCGCGCGGCCCTCGATGCCGATCGCGAGTCGGGCGAGGCGCACTCGCAGCTCGTCGAGCTGCTCCGCGCGTCGGGACGTCAGTCCACGCTCGTCGCGGCGCTGCGCGCCTGGGCCGAGGTCGAGTTCGACGAGGACGCCCGCAAGGAGCGTCTGCGCGAGGCGGCGCGCCTGGCGGAGTCGCTGCTCGGCGACATCGGGCTCGCGGCCGACAGCCTCGAGCGCATCCTGCAGACCGACGGAGCGGACACGCACGCGCTCGACGAGCTCGTTCGCATCCGCATGGCCGAGGGGAAGTGGTCGGCCGTCGCGACGCTGCTCGAGAAGCGCATCGACGCCGAGAGCGACCCCGCTCAGCGCGTCACTCTCCGGCGGCAGCTCGCAGGCGCCTACCAGGGCCCGCTCGCCGACGACGCGCGCGCGATCGAAGCGTGGCAGGCCGTGGTCGACGAGGCCCCGACGGATCTCGACGCGATCAACGCGCTCGAATCGCTCTACGAGAAGGGCCAGAAATGGCGCGACCTCGAGGACCTCGTCCAGCGGCGGCTCGACATCGCGGAGTCGCAAGCGGACCGTATCGCGGCGCGCGTCAGTCTCGCCAAGCTCGTGGAGCGCCTCGGTCGCCGCTCGGAAGCGATCGATCAGCTCAACGAGATCCTCGGCGAGGATCCGCACAACGGGGCCGCGCTCGACGAGCTCGAGCGGCTCTACGCAGCCGACGCGAAGTGGGACGACCTGTCGGAGCTGATGCGGCGTCGCATCGACGACGCGACAGGGAGCGGCGACACCGCGGGCGAGATCACCGGGCTCACGCGCCTGGCCGACCTCGAAGAGAACCAACAGAAGCAGCCCGAAGCGGCGATGGCGACGTGGGAGCGCGTGTCCGAGCGCGATCCGCAGAACGTCGCGGCGCTCGCGGCGCGCGCACGACTCTACGCGGCCGCGGGCCGTCACGCGGATGCGGCCGACGTGATGTCGCTGCGTATTGCGCTGCTCTCGCCCGCCGATGCCGTCAGCGAGTCGTATGCGCTCGCAGAGCTCGCCGACACCAAGCTCGGCGACAACGAGCGCGTCGAGTCGGCGCTGCGAACGGCGTTCGAGATCGATCGGAGCAACGCCGAGACGCGCAAGCGGCTCAAGGCGTTCTACGAGAAGAATGGCAAGCACCAAGAGCTGGCCGACACGCTCGCGCTCGATCTCGAGACGACGACCGCCACGCCCGAGAAGATCGCGCTGCTCAAGCGCATCGCCGATCTCTACTCGCAGAAGCTCAAGGATCCGGCCTCGGCGGCGCGCTACTTCGAACAGGCGGCGCAGCTCGATCCGGAGAACCGCGAGGTCCTGCTGCCGCTCTGCGATCTCTACATCGCAGCCGGTCGCTCGGCGGATGCGGTCCCGGTGCTCGAGAAGATCATCGCGTCGTACGGCACCAAGCGCAGCAAAGAGGTCGCGGTGTACCAACATCGCCTCGGCCAGGCGCTCGAGGGGCTCGGCCAGACCGCTCAGGCGCTCGCGGCCTTCGATGCGGCCTTCAAGATCGACCTGACGAGCGTCGCGATCCTGCGCGACCTCGGCCGCCTCTGTTACACGTCGAACGACTTCGATCGTGCGCAGAAGACGTTCCGAGCGCTTCTGCTCCAGAAGCTCGACGGCAACAGCGGCATCACCAAGGGCGACGTCTACTTCTACCTCGGCGACATCTCCGCCAAGCAGGGCGACCCGAAGAAGGGCATCCAGATGCTCGAGCGCGCCGTGCAAGAAGAAGCAGGGCACCCGCGCGCGACCGCACTGCTCGCTCAGCTGAAGGCAGGCTGACGTTTGGTTACCCTGGCCGTGATCGATGGCTCGCTCCGCCAGGAAGAGCGGGCCACGGTCTCGGTCTTCGATCGCGGCTTTCTCTTCGGTGACTCGGTCTTCGAGGTGCTGCGCACGTACGGGGGACGCCCGTACGAGCTCGGCGCGCACCTCGAGCGCCTCGCGCGATCAGCCCGCGGCATGGGCATCCCGCTTCCGATCGATGCGCGGCGGATGGCGCGCGAGGTCGAGCGCGGTCTCGCCAAGGCCGGCAACGAAGAGAGCTACGTCCGCATCGTGCTCACGCGCGGCAAGGGCCCGCTGCACATCGATCCGCGCACGGCGAGCCGCCCGACGCGCGTCATCATTGTCTCGTCGTTGCTCCCGATCCCCAGCGAGCTCTACGCCAAGGGCGTCGAGCTCACGAGCCTGCGCTTCGGCCGCGCGACCGATCACAGCCGCGCGGAAGGCGCCAAGGTCTCGGCCTACGTCTCCAACCTGCTCGCGTTCTGGCAGGCGCGCGAATCGGGCGGCTACGAGGCGCTCATGGTCGCCGACGACGGGCACGTGAGCGAGGGGAACTCGAGCAACGTGTTCGTCGTGAAGGGCGGCGAGGTGCTCACGCCGCCGCTCTCGCTCGGCATCCTGCCGGGCATCACGCGCGGCCTCGTGCAGCGGCTGGCCACCGAGCTGGGCATCCCGTTCCGCGAAGCGATGCTGTTCACGCGCGATTTCGAGCGTGCCGACGAGGCATTTCTCACCTCGAGCCTCCGTGAGGTGGTCCCCGTGGTCGCGATCGACGGCCGAAGGATCGCCGACGGGCTACCTGGCGTGACCACGCTACGGCTGCTCGACGCCTACCGGACGCGGACCCGCGAGCTGACCAGCTTCGTCGGCGCTTGAGCCGCGAAAAGCAGTCCACGGTCGATTGACGACGGGCCCGCCCCCTCGTACACAGGCGGTCCGTTTTCACCTGGAGAGCACGTCATGGTTTCGTCCACCAAGCAGACCGAGCGCCGTCGCCGCATGAAGGCCGCCACGGGCGGTCGCGGCAAGAAGTCCGAGCGCGCCAAGAACGGCACGCCGAAGTTCCCTGTTCACTTGGACGCGGGCCACGTCCAGACGGCCCCGGCCGCCGCGAAGAAGTAGCCCCGGATCCCCCGTCGTCGCGTCAGCGTGGGCTGCGTCCTTCGGGGCGTGCCCACGACGCGGCGAGGATCTCCGTCCGGTCGATCGCGTCGTAGCGATAGACGTGGCGCGCCTGGATGCTGGTGAAGCGATCGAAGCGCATCCGGATGCGGAGCAGCGCATCCGCGATCTGCTCCTGCGACCGGGCCGTCGGCGCTTTCTCGCCGATCTCGGCGAGCAGCCGATCCATCGCGTCGTGTGTCTCCGCAGGATGAAACACGGCGCCCGGCATGATCTCGAGCGCTCCGCCGACGGACACGATGCGCCCATCGAAGCGCTCGCCGCCCTCGAAGCGCGCGGCGACGCCGGTGCGCGCGATCCGATAGCGCGCGCCGAAGAGCGACTCCGTCACGAGAGCCTCGCCACGGCGCTCGACCCGGTAGACGCTGCGCTCGGCTCGCGTGATCGCGCGTGCGATCGCGCGCTCGTCGTCGGTGACGTCCGGGCGCCCCGCGAATGCCAGCGCGAGCCCTCCGGCCTCGAAGCTCGCGAGAGCGTAGTCGAAGAACGCGCTGATACGTTCCTCGTACCAGGCCTCTCCCGCGCTGAACGGCCCGGTGAGCGCCTCGAACTGCACGCGTGCGCGCGCGATCGACACCGGGTCGGCCTCGCGCGCCATGCGTTCGACGAGATCGGAAAGGCCCACGCGCCCCGTCTGGCCGGCTCCAGCGCATCGGTCAAGCGCTTGACACCGCTGGCTCGGTCGGGCTCGATCCCGCGCGAGGATCATTCATGAGCGACGACGTGACCCGGGCAGTGGAGCTGGTGGAAGCGACGATTCGTGCGCTCGGTGTCGATCCGACGTCGGCAAAGATTCCCGGGGACGACAAGACTCACGCGTACGCGCTCCGTCGCGGCAGCGCGCGCGTCGTGATCGCTGTCTCGCGCGGTGAGGGCGCAGGCGTGTTCCGTGTGCTCGCGCCCGTCGTCCACGCGCCCGACGCATCGAAGGAAGCCGCGGTGTTCCGCCGACTGCTCGAGCTCAACGCGCGCGAGGTCTCGGGCGCGGCGTTCGGTCTCTTCGGCGACGAGATCGTCGCGGTCACCGAGCGCTCGACGAAGGATCTCGACGCGAGCGAGGTCGAAGCGACGGTGAAGAACGTCGGACGCATCGCGGATCGTTGGGACGACGTGCTGGCGCACGAGTTCGGCCTGAAGCGCGCCTCCGACGTGTGACGTGAGGCGGCTCCCGGCGGCGGCCCTCGCTGCGCTGCTGCTGTTCATGCATGCGCCCGCTCGTGCCCTCGACGTAGAGGTCGACGCGAGCACGTCGTTCGCGGCATACGAGATCCGCACGCCGGGCGCGGGCACGTTCCTCACGCGGCGAAGGCTCGTCGCGAACCTGGGCTTGCGGCTCGTGCAGGCGCTCACGGATCCGGATCCGGCCGGCCGCGTGATCCGCGTGACGATCGCGGGCCGCCTGCGTCTCGATCAGAACTTCGGCGAAGACTGCCTCGCGACGACGGGGATGTGCATCCAGTCCACGAGCCACACCGACACGTCTGCGTTCCAGCCGCTCGCGAGCGACACGCGCCTCGACGTGCCGATGCTCTACGCGGCGATCGACGGCCTGCCGTACGGTCTCTCCGCCCGCATCGGTCGTCAGACGATCGCCGACGCGATCGGCTTCGCGCGCTTCGACGGCGCACAGGTCGCGATGGCGCCGGCCACGTTCCTCTCGTTCGAGGCCGATGTCGGCACGCTCGTGCGCCGCACGACGCTCGCGGGCTCGGCGGCGTTCGAGCCGCAGGGAACGCAGCAGATCGATCTCGGCGGCGCTGATCCGCGCACCGTGCCGTGGGCCGATCCAGCGCGCACGACGTGGCTCGCGGGTGCCTCGCTCCGCGGCGGACCGGGCTCGTACCTGATGGCGAGCGCCGCGTTCCGCCAGCTCTGGGACGACGACGGATCGATCGTCGCGCGGCGCCTCGGCCTCACGCTCACGTCGGACATCGACACGCTGGTGCGGCTCGACGCGGCGGGCGTCGTCGATCTGCTCGATGGCACGCTCATCACGGCGCTCGCGTCAGCCGAGGTCCACGACGACCACTACTCGGTGCGTCTCTCGTACGACCGGATGGTCCCGCGCTTCGATCCCGGCTCGATCTGGGCATGGTTCTACGTCGCGCCGATCGATCAGCTGCGCTTGTCGGGGAGCTATCGCTTCTCGTCCGACGTGGAGCTCGGCGCGGCGCTGCGGGGTCGTCGCGCACAGCTCGGCGGACAGACGCCCGACGATCTCGATGCGGGTGTCGAAGGATGGGCGCGCACGCGCATCGAGCGGCTCACCGTGAACGCATCCGGCTTCGGCTGGAGCGGATCGCTCGGCCCGGTCGCGGGCGTCTCTCTCGATCTCAGCCGGCCCATCATCCCCGAGCTCGCGCTGGAAGCGCACCTCTCGCTCTGGCACTTCGACGACGCGAACCGCCAGAACAGCTACGGTG
>CAYSCF010000179.1:0-13740 GCA_964429305.1 uncultured Sandaracinaceae bacterium | reverse complement strand
GCGTGCGCGGAGGACGGACGACCGCAGAGGAGACGAGACGATCGATCGCCTCGTCGGTCATCGGCTCGCGCAGCACTCGTCGCACGGGCAGCGGCAGCTTCGCGCTCATCGCGGCCTCCTTCCCGGAGCGTCGATCGCGACGTGCGCGCGGATCACCCGGTCGGCCGCGAGGATTCTCCGCTTGGCCGTCGCGAGCGAGCAGTCGCACGCGACCGCAACCTCGTCGAGCGAGAGACCTTCGACGCATCGCAGGGACCACGCGATGCGCTCGCTCGCGGGCAGCGTTCGCAACATGCGATCGAGCAGCACGAGCTCCGCATGTTGTTCCTGCGTCGCCTCTTCCGAAGCCAGGTCGGCCAAGCCGCCCTCGGGCTCGCCGCCGATGCCGAGGAAGCGAAGCACCTTCCGACGGCGAAAGCGCCGATGCACCTTGTGCACGGCGACACGCAGCAGCCAACCGCGGAACGCGCGCGGCTCGCGCAGCGTAGGGAGGTCGACGAGCACGGCCGCCATCGTGTCCTGCACGACATCCTCGGCCTCGCTCGGATCACCGAGCAGCCGCGCGACCGTGCCAGCGACGGCCGGCAGATGCCGCCGCACGAGCGTGTCGAGCGCGAAGCGATCGCCCGCGCGCGCACGCGCGACGAGCGTCGCATCGGCAACGTCCGTCTCGCGATGGAGCGGCACGACCGACGAGGCAGTTCTCGAGCGCATGACGGGCACGTGGAGCAATGGACCACGGCCGGACCTGGACGGCTCACGAATTCGATGCACGACTCATGAGCCGTTCCCGTCCGGTCGCGGTCCTGCAGGAGCAACATGCGAATTCGTCACCTGCTCGCCCTATTGCTCACGTGGGGGTGCAACAGCGCCGCGCCCGCGTTGACGACGCACTACGACGGTGGCCCCGGCGACGCGGGCGCGCCTGCGACCGCACCATGCTCTGCCGCGTCGACTCCGTGGCGCGTGAGCGTCACGGGAGCGGTCGAGTACGACAGCATGACGAACGAGACTCCTGCATTCTTCCAGGCCGTGGTGCGGCAGGTCGGCGGGCCAGGCGCTACGTTCAGTCTCGACGCCGGCGGTCCCGTGGATGTCGTGATCAGCCCGCCGCCTGCCATCGCGCTCGGCGCGCTCCAAGTCGGTGCGTCGGTCAATGTGCGATTGGATCACGGAATCGTGATCGACGAGTACGGGACGCTCGTCCTCGCGTCGGTCGAAGGCCTGGGAACCGCGAGCGAGAGCCCGACCGTCGACGTGGCCACCTACCCCGGCGTTCATTTCGCTGCCGCGGACGCCCGCTGCACGAGCGACACGGTGATCGCCGATGGGTGCGCCTCCGCGCGCACGCAGACGAGTGCGACGGTCACGTACTACGAAGGGAGCGCATCACTCACGCCAGGTGCACCAGTCACGATCCCGCGTGGGCCTCCGTACGAAGCGAGGCTGATTGCGAGCGAGCGTCCCGCGACCGCTTCCGAAGCACTCGCGTTCGCGCCCGCAGGTACGCCGGCATGCCAGCCGGGAGGAACCGCTTCCATGGTCATCGAGATCGATGCGACTCCTTCGGGCGGGGCCACGCCGCGATGTGCGAGCTACGTGTTGTCGGATGCCCGTCTCGCCGGACTGGATGCACCACGCTGGCGTGTGCAGGCGACGGGCGCGCTCACGTACGACACGATGACGTACGTCAGCCCGAACGCCTGGGATACGACAGCGATGGTACAGACGGGGACCCTCGTCTCCGTCGACGCGGCCGCGTCGACGTTCACGCTGGCCGGCGCCGCCGGTGAGATCGACGTGACGGTCCAGCCCGCCGAGCCTGCATGGCTGACTGCGCTTCCGATCGGACGGAGCGTGACCGCAACCTTCGAGAACGGTGTCGTGCTGCGCGACGCGACCAGCGACGAGCTCTTGCTCGCGCTGGTCGAGGGTCTCTCGGAGGCGAGCCCGCCCGTCTCCTTCGACGTCGCGCCGATCCACGTCGCCCGCGGCGACCCAGACTGTATCCAAGTCCGCCCAGCACAGTCGCCGTGTGACCCTGGCGGGGTCGTGGTTCGAACACAGTTCGAAGCAACGTTCTCGCTCGGAGCGACGAGCGCCACGCTCCGCGTGGGCGAGGCTCGGGCGCGTTTGAGCGACGGGGCACGCGCCTTCGAAGCGATCCTCGTGGCGAGTGTCGGACAGTCCGGCTTCCCCGCCGATCCCCTGCCGTCGTGCGACGTCGCCATCCGCGAGGCCGCGTTCGTCGCGATCGGACGACCGACCTCGTGATGCGCTGGGAGCGGCGCCGATCCTCCGACGCCGGGACGATGCGGCATCCGCGACACGTCGCGCATGAGCGGGACGACTTCACCAGGTCTGGCAATGGAGCACGTATTCGCTGCACGACTCATGAGCCGCTCGCACACGCACCCGGTCCTGATCGAGGATGAACAGGTCTGTCCACCTCTTCGCATCGCTCGCGCTCGGCCTGGGATGCTCGCAGAGCGCGGTCGCGCTACGCACGGGCGACGCCGCGCCCGACGCACCTCGGCAGGTCCCACCTCTGTGCAACGGCACCGAAACTGCCAGCCTCGGCCAGCTCGGAGGCGATCCATGCCCGACCATGCTCGGCTGGGGCGCCTCCGCGAGCGGCGCGTTCACCTATGCGCCGATGATGTGCGGAGACTCGGCGGCGAGCGGAGACGTGCTCGGCACGCTGGCAGCCATCGACCTCGCCGCGTCCACGTTCACGCTCGCGACGAGCCGCGGCGACGTCGTCGTCGCCCTCCAACCCCTCCAAGCGTCGTGGCTGGGCTCGCTCCCGATGGGCCGCGACCTCACCGCACACTTCGAGAATGGCGTCGTCCTGCGGGACGCGACCACCACGGCGCTGCTTCTCGCGGTGGTGCAACGGATCTCGTTTCAGCCACCCGATTTCGATATCGCCCCGATCCACGTCGCCGCCGGCGATACGCGCTGCGTCGAGGTCTCGCCCGCGCCCGGCCCCTGCGATCCAGGCCAGTACCACGTGCACTCGCAGCTCGACGTCGCCTTCACGTTAGGCGCGTCGAGTATCATGGCGACGGTGGGCCACTCGCCCGTCACGCTCGCCGACGCGAACGACACGTTCGAGGTCGTGCTCTCCGGAAGCATCGTCCAAGGCGGCATCACGGCCGACGACCTTCGCGTCTGCGACGTCGCGCTCTTGGGCGGAACGTGGGTCGCCATCGGTCGTCCGCCCTCTTGAGCGATTTCGACTGAGCCGTTCGGCGCGCACGACGGTCCTTCGGTGTCGTGACCGATGGAGCGCGATGGCGACGACCGACGCTCCTGGCAGTGCTCGTGTTCGGGACGATCGCGATCGTCGCGGCGCCCGGCGACACGCTGCGCCTCACGCGCGAGCATTGGGTGGCGAGCGAGGCGGCGCGCATCGTCGCGGCAGCGCTGATCGCGTGGGCCACGTGCGCG
Source organism: uncultured Sandaracinaceae bacterium (assembly GCA_964429305.1). Taxonomy (GTDB): domain Bacteria; phylum Myxococcota_A; class Polyangia; order Polyangiales; family Sandaracinaceae; genus JBBSAT01. The sequence goes on along the minus strand of CAYSCF010000179.1, from coordinate 10,287 downwards.
CTCGTCGCAGTGCTTCCGTGGCGGCGTCTCTCGCTCACGCCGCGCGCGTGGCGCTGGCTGTCCTGGCTCGTCGCGCTCGGCGCCGGGATCGCCGCGAGCACGCTCGTCGTGCGATCGATCCAGACGTGGGGCGTTCGCCTCGATGCGCCGCTCGTTCTCTATCCGGCGCGGCTCGTCTTTCGTGGCGAGCGCGTTCCGTATCGCGACATCATCGACTTCAACCAACCGGGCACGTATCTGCTCTACGGCTGCATCGATGCGATCGCGCGGACCGATCGCGCGCTGCGCATCGTCGACGCCGCGGCGCTGCTGCTCACGACGTTCGCCGCGCGGCGCGCGTTCGCGATGCCGAGCTGGGCCGGCGCGATCACTGGGGCGGGCCTCTACGCGGTGACGCATCTCGAGGACACCGGCGTCGACTGCCTCCAGCGCGAGGTGTTCGTGCTCGCGCTGAGCGTCTCGACCGGTGCGCTGCTGCGGACGAGGCGCTTCGCCCTGGCCGGCTTCGTCTTCGCGCTCTGCTTCTGGATGAAGTTCCACTCGATCCTGCTCGTGCTCCCGTTCGCGTGGGACGTCGTGCGTCGCGACGGGCGCGCGGGCTGGATCGGTCTCGCGAAGACGGCCGGTGTCGTGATCGGGATGTCGCTGCTCGTCGTCATCGTCCTCTGGCATCTCGGTGCGCTCGATGCGTGGCTCGAGATCGTGACTCGGTATCTCCCGCTCTACGGCCGCATGGCGGGCACCCTCGCGTTCTCGCAGCCCGATCTGCTCCGCTATCGACGGCTCTATCTCTTCTTCGATCCGGCCGCGCATCCCGCCGTCTTCGGGCTCGGGCTCGTTCCACCGCTGCTCACGACGGCGCGGTCGCGTCTCGGGCCCGGGGCGGATCCAGCGCGCGTGGTCGTCGGCTTCTATCTCTGCTCGCTCGCGTACGTGCTCGTGCAGGGGACGTTCTGGCACTACCACTCGATCCCCGCGTTCTTCGGCATCGGCGTGATGGTCGGCGCGCTCGTGCAGCTTCCGCGCGGCGGGATCGAAGGGCTCGGTCGTCTCGCGCTCGCGGCTTCGGTCTCGTACTGGTGCGTCGGCCCGCGCGCGCTCGACACGATGCACTGGGACACGAGCGGACGGAACCCGGCGGGCGTCGCGATCGCCAACGCGCTCGAGGTCGAGCTGCCGCGCGGCGAGACGGTGCAGCCGCTCGACATCGTGCAGGGCGCCGTCGACGGCATGTGGCGCGCCGACGTTCCGCTCGCGACACCGTTCCTCTACGACCTCTATCTCCATCACGACGTGGACACGCCCTTGATCCGTCGGTGGCGCGCACGGGCGTTGAGCGACATCGCGCGCACGCAGCCGTACTTCATCCTCGAAGCGATGCCGGGCACCCGCGTTCGCCCCTACGGCGAAGGCACCGATCCGGAGTTCGCCGAGCTGGATGCGCTCATCGCGGCGCACTACGACGTGCACCGCGAGCAGGACGGCTTTCGTTGGTGGCGCCGGCGCGACTGATCACTCCCAGGTCACGTCCGCCAGACACGCGCGGGGCCCGTGGCTCGACTCGACGGTCACGCGGATGCGATCGGCCACGACGCGCGGCGCGAGCTTCTCGCGCGACGTCGGCGTCGCGAACCGACGACGCTCGGCGAAGACCTCGCGCTCGCCGTCGAAGAGCTGCACGAGAAACGAATCGCTCGAGAGATCGTGGTGCGGGAAGTCGTCCGCGTTCGTCACGGCAAGGACGCGTACACGGCGCCTGCCACGAAGATCGAAGTCGACGTGCGCCGGGAGCGCGCCGGGCGTCCAGACGGAGCGCGCGCTCGGATCCAGCAGGCTCTCCGCCGTGAAGCCGACGGTGTACGCCGACCAGGTGTCGGACGCGGTCGCGTACGCTGGTCGCGTCCAGAGCCAGATCCCGGCGGTCGCGAGCAACGTCGCGGCGGCGAGCGGAATGCACATCTCGGACAACGAAGATCGAACGCAACGGAGGTCCATCACAGCCATGGACCTCGATCCGGCGTGAACGGCTCGCGCTTTCGTCGTACGAACGTGAGCCGTTCACGCTCGACCGAGGTCCTATTTGCCCATGCACCCTGTCGCGCTCGCGCTCGCCGCTCTCTTCGCCCTGGGCTGCACGCAGAACGTGACGGCGCTCGAGAGCGTCGACGCCGCGATCGATGCGGTCACGGTCCCGGATGGCGGCATCATCGCGAACATCTGCGACCAGCCCGAGCTCTTCGACGGGATGGTGGTCGAGATGAGCGTCACCGGGATTCAGCAGACCACACGCCGGTGTACGGGTGAATGCGACGCTGGCTACTGCTGCACCGTCGGCTGTCAGGCCTACTGGGTCGTGCCGTGCGCGGGAGGTGGACAGCTGACGTTCTCGCAAGACGACGGCGGCTTCGGATGCTTCGGCAACATGTGCGATCCGAACTGCAGACCGTCGCTCGTCCCGAGCGATGTGCTCACGTTCACCGCCGTCGTCCATGTTGGCGGGCGTCAAGGTTATTGCTGTCCGGAGGTCTTCGGCGTCGACGCCATCGCGACGTTCGACGTCAGCACCTACACGGTCACGAGCTTGCCCGACAGCTAGCGCTACTTGCGTCCATGCGAATGCTGGCATATAGCATCCGACGTGGACGCTGCGACGCAGAACGGGACCTCGCGCTGGGAGCTGTATCGGCTCTTGGGTGATCCGTTCCGCCTGCGACTGCTCGCGCTGACGCGGGAAGAAGAGCTCGCGGTCGGGGAGCTCGCGGAGCTGCTCGGCGAGTCGCAGCCCAACGTGAGCAAGCACGTCGCCGTCCTCAAGCGGGCGGGGGTCGTGGCGGTGCGCAAGCAGGCCACGCGCGTGTTCGTGCGGCCGTCGGACGAGCTGCGCGACGACGTCGTCGTGGCCGATGCGATCCGCGCGGGCCGCGAGATGGTGGAGCGCGACGGCTCGCTCGGGCGTCTGGGCGAGATCGTGCGCGCGCGCGACGAGCAGGCGCGGGAGATGTTCGCCAAGGGCGAGAGCGAGCTCGATCCCGAAGCGCTGCCCGCCGAGCTGCCCGCGTATCTGTCGGCGCTCGCGCCGCTCATCCCGCATCGTGCGCTCGCCATCGAGATCGGCACGGGCGACGGTCGGCTGCTCGATGCGCTCGCGCCGATCTTCGATCGCGTGCTCGCTTGTGATCGCAGCCGCGCGCAGCTCGATCGCGCCGCGCGTCGCGTGCGCGCGCACGGCTACGCGAACGTCGAGCTCTTGCTCGGCGATCTCGACGACGCCGCGACGCGCAAGAAGTTGGGCAAGGACGGCGCCGACGTCGTGTTCGCCGCGCGCGTGCTGCATCACGCGCCGCGCCCCGAGAAGACGCTCGCCGCCCTCGCCTCTCTCGCGCGTCCGGGCGGCACCATCGTCGTGATCGACTACGCGTCGCACGAGGACGAGCGCATGCAGCGCGCGCATGCCGATCTCTGGCTGGGCTTCTCGCACGACGATCTCAAGGCGCTCGTGAAGAAGGCTGGTCTGACGCGCCCCGAGGTGCGTCGATTGCCGCGCGCGCTCGTCGCGCTAGGCCGCGGCCCCGACGCGCATCTCGAGTGGCAGGTGTTGGTCTGTCGTCGTCCTCACGACGAACAGACCTGAGCTTACGGTTCCAACGAAGGAAAGACAGACATGCAGACCCAGACGACCGACGCGAAGAAGACCGTGCAGAACCACCCGAACCAGACCGCGAAGTACAAGGTCGCCGACATCACGCTCGCCGCGTGGGGTCGCAAGGAGATCGAGATCGCCGAGACCGAGATGCCCGGCCTCATGGCGATCCGCGCCGAGTACAAGACGAGCCAGCCGCTCAAGGGCGCGCGCATCGCGGGCTGTCTCCACATGACGATCCAGACGGCCGTGCTCATCGAGACGCTGAGGGACCTCGGCGCCGAGGTGACGTGGACCAGCTGCAACATCTTCTCGACGCAGGATCACGCCGCCGCGGCCATCGCAGTCACGGGCGTGCCGGTGTTCGCGTGGAAGGGCGAGACCGAGGAAGAGTACAACTGGTGCATCGAGCAGCAGCTGCTCGCGTTCGACGGCAACAAGGGCCCGAACATGATCCTCGACGACGGCGGAGATCTGACCGTGCTGGTCCACGAGAAGCGCCAGGATCTGCTCCCGCAGATCTTCGGTCTCTCCGAGGAGACGACGACGGGCGTGCACCGCCTCTACGAGATGCAGAAGAAGGGCACGCTCAAGCTGCCGGCGATCAACGTGAACGACTCGGTCACGAAGTCGAAGTTCGACAACCTCTACGGCTGCCGTCACTCGCTCGTCGACTCGATCATGCGCGCGACCGACGTGATGCTCTCGGGCAAGATCGCGGTCGTCTGCGGCTATGGTGATGTGGGCAAGGGCTCGGCGCAGTCGCTCCGTGCGCAGGCGGCGCGCGTGTGGATCACGGAGGTCGATCCGATCTGCGCGCTCCAGGCCGCGATGGAGGGCTTCGACGTCGTCACGCTCGACGAGGCCGCCGACAAGGCCGACATCTTCGTCACCGCGACGGGCTGCGAGAGCGTCATCACGTTCGAGCACATGGCGCGCATGAAGAACAACGCCATCGTCTGCAACATCGGCCACTTCGACAGCGAGATCCAGGTCGCTGCGCTCCTCGACCCGAAGAACAAGGTCAAGGAGACGAACATCAAGCCGCAGGTCGATCACTTCGAGTTCCCGGACGGAAAGAAGATCATCCTGCTCGCGCGCGGTCGCCTCGTGAACCTCGGCTGTGGCACGGGCCACCCGTCGTTCGTGATGAGCGCCAGCTTCTCGAACCAGACGCTCGCGCAGATCGCGCTCTTCACGACGAACGGCAAGGGCGACAAGAAGTACGAGACCGGCAAGGTCTACGTTCTTCCGAAGGAGCTCGACGAGAAGGTCGCGTTCCTGCACCTTGCCAAGCTCGGCGCGAAGCTGACGAAGCTGACGAAGGCCCAGGCGGACTACCTCGGCGTGAAGGTCGAGGGCCCGTTCAAGGCCGAGACGTACCGCTACTGATCTCGCAAGCGATCGACGATGGACGGCGCGTGGGCGAGAGCTCGCGCGCCGTTCGCGTTCGCGCGCCGCTATCGTTCGCGCCAGTCGAAGTCGTCCAGCCACTGGATGCACTGTTCCGGGTTGACGTCGATTCCTGCGCCGGCGCGCAGCGTCCACTCGGGCGGGACCCAGCTCACGAGCCAGCAGCGATCACTTCGCCACGTGAGCGCGACCCACGTGTCCCAGGGTGGCGTGTTGAACGTGTCAAAGAAGCCGTCGGAGGCCGCCTCGGCCGCTCCGCAGCAGAGGTCATCGTCGGGCGAGTAGCCCACGAGGCGTCCTCCGTGCAGATGCTCGACTGAAGCCACCGCGTCACGACCGGTCTTCGCTCGCACCCGGCCCGCGCGGGCCTGAGCGACGCTCAGGACGGTCGCGGACCGCTCGTGAAGAAGCGGTGGCGCGAGCGAGGGAGTACGCAGTCGTTCCCCGACGATCGCGCGCGGTCCACACCAGGCGATCGTCTCGGCCAAGCGCACTGCAAAGGGCGTCGGGTCGCGAATCATCTGCTCGAGGATCGCGCAGCAAGCGCGAGGACCGCCACTGTTTGGCGGGGACGTTCCCAGATCGAGGCGAGAAGCGGGGCGTGAACGCCAGTCCCCACGATCGTCCGATGATCGACGCAAGCTGTGCCGCACGACGCGGGGCGCAATGATTTTCGGTCGATTCGCAGCCGATTCGTGTTGGTACGCGAGGTGCTGATGAGCGAGGACATGAAGACGCCGCCCGCTCTCTTCCTCTTCGCGCTTCTCTCCGCCCTTCCGCTCTTGCTCGGCTGTCCCGAATGCATCCCGGACTGGCAACGCTACGCGAGCGCGACCGCGAACATCACCGTCCCCGCCGGCACAGCGACCCTCGTCACGCTCGTCGTGAGCGCACCGGTGAGCAGCTCGAACGATGCGATCGGGGTCGAGATCGGCACCGACGACTGCTTGGCCGGTCCGTACGACCTCGACGTCGCGATCGTGCGAGGCGATGGCACGCCCCTGTCTTCCATCCACGACGATCGCCCGTTCATCACGCCGCGAGACGCGGGCGCGGGTGACGGCGCGATCCCGACGGCCGCCGCGACGTGTCGCACGGTCAGCCAGCAGTTCTCGCTGCCGACGACGGCGCTGATCTGCGACACGAGCCGCTGTCGCGCGACGCTCACCGTGGAGCTCTCGTCGCCGACGGGTCTCGGGCCGCGCGTGATCGGCGCGCGCCTCGTCAGCGATGTCTGTGGCCGCGCCGCGACGCTACGCACCGACGGAGCGATCGATCGCTGGAACTGAAGTCGCGTAGCATCCGGCGATGACGCGGCGGGCGAAGATGGCGATCGGCGCCGGAGTGATGCTCGCGACCGCCCTCGGCGGCGCCGTCGCGCTCTGGCTCTGGCTTCCGGGCTTGATCGCGCAGCGCACGCTCGGGCTGCTCGATCTGATCTGCGAGCCGGTGGCGATCACGCTGACGCCCGACCTCTCGCATGCCTCGATCGCACGGACGGAATGCACCGTGCCGATCGGGCCCATCGCGAGCTTCACGCTCTCGAACGGCGCGGAGGTGTCGCTCACGGATCTGCGTCCGCGCACGATCGACGTGCCGCTGCTCGCGGTGAACCCGCGTGCGCTCGAGCTCGCGGGGACGGCGACGGCCGTGCTGGTCACGGGCGACACGCCGGATCCGATTCGACGTGTGATGAGCGCCCTCGCCGCGCTGGCCGCCAGAACCGATCTGCCGGAGCGTGTCACCGTCGGTGAGATCGACTTCGGCCGCGGCGCCTACGTGATCGAGACGCACGGCCTCGTGATGACGCATGGCGTGGGCACGTTCGACGTCGCGCTACCGACGCTCGGCCCGCCGCCCTATCACGGCACCGCGATCGACTGGGCGCTCGCCGTGAACGAGCTCGCGGTCCACGCCACGCCCGGCACGGCGATCGTCACGGGTCGCTTCGACGTGCGCGCGAGCGTTCTCTCGTTCCCCATCGCGCGGAGCATTCAATTCCGAGTCGGCGGGAGCGGCCTCGATGGCAGGGCGCCCACGTACGACCTGTGGATCGAGCCGTCGGCCGAGGTCGCATGGCTGCAAGCACACGGGCAGGCGCTGCTCGACGAGATTCGAGCGGCTGGCGGCGTCTCGCAGGCCATCGAGCAGCGACGCGAGGTGCGCACGGAAGAGCGCGCGGATCGCGTGCACGAGCTCCGCGAGCGGCTCGACCAGCGCGTCCAACAGGCGCAGTAGCGCGCCCTACAGGGCCGCTTCCGTCGTCATCGGCGGCGCGGGCTCCGACGGCTCGGTCATCGCAGGCACCGCGCGCTTGCCGAAGTAGAGATCCACGATCTCGACGATCAACCACACGGTCGCGACCAGCCCAGGCAGCGGCACGCCGCCCTGCTGCAGGATCGGCGTCGTGAGCGCGAGCACCCAGCTGCCGACCGCGACGATCACGATCAGCGCGCGCGTGACCGGCGCGTACGTCGGATACGTGAGGAACGCGATCATCCACGGCACGACCAGGAACGCGGCGTCGTAATAGAAGAGGTACGCGTTGAGCGCGATCGACGCGAGGACCAGGATCGCGACCGCGCGCAGCGACATCCGTCGATCATCCGGAGCGAGCGCCTTTCGCACGGCGAACAGCGTGAGCAGGCCGAGCGGCCCCGCGATGCCGAGGTAGAGCCAGCGCGCGACCATCATGTCCATTCCGATGCGCGACGTGACCGATCGCAAGAACGCGTAGAGCGTGAACTGACGCCACCACGTCGTGTCGGCGCCCTCCAGCGCCTCGGTGCACCACGCGACTTGCTCGCGCCACTCGAGAACCGCGCGCACGCCGAGGAACGGGACCGAGACGCCCCAGAGCAAGAACAGCACGAGCGTGAACACGGCGAGCATCGCCCATGCGCGCTTCGCGAGCGCGACCAAGAGAACGACCAGCGCGAGCTGCGGCTTGACGCACAAGATCGCGCAGAGCGTTCCCGCGAGCGCCTCGGTGCCTGGCGTGCGGCCTTCGCTCTTCGGGACCGCGAGCAAGCAGAGGCTCGTCGCGAGCAGCGAGAGATAGAGGCCTGTCAGCTGCCCGAGATAGAGCGCGAACCAGAACGGCGGCATCGAGCACGCGAGGAAGCACGCGGTGATCTGCGCGCGCGACTCGGCGCGACACGTGCGCGCCACGACGGTGACGGCCAGCACGAAGAGCGCCGCGGTCAGGATCGCCGCGAGGACGAACGCGACGCGCTCGGGGATGTACGAGAGGACGACGACCGCCGGCGCGGCGAGCGGCGTCAGCAAGAACGGGATCTCGTCGTGCTGGTAGACGGCCTCGCCGGCGCGGATACGCGTACCGGCGTTGTAGAAGTTGTGGAAGTCGCGGTGCGTGAACTGCGCATCATCGGCCCACTGCTCCTGCACGTAGCCGAGCATCACCATCGCGAAGATGGCCATGAGCACGATGCCGACGAGCCGCGCAGCGTCGTGCCCGTCGATCCGGAAGCGTCGAGGACGATCGGGAGTCAACGCGCGGACGTTACACGACCTTCAGCCTTCGAGGCGTCCGATGCTCTCGAGGTAGCCGCGCGCGAGCGCGTAGTCGTCCTTCTGGTCCGGATGGAAGTCGCGGCGCAGGTAATCGCGGAGCGCGCGGCGGAACATGTCGGCGCGACGCACGTTCTCCGCGCGCATCACGGGGTTCTCGCGGGCCCATTCGGCGCGCGCCTCGAGATCCGTGCCGCGCTTGGCCTCTTGCGCGAGCAAGTGCTTGGTCGCCGCGCGCCAGCTCAGCATCAGCCCGGCGAGCGCAGCGAACATGCCGAGGATGCGCACCGAGTAGCGACCGTCGACCTTCATGAAGACGTCGAAGGCGACCGACTTGTGCTCGATCTCTTCGGCCGCGTGCCAACGCAAGAGGCCCGCCATGATCGGATCGGCGTGATCGAGCAGCTCGCCGGTGAGGCCGTTCGCGGCCATCGATGCGGTCAGATGCTCGAGCGCGGCGGTCACCGCGAGCCGGAGCGAAGGCGGCACGTTCGGCTCGAAGAAGCCGTACGCGATCTTGGCGTGCTCCTGCAGGAAGCTCTCGATCTCGTAGCCCTGCGCTTCGAGGATGCGGTTCCAGCGCTCGTGCTCGTGACCGTGACGTCCTTCCTGTCCGAAGAAGCCTTTCACGCGCTCGAGCAGCTTCGGATCGTCCTGGATGCGATCGACGTAGTACTTCACCGAGCGGATGAAGAAGCGCTCACCTTCGGGGAAGAGCGAGTTGAGCGCGTTCGAGTAGTGCGTCGCGTGCGGCGAGCCCATGAGCCAGAAGCGCGGGACGTTGCCTTCGAATGGGAAGCCCATCGCGCGCACGGGGATCGGGCGCTTGCGCGTCGGACGTGCGGCGGGCGCATCGGTGTCGAGGGCAGCTTCGAACGGGCTCGCGGCGAGCGTGGTCATCTCGGACCTCCCTATTGAACACTATTCAACCGAGGATGTTTCGCCATTGAACGAAAGTCAACGGCGAGCGACGCTCGGCGCGTGAGCAAGAAGAAACCACCCGAAAAACGGATGGATCTCGATGCGCGCCGCGCGCAGCTCCTCGAGCTCGGTCGCGATCTCTTCGGGCAGCGTCCGTACGACGACATTGCGATCGACGAGATCGCGGAGCGCGCGGGGATCTCGAAGGGGCTCCTCTATCACTACTTCGGCAGCAAGCGCGGCTTCTACGTCGCGACGATCCAGGAGGCCGCGCGGGCGCTGTTGGCCGCCACGCTCGAAGACCCGGCGCTCTCGCCGCCCGATCGCGCGAGGAGATCGCTAGAGACGTATCTCGACTTCGTCTCCGAGAACGCGCCCGCCTTCAAAGCGCTGCTCGGCAGCGGCATCGGCACGGACGCGGAGGTGGCGTCGGTGGTCGACGGCGTGCGCAACGAGTTCCTGCGCCGCTTCGTGACGAACCTCGGACTGGCCGAAGCGCCGCGCCCCGTGTTCGAGCTGGCGGCGCGCTCGTGGATCGGGCTCGTCGAGGCCGCGAGCCTCGCGTGGATCGACCGCGGCGGCGTGGATCGCGGGACGCTGACGGCGTTCCTCCTCGAGACGCTGACGCAGGTCCTGATGATCGCGTATCGCTTGGACCCGACGGCTCCGATCACCCTCTCGCCACGCTGATCAGCTCCGCCACGTCCTTCGTCAACTGCGCCCGCGCCCCCGCGTGGAAGTACATCATGTGCCCGGCCTCGTACGTCTTCTCGTGCACGCGC
>CAYSCF010000178.1:0-13937 GCA_964429305.1 uncultured Sandaracinaceae bacterium | reverse complement strand
CGCGACCGCGTCGAAGCCGCATGGGACGTTGATCGCGGGAAGGCCCGCGAGGCTTGGGGGTAGTGTGAAGACGTTTGTTATGTACATCGCGAGTGGGTTCTTCGTGCGCGAGCCGAGCGGGAACGCGGCGCTCGGAGACGTCGGCGAGAGCACGAGGTCGCACGTCTCGAACGCCTTCGCGTAGTCGCGCGCGATGAGCGTGCGCGCCTTCTGCGCTTTGGCGTAGTACGCGTCGTAGTAACCCGCCGAGAGCACGTACGTGCCCAGCATGATGCGGCGCTTCACTTCGGGGCCGAACCCGTCGGCGCGCGTCTTTCCGTAGACCTCCGTGAGATCGGTGCCCGCAGCGCGCGGCCCGTACCGCATGCCGTCGAAGCGCGCGAGGTTGCTGCTGCACTCCGCGGGCGCGACGATGTAGTACGCGCTGACCGCATGCTCGGCCGTCGGCAGCTCGACGTCGACGATCGTGCAGCCGAGGTGACGCAGCGTGTGGATCGCGTCCTCCATCGCCTTGCGCACGGCTTCGTCGCAGCCCTCGCCGAGCGACGAGCGAACCACGCCGATGCGTACGCCCTTCGGGGATCGATCGAGCGCAGCCTCGTAGTCCGGCACCTTCACGTCGGCGCTCGTCGCATCGCGCGGGTCGTGCCCCGCGATGACGCCGGTGACGCGCGCCGCATCGCGCACCGTGCGCGTGAACGGGCCGATCTGATCGAGCGAGCTCGCGAACGCGATGAGCCCGTAGCGCGAGACGCGCCCGTACGTCGGCTTGAACGCGACCGTTCCCGTGAACGATCCGGGCTGACGCACCGAGCCGCCCGTGTCGCTGCCGAGCGCGACCGCCGCGACACCGCTCGCGACCGCAGCCGCCGAGCCGCCCGAGCTGCCACCCGGCGCGCGAGAGAGATCCCACGGGTTGTGCACGTTCGCGTATGCGGAGTTCTCGTTCGACGAGCCCATCGCGAACTCGTCCATGTTCGCCTTGCCGACGAGCGTCGCGCCGGCCGCACGCAGGCGCGTCACGACGTCCGCGTCGTACGGTGCGATCCAGCCCTGCAGAATCTTCGACGCGCACGTCGTCGGCGTCCCGCGCTCGCAGAGGTTGTCCTTCAGCGCGACCGGCACGCCCGCGAGCGGCCCGAGCTTCTCGCCCGCCGCGCGCGCGCGATCGACCATCGCCGCCGAGGCGAGCGCGCCCTCCGCGTCGACGAACAAGAACGCGTGCAGATCGCCGTCGTGCTTGGCGATGGCCGAGAGCGACGCGCGCGCCAGCTCCACTGCGCTCGCATCGCCGACCGCTACGTGGTGCGCGATCTCGGTCGCGCTCTTCTTCAAGATTTCTTCGGGGAGCGTGCCCATCGTCATTCTCCGTCGAGGACCTTCGGCACCGCGAACGCGCCGGCCTCGCTCTTGGCAGCGGCGGCGAGCACCTCGTGGTGCGAGAGCGACTGCACGTGGCGATCCTCGCGCAGCGGTACGCTCATCTCGATCGAGTGCGTCGTCGGCGGCACGCCGTTCGTGTCGAGCTTCTCGAGCGTGGCCATGAACGCGAGGATTCCCTCGAGCTCGCCCTGCATCTTCTTGATGTCTTCCGGTGCGAGCGAGAGACGCGCGAGACGCGCGACATGCTCGACCTCTTTCTCGGAGATCTTGGTCGTCATGAGCGGCGCGAACGTAGCACGATGCGTTGCGTCGACAGCCTCGCGGTCGTAACAGGGGTCGATGCGGCAGGAACCGCACGCGCTCATCGTCGCCGGCCGCGCGATCGACTCTTTCACGCTGAGCCACGGGCAGCTCGCAGGGCTGCGCGAAGCGGCGCGGGCGGTGCTCGAGGTCGTCGCGGCGCACGACGAGACGGCGTACGAGCCGCCCGAGGACGGCAAGCCGCTCTACGCGCGCGTCGTGATCGGCTACGTGATCGAGCGCGTCGCGAGCGAGGTACGTCGAGGCGTGACCGCCGATCCGTACGGGCCGCTCGATCTCGATCGGCTGCATGCGGGGCTGGAACGGGCACGCGCGCTCGACGCGTTCACGTGCAAGCGCCTCGCGCGGATGCTGCCTCGCTCACCCATGGGCTTCACGCCCGCGCAACGTGCCGCGACGCTGACGCCCGCACAGCGACCGGGCTGGGTCGGCGTCGCCTACGACGCCACCGACTTCGAGACGACGGCGCCCGCTCTGCACCTCGTCGCGTCGGGCGCGCTCGCGAGCGCGATCCTCGCGCGCGGCGCGAGCGAGCCACTCCCCGTCGACGAGGACGGAATCGCGCTGGAGGATCTGCGCGAGCAGGGCTGGGTCTTCCACGGGGGCAACAACGAGCAACCGGCGCGTGCTGTGCGGGGCGAATCGGTTCTGAGCGTGTCGTGCGACGACCTGGGCTCGATCGCGATCCCCGCCGAAGCGCTTCACGGCTCGCTCTACCTGCTCGCGCAGTACCACTGAGGCCGATGCCGTCCTTCCGCGAGAGACCGGGCCGCCTGGCGCTCTTCCTCGGCGGTCCGCCCGATCATCCCGAGCTCGGCGCGTACTACGATCACGACTTCCTCGACGGCTCGGGTGACGTGCTGCTGCGCACGGCGCGAGACGTGATCGCGAACACCTCCTACTCGGCGAGCTACTTCGACCGCGCTTGCGAGGCCGCCCGTGCGTTGGGCGCCGAGCGCACCACCGGAGCGTACGCCCTCTGCGACCACGAGCTCGATGCCGAGCCGCGGACGTTCGCCGTCGACGCCTTCTCGTTCTTCCTGGGCAACTTCGACTACGACAAGAACGCGAGACGTCGGAGCGAGCCGACGCTCGTGCGCGCCTCGCTCGAGCACGCTCGCGGTGCGCAGGCCGAGCTGCGTGTGCTCGGCTGGGGCGATGCATCGCTCGCGCGCGTCGCCGAGCACGGTGGCTGGACCGAGGAACAGCTGCGCGAAAGCGTGCTGCCGATGTCGTTCCTGCGCTCCGCGCCCACGTCGATCCGAGAGGCCGCCGAGGCGCTGCGCGCGCTCGGCTGCGACATCGACGTCGAGATCACGCGCGCGCTCGACGGCGACGGCGAGCGCGAGATCGACGCGATCGTCCGAGGCGTGTCCGAGACCGTCGAGGGACACGGCGAGCCCTGGAGCGCGATCCGCCCGTCCGACGTGAAGACGCGCGTGCTCGTGGCGCCCTCGGCCGCGCGCACGCTCGGCACCAGGAGCGAGGCCGCCCTCGCGGATCTCGCCGCCGCCCTCGGCGACCGCTCGCGCAAGAAGCACGCATACGAGGTCGGATATTTCGTCACGCTCGATACGGGCGAGCGCGTGGTGATCGACGAGCGCTCCGACACGTTCGTGCTCACGGTCCTCGACCCGGTGCGGACCGCGAAATAGGAGTCGCGCCGTCGTCGTAGTGACGCGTGTCTCTGCGAGTGACGCTGGTCGCGCTCTGCCTCACGGGCTGCTTCATCCCGGACGACTACGACCCGTGTCACGGGTTCTGTCCCGACGCGCAGTATTACGATGCGGGACCGGCACCGGACATGGGCTCGCTCGGTGGGGCGCTCGGCCCGACGCATCAGGCCGATCCTGCGCCGCCGGCGCTCTCGGGTGGAACGCTGCTGGTCGCGCGCGCGCGTCCGCTCGCCGTCCTCGGTGACCCCGATGGCGACACGGTGCGCGTGATCGACACGAGCGTGATGGCGCAGGTCGGGCAGCTCGCGCTCTCGCTCCACGACGATCCAGGACGAGCAGTCGAAGACGCGTCCGGCCTCGTTCACGTCGTGTTGCGCGGCGCCGGCGCGGTCGCGACGTTCGATCTGTCCGAACCGAGCGCTCCCGTCGTGGTCGCGCGACGCGACGTGTGCCCCGTCCCGCGCGGCATCGCGTACGACGCCCCGAACGATCGGCTCCACGTCGCGTGCATGGGCGGCGAGCTCGTCACGCTGACGACGACGGGGCCGATCGAGCGCACGGTCACGCTCGCGAGCGATCTCCGCGACGTCGTCACGATCGACGGCGGTCTGCTCGTCACGCGCTTTCGATCGAGCCAGCTCCTCGTCGTCGATCCGCTCGCGGGCACCGTGACGAGCACGATCGATCTGCCGTCGATGACGAGCGCGCAGGGCACGCTCACGCCCGGCGTCGCGTGGCGCGTCATCGCATCGGGGGCGGGCGCGTTCGTCGTGCACCAGCTCGCGGGCGGGGCGCCCGCCTGGGGGCATACCGCTCCGTCGTGCGGCACCGCGAGCGTGCAGGCGGCGGTGACGTCGGTCAGCGGCGATAGGCCGAACGCCGCCGTGGTCCTGCCGTGCGCCACGCTCGCGATCGATGCCGCGATCTCCGCCGACGCGCGCTCGATCGCGATCGCCGTGGCGGGAGCGCCGCCGCTCGATGCGTGTCATCCGATCCTCGTGCGCGCGCTCTCGGGCGCGATCGTCGGTCCGCCAAGAAGCCTCGACTGTCTCGGTCCGAGAGGGCGCGTCGTCGCCGTCGCGTGGGGCGCGGACGGAACGCTCTTCGCGCAGACGCGCGCACCGCTCGGGCTCTTCGTCGTCCCGACGCGTGGCATGCCACTCGAGATCCAGCTGCCAGGAGGCCTGATCCTCGACACGGGCCTCGATGCGTTCCACGCGGCCGGCGCCGATCACGTCGCATGCGCGTCATGCCATCCGGAGGGCGGCGAGGACGGCCGTCGCTGGACCGTGAACGGCGAGCCTCTGCGCACGATCGGCCTGCGCGGCGGCGTGAGTGGCACTGCGCCGTTCGGATGGCACGGCCAGCTGGCTTCGTTCGACGCGGTCATCGACGACATGCTCTGGCACCCGCATGCGGGCGGCACGCTGGAGGCCGATCAGACGAGCGCGATGGAGCACTGGCTCGACGCGCAGCCCGCGTGGCCCACGCCCCGTGTCGACGATCCCGACGCGGTGACGCGCGGGCGCACGCTGTTCGCGAGCGCGGGCTGCACCGATTGCCACGCGGGGCCGAGCCTCTCGAACGAGTCGACGATCGACGTCAGCACCCACGGAGCCTTCCAGGTTCCGTCGCTGCCCGGTCTCGGCTATCGCGCGCCGTACTTCCACGACGGTTGCGCGGCCACGCTCGCCGACGTCCTGGGCTCGTGCGGGGGCCCACGTCACGACGGCAGCGCGCTCGATGCCGCGCAGCGCGCCGATCTCGCCCTGTATCTCTCCTCGCTCTAGTCCACGCGGACCGGTATCGCGCGCTTCATCGCATCGTCGCCCCAGTGCATCGCGAGCTCGCGGCCCGACGCGCCCAGCTCGTGGAGCCAGAGCCGCTCGATCACGTCGCGATGCTCGTCGAGCGCGCGGCGCGCGAGCAGGAACGAGAGCGCCTCCGCCATCCAGATCGCGAACCGATCGCGCGCGCGAAACGCTTGCGAGGCACGCAGCACGTCGAGCCGTCGCGCGACGACCGGCACGATGTCCTCGCGTGGATGATTGCGCAGCACGCCCGACACGACGACGTCCGCGATCATCAGCTGCGGAAAGACGGCCGCGTCTTGCTCGGGCAGCTCCTGTCGTCGCGCGGCGGCCTCCACCTCGACGAGCAGCCCTTCGATGGCCGCGGTCGACGGATCCTGATCGAGCACCATCATCGCCGCCATGCGCCGCACGTCGGGTGCACCGAGCGTGCTCGTCTTCACCAAGAGCTCACACGCTTCTTCGAGATCCATCACGCGAATCTCTACCGATCGGCGGCGGTGCGCGCGAGCTTCGGCGCTATTTTTTTCGCGGGAACCCAGGAAGAGAGGAACCCAGGACTCGTGTGCTCTCTCTCTCTCTCCTGGGTTCCTGGGTTCCCGCGGAAATTCCCAACCGAGGCTCGCACGCTCGAACCGAGCCTCGCGCGACGCGGACGCGCTATCGTCCGCCCATGACGAACACGGTCGCGGTCCTCGGGATGGGTCTGCTCGGCAAGGGCTTCGCGGAGAATCTGCTCGGCAAGAAGAACACGGTGCGCGTGTGGAACCGGACCGCGTCGCGCGCGGCGCCGCTGGCGGAGAAGGGCGCGTACGTCGCGAGCTCGCCGGCCGATGCCGTCAACGGCGCCTCGCGCGTGCATCTCGTGCTCGCCGAAGACTCCGTCGTCGACGAAGTGATCGAGCAGCTGCGCCCCGGCCTCGGCAAGGACGTGTACGTGATCGATCACAGCACGAACCTTCCGGCCGGCGTCGCGGCGCGCTTCACCAAGCTCCGCGCGACCGGCGTTCGCTACGTGCACGCGCCGGTGTTCATGGGCCCGACCAACTCGCGCGATGGAACCGGGATGATGCTGCTCGCCGGCCCGGCCGAGGACGAGAAGGCGCTGCGCCCGCTGCTCGAGACGATGACGGGCAAGCTCCTCTATCTCGGCGCCGAGCCCGACAAGGCAGCGAAGATGAAGATCACCGGCAATGGTCTGCTGGTGATGCTCACGGCCGCGATGGGCGATCTGTTCCGCATGGGCCACGCGTCGGGCGTGACCCCGGAGGAGATCCTCTCGCTCTTCGACGTGTTCTCGCCGACCGCGTCCGGCATGGGCCGACGCGCGCTGGGCGCAGCGAGCGCGCCGGTCGGCTTCGAGCTCACGATGGCGCGCAAGGACGTGCGACTGATGATCGAGACCGCGGGCCTCGAGAAGCTCACGGTCCTTCCGGCCGTCGCGCAGGCGATGGACGAAGCGATCGCCGCCGGCCACGGCGCCGAAGACTTCACGACGATCGCCGTGCCGAAGCGCGCGTGACGAAGCTGCCCGATCTACTTCGTTGGGCGGGAGCGCCCGACACGCTGACGCAGTGGGCCGACGAAGCGCCACGCAGCGACATCGAGCTGCTGTCGCTGCCGAAGTCCGAGCTCTCTGCGCTCTTGGAGCGTTGCCCGCGTGCCGCGTGGGCTGGATGGCTCGCGGCGACCGCGACCATCCCGATGGATCTCGTCGTGGCCGCGGTCGGCGTCGCCATCGAGGCGCAGGCGGGCGCCGATGGCGTCACGGCGTTGCTCGAAGAAGCCTACGCGGCCGTCACCGGAGAAGGATCGGGCGAGGCCTGTCTGAGCGCGGCGGATCGCTGCGACGCCCTCGCGAGCGAGCCGCCACGAACGTTCCGCGGTGATGGTGCGCGCATGGCCAAGCTCGCAGGCGCGACGGCGTGGGTGCTCCGAGCGGCCGAGGCCGTCTCGGCGGTCATGGCGCGCGAAGAGGCGGATCGCATGAGCCGGGTGCGCGCGCAGACCGCGCGCTTCGGCGGTGGAATGAGCGCGTGGGTAAGCGGCTCGACGCCCCCCACCGTGCTCGCGATGCGCGCGCTCTCGCTCGACGCCGAGCCCGCACCGCCACCGCCCGAGCTCGCGTTCGCGGCCGAGGCGCTCGGCGAAGCGCTGGAGCTGATCGCGGAGATCGCCGGACAAGCCGAAGCGCGGCGCGTGTTCCTCGACGCGCTCTGAATCTCGAGCCCGCGATTGTGGCCCGGCTCGATCGAGCGATACCCTTGCCCATGCACGGCGGACCTCAGGAAGCTTTCGATCGCGCGCGTCGTGAGCTGGAGAAGGCCAAGCGCACCAACGCGATCGTCTCGCTCACGATCGGCGGCATCTTCGTCGGGATCGCGCTCGTGTGCTTCCTCGGGGCGCTCGGCCTCATCGTGGGTGGCCTCGTCGAAGGCGAAGTCGCGGGCGGCGCGGGCGCGGCGATGGGCGTCGGCGCGTTCGGTCTGTTCTGGGCCGCCACTGGCGGGCTCTTGCTCGTGCTCGGCTGGCGGGGTCTCGCACGCTCGAACCTGCAGAAGCGACTGCGCGAGATGGGCGTGCGCGGCACCGCGACGGTCCTCGAGTACACGGCGTCGAATCTGCGCGTCGACGGCGCGACGATGTTCTCGTTGAAGATGCGCATCGAGCTGCCGGGCCGGCCGTCGTGGGAGCTGTCGCGCAACGAGCCGGTCGAGCGGAGCAGCAAGGTCTTCCACGGCGCGACGCTGCCCGTGCTCGTCGATCCCGCCGATCCATCGCAGCTGGTGATCGATTGGTGGGGCGGCACGTAAGCGGTAGGACCGGCCGTATGAGCGGTGAAACGGTTCTCGTCACGGGTGGGTCGGGCTTCGTCGGTGGGCACTGCATCCTGCAGCTGCTGGAAGGGGGCTATCGCGTGCGGACGACGGTGCGCTCGCTGACACGCGAGCCCGAGGTCCGCGCGATGCTGGAGAAGGGCGGCGCGAAGTCGACCGAGGGCGTCGCGTTCTTCGCCGCGGATCTGACGAGCGATGCCGGTTGGGACGAGGCCGTGAAGGGATGCGACTACGTCCTGCACGTCGCTTCGCCCTTCCCCGCCGGTCAGCCGAAGCACGAAGACGATCTGATCGTGCCCGCGCGCGAGGGCGCGCTGCGCGTGATGAAGGCCGCGCGCGACGCGGGCGTGAAGCGGGTCGTGCTGACGTCGTCGTTCGCGGCGATCGGCTACGGCCATCCGCCGACGAACGGCGTGTTCACCGAGAAGGACTGGACCGACGCGACGAGTCCGAAGGTCGCCGCGTACCCGAAGAGCAAGACGCTCGCGGAGAAGGCCGCGTGGGACTTCGTCGCGCGCGAGGGCAAGCAGCTCGAGCTCTCGGTCGTGAACCCGGTCGGCATCTTCGGGCCGGTGCTCGGCAAGGACTACTCGACGTCGATCGAGCTCGTGAAGCGCCTCGTGGATGGCGCGATGCCCGGGCTGCCCAAGCTCTGGTTCGGCATCGTGGACGTGCGCGACGTGGCCGACATACACCTGCGCGCGATGACGAATCCCGCGGCGAAGGGCGAGCGCTTCCTCTGCGTGTCGGGCGACTTCATGAGCATCGCGGAGATCGCGGCGGCGATGCGCGCGCAGCTGGGCGAGGACGGCAAGCGCATCCCGAAGCGCGTGCTGCCGAGCTGGCTGCTCCGCATCGCGGCGCTCTTCGATCCGGCGATCGGTCTGCTCGTGCCCGAGCTCGGCAAGCCGAAGAACGGCACGAGCGAGAAGGCGCAGCGCGTGCTGGGATGGAAGCCGCGCTCGCGCGAAGAGGCGCTCGTCGCGAGCGCGCGCAGCTTGAAGCAGCTCGGCTTGCTGAAGAGCTAACGAAGCGCCCGAGGCGCCCTAACGCAGCGCATAGCCGAGCGTCGCGAGGAAGCGGTAACCGCCATCGGTTCCGTCGATGCCTTGCGCGCTGGCGCCCATGCCCGAGAACGCGTGCACGAACGAGGCGTATCCGGCTTCGACGCCGTAGAAGAGGCCGAAGTCGGTCGTGCCGGAGATCGTTGCTCCGAAGTCGTAGCCGTAGCTGTCGCCGCCCGGGCCGAACGCATCCGAGAGACCGCCGCGCGAGAGCAGCGCGCGATAGCCACCCTCGACGCCGATCACGAGCAGCTCGCCGACGATACGGACACGAACGCGCAGCGCGGGACGCAGATAGCTGTAGTCGATCGCGGGCAGCACGACGTTCGCGCCGAGATCGTATCGCTCCCACCCGAAGCCGAAGCTCGCGCCGACCTCGAGCCACGAGTCGATCGGGAGCAGGTACCCGACGTGCGCGCCGAGACGGAGGAACGTCGTCGAGACCTGCGTGCGATCGGGTAGCTGCGACGAGAGGCCCAGCGCGTATCCCGCCTCGCCCCAGAGGAAGAGGCCGCGCGCGTACGTCGGATCGTTGCCGAGCGGGCGCGCATCGACGCGCGCGTAGATCTCGGCGAACGGCGACGCGTGATAGGTGCGCGTCATCCCGCCGCCGACGTGGATGGTCGCGTCGCGCGAGCGGATGCCGGCGCCGATCGAGATGACGAAGAGCGGCACACCCTCGCCGAACGACGACGCAGCGGAAGAAGGTGTGGAAGGCGCGGGCGCCGGGCGCGCGGCCGTGGCCGTGGGTCGGCTGGGCGCCGCGACCTCGACGTCGCCCGACGACGAAGACGAGGACGAGGACGAAGACGACGAAGGCGTCGAGGACGAAGTGGCGCTCGCGATCTGCGGCAATGCCTCGCCGAGCAGCTGCCCGAGCGCCGTCTCGATCGTCCGCGGCAGCGCTCCTCGGGCGCGTGCCGTCGCGAGCGATCGCCCGTGCCCATCGGTCGCGGTGAGGGCGAGCGCTCGACGCCGCGCGCGCCCACGCATCGCACCTTCGATCACGATCTGCGCGCTGCCCGCATCTTGGACTACCTCGACGCGCGCATCGGCGGCGAGCGCACTGCGCACAGCCTCCGACACCGCCGATCCACCCTCGATCGAGCCGATCGCGACACGAGCGCGATCCTGTGCCGCGACACCCGACGCGATACCGAGGACGAAAGCGATCGCGAGAACGACGCGCATGACGCGACGATAGAGGACTCCATAGGCGAGGTGGTCCGATTTCTGTCTGGGAGACCGATCGCCCGCGCGGGCAAATCCCGCTTGTTGTTCGCTAGCTCGAGGGCGTACCGTTCTTCGATGCGTCGAGAAGCATTCGCTCCGCGAGCTCTCGTCGTCGCACTCGTGTGCGGCCTCGGCGGCTGTCAGACCGGTGAGCTGGGGCTCGGGCCGTCGTCTCCGGACGAGGCCACGAGCAGCTGCAGGACGATCGAGTGCGACGAGCCGTCGCCGGTGTCGCGCGTCCCGCGCCTGAGCCATCCGCAGTGGGAGAACGCCACCCGCGACCTGCTGCATCTCCCCGCGCGCAGCGGTCTTTCGTCCACGTTCGTCAACGACTCGCGCCGCGGCACCTTCGACAACGCCGGCGGAGACCTCGTCGTCGGCGAGGCCCTCTGGACCAGCTATCAGAGCGCCGCCGAGACGCTCGCCGCGCAGGTCGCGGGGGATCCGGCCGCCGTCACGCGTCTTCTTCCCGACGGCCTTCCCGCCAGCCCCGCCGACGCGCGGGCACGGGCGTTCATCACCGGCTTCGGTCAGCGCGCCTTCCGCCGGCCGCTCGCGAGCGCCGAGGTCGACTCGTTCTATGCGCTCTTCATGATGGGCGCGACGCTCTATCCCGAGCACGACGCGTTCACGTCGGGCGTCGAGATCACCATCGAGTCGATGCTCCAATCGCCGGGCTTCCTCTACCGGCCGGAGCTGACGACGACGGTCACGGACGGACGTATCGCGCTGAGCGACTACGAGCTGGCGAGCCGCCTCTCGTTCGCGCTGTGGAACACGATTCCCGATGACGAGCTGCTCGCGGCCGCCGCGGCGCACCAGCTCTCGACGGAGATGGGGCTGCGCACGCAGGCCGTACGCATGCTCGCCGATCCGCGCGCCCGAGAGATGGTCGCGCTGTTCCACGCGGAGATGCTCGGCACGGGCTCGTACGGCGACATCACGCCGCGCGACACGACGCTCTTTCCGGAGTGGGACGATGCACTGCACACCTCGATGCAGACCGAGACCTCGTCGTTCATCGACGACGTCGTGTTCCACGAGCGCGCCGGCTTCACGCGCCTGCTCACCGCGCCGTTCACCTACGTCGATGCGCCGCTCGCACGCGTCTACGGTCTGACCGGCAGCTTCGGATCGACGCCGCAGCGCGTGGATCTGGATCCGGCACGCCGCGCCGGCCTGCTCACGCAGATCGGATTCCTCGCCCTCAACGCGAGCCCCATCGAGAGCGACGCGATCCACCGCGGCGTGTTCATCAACCGCCGCATCCTGTGCGCGCCGCTGCCCGCGCCTCCGATGAACGTCCCGCCGCTGCCGCCGGACGATCCGCACATGCCGCTTCCGATCCGCCAGCGCATCAACAACCACACGGGCGCCGGAACGTGCGGCGCCACGTGCCACGGCACGCTCATCAATCCGATCGGGTTCGCGTACGAGCACTACGACGCGCTCGGCCGCTGGCGCGACACCGACGTGATGCAGCCAGTCGACGCGACGGCGACGTACACGTTCGGCAGCCAGCCGACGCACTACGACGGCGCGATCGAGCTCGGCCACATCATGGCGAGCCAGCCGTTCTCGCACGAGTGCTACGTGCAGAACTGGGTCGAGTACCTGCACGGCCGCGTGACCGACGACAACGACGGCCCGACCATCGTCCGCGTCGGCCTCGCATCGCTTCACGACGACACGCCGGTGCAGGACATCGTCCTGACGCTCGTCACGAGCCAAGCGTTCCGGACGCGCTCGACCACGGAGTACGCGGTGATGGGAGTGTCGCCATGACCAAGAAGAACGAAAAGAACGCGCCCACGGGGACGAAGACCTCCCGTCGACGCTTCTTCATCGGCCTCGGTGGCGTCGTGCTCGCGCTGCCGATCCTCGACTCGCTGGACTGGGCGGAGAGCCGACGCAGCGGTCGCCGCTGGGGCATCGCGCGCGCCGACGATGGTGTGCCGCATCCCGTGATCGTCGTGCGCGCCG
Organism: uncultured Sandaracinaceae bacterium; assembly: GCA_964429305.1. Classification (GTDB taxonomy): domain Bacteria; phylum Myxococcota_A; class Polyangia; order Polyangiales; family Sandaracinaceae; genus JBBSAT01. Next base: position 1,629 of record CAYSCF010000178.1, on the reverse strand, counting down.
GCAACGGCGTGCAGCAGCAGTGGAGCACCGAGCCCGAGCACTTCTGGCCCGCCGCGACCGGCCCGCTCACCACCGCGATCCTCGGTGGCAGCACGAACACCGATCGCTCGACGGGCGAGCTCGCCGCGCACGCGAGCAAGCTCGCGATCGTGAAGGGCATCAACCGCCCGTTCGGCACGCCCGCGTGTGGCCACTCCGAGTCCATCGTCCAGGTGCTCACGGCCGCGCAGAACACGGGCGGCACCGCGAACACGCCGCTCTCGATGGGTCAGTCGATCGACTGGCGCATCGCCGATCAGCTCAACCCGGCCGGTCGCGATCCGATCACGCTCATGGCTGGCCCGACGAGCGCGTACATCGCCGAGGGTCTCTCTTGGCGCGCGCCCGGCATGCGCACGTCGGCGGAGCGATCACCGGCCAACCAGTACATGCGCATGATGGGCATCAGCGGCGCGCCGCCGGAGATCCAGCAGCGCATCGTCGCGCGACGCATGAGCGTCAACGATCTCGTGCGCAGCCAGCTCAGCGACCTCATCGCGAGCCCCGTGCTCTCGAGCGGCGATCGCGGCCGCCTCCAGCAGCATCTCGAGGCCGTGCGCGACACCGAGCTCTCGGCGATGTCGTGCGAGGGCGACAGCGTGCTCACCGGCGAGATCGCCTCGATCACCGATCCGACCGCGAACGACGTGCGCCCCGACGTGGTTCGCACCCACATGGACGTAGTCACGCTCGCGTTCGCGTGCGGCTACACGCGCTCGGCGACGCTGCAGGTCGGCGAAGGCAACGACCAGACGCAGTACACGATCGGCGGCACGCTGCTCCCGCGCTTCCACTGGATCTCGCACCGCATCTACTCGGACGGCGCCGATGGCGCACCGATCCCGGACGCGATCACGCTCCACCAGCAAGTGGATCGTCTCCAGCTCCAGATGTTCAAGCACCTGCTCGATCGCATGGACGCGATCTCGTCGCCGGTCGCCGGCCACACGCTGCTCGACGAGTCGCTCGCGATCTGGACGAACGATCTCTCGGCGGGCCCGCCGCACGGCGGCACGGACATGCCGTGGATCATCGCCGGCAGCGCCGGCGGCGCGATCCGCACGGGTCAGTTCGTCGACGTCAACGGCGTCACGACGAACAAGCTGCTCAATACGATCCTGACCGCGGTCGGCTGCACCAAGAGCGACGGCTCGCCGGTCGACGACTTCGGCGATGCAGGCCTCGCACACGGAATGATCCCCGAGCTCATGACCTGAATCGTGACGCGCGTCTCTTCATGGAGGCGCGCCGGCGACGATCCAGTCGTGGATCGCGGTCTGGTAGCGCATGGCGAGCAGGGCGCCGCCGTTGGGCATCGTGGTGCCGCACGCGGCCGGAGTCACCGTGAGCTTCGTGTAGAAGAGCGAGTGATCCGGATCGCCCGCCACGATGTATGCGCCGTGGCCGGCGCAGTCGGAGTGCGGGCTCGCGCTCTGCGTCATCAGCACGCGTAGCGCACGATCGCGATCCGAGAGATCGAGGCCCGCCGCCGGATTGCCGGCGCCGTGACAGCTGCCTTGGGTGCATCGCGAGACGATCACGACGTCGTAGATGCTCGACCACGTCGGCGAGATGGGCACGGTCGCGTAC
>CAYSCF010000177.1:0-13964 GCA_964429305.1 uncultured Sandaracinaceae bacterium | reverse complement strand
GGTCAGCGCACCGACCACGCCCACGCCCCAGTACCCGACGTACGGGACGAGCATGAACGCGAAGACCCAGAGCGCGACGAGGGCCGTCGCGATCATCGCGACGACGTTCCACTTCACCCCGGGCGTCTCGATGTCGGCGATCTGCTTGGTGCCGGTCTCGGCCGTGGGGGCCGTGATCTTCTTGGGCTTGGCCACGATGCATCTTCCTGGGGCGGAGGGGCTCGGAGAGGGCCGTGCATACCCGGGGGGCGCGACGAGAGCAACGAGAGGCGCTACACCTTCGGCCGGTGGGTGACCGCTTCGACTCCCTGCGTAGCCTGGTCCGTCGCGCGGGCGAGCGCGCGAAGAGCCGTGTGCGGGAGCAGCCGTTCGTGGCCGCGCTGCGGCAGCTCGGTGGCGAGATCGGCGCGCGGCGACTGCAGCTGCCGGAGCGTGAGCTGAATCGGGCGGCGCTCGATCTGCCGGGCATCCGATCCGCGAGCGTGCAGGCCGATGACGGTGCCTTGCGCGTCGATCTCGAGACCGACGACGGGCGCACGATCCGCGCGCGTCTGGTGCCCTCCGCGCCCCGCTTCGCGCCTCACGGCGCCAAAGAGGTCGTGTTCATCGTCGTTCCCGAGGAGGCCGCGGGCGAGCCGCTCGTGCGCGCGTTCGTGGCGTCGGTCGGATCGCTCATCGCGCGCGCGCTCTGGGGCGCGATGGCGCCGCAGATCGCCGCCGAGCGCGACAGCTCGTCGGCCGTGACCGACCGCGAAGGCGACGAGCTGCGGATCGATCTGCGCATGCTGCCTCTGGTGCGTGCGATCGCGCAGAGCCCCGCGGGGACGACTCTGCTCGATGCGCTCTCGCTCGAGTCGCTGGAAGCCACGGGCGGAAACCTCGTGGCCCGCGTCGCGATGGGATTGCTGGCGCGATGAGCGGAATCAAGCGTCGCTCGTTCGCCACGCGGGTGTCACATGCGCCCGCTATCGCGGCGCTGCTCTTCATGACCTCCTGCGCCACGCCCGAGCCGCCCGAATTCGTGGGCGTGTCGCACTGGACGCATTTCGATCGCGGCGCCGATCCAGTGCACCTCGACGATCCGACGGGCCACGCCGAGGTGTGGATCGATCGGCTGCCTCCGCACGGAGCGACCACGTTCGCGGTCGGCACGCACATCGTCCGCGTCATGGGCGAAGGCGACGACCCGACGGCGTGGGAAGCACACGGGCTCGTGAAGGTCGGCGGCGACTTCAACGCCGATGGCGCGGTGGGCTGGGAGTACTACGGGCTCGATGCGAGTCGCGACGCGAACGGCGATCTCGCGTTCGCCACGCGCTGGCACGGCGTCGGCCCGCCGGATGGCGACGGCTACGCGCACGCAGGCGATGCCGGCCCGGTCCTCGGCTGCAACCACTGCCACGGCGCTGCGACGTGGAACGACTCCATCCTCGGCCCCGAGCTCACGCTCTCCGACTTCTGAAGAGGCTCGCATGAAGAACCAGCTTGCTTGGATCGCGCTCACCCTGACGGCGTGTACGCCGACGCCGATCGCGATGGACGACGCGGGCCCCGATGCGGCCAGCGATGCGGCCAGGCTTCCAGACACCGGGCCGCGCGACGTCGGCGCGTACACGCGCATCGACGAGACGACGGCCTCGGCCCACCGCGACGGCTGCATGTACCAGAGCGGCGCATGGCCGTGGGAGACGCTCGGCGACACCGTTCCGATCGGCGAGCAGATCCCGATCCGCCACTTCATCCTGATCATGCAGGAGAACCGGAGCTTCGATTCGTACTTCGGGACGATGCCGGGCGTCGACGGCATCCCGGCCGGCACCACGAACCCGGACGGGACCAACCCTGCGGTCGCGAGCTTCCACTCCACGACGTACTGCACGGTCGACACGAACCACGAGTGGTCCGGCTCGCACCTCGAGTATCACGACGGCGCGAACGACGGCTTCGTCACGCAGAACAACCCGATGGGCGCCCGCGCGATGGGCTACTTCGATCAGACGGATCTGTCGTTCTACTGGGATCTCGCGCAGACGTTCGCGATGAGCGATCACCACCACTGCTCGGTGCTCGGCCCGACGTGGGTGAACCGCGAGTTCTATCTGGCGGCCACCTCGTTCGGGATGATCGACAACCACGCGATCCCGAGCGACGCGTTCCCGATGGCCGGTAGGGATCAGACCATCTTCCAGGCGCTGAATTCGGCCGGCGTCAGCTGGCGCATCTACGACGAGCTCGTGCCCTTCATCGTCGGCGCGTTCCCGAGCTTCGCGCTGGCGCGCGAACAGCAGGCGCACGAGACGAGCTTCAGCCGCTTCTACACGGATCTCGCCGCGGGCAACGTCGACAGCGTCGTGTGGATCGATCCGCACTGGACGACGGACGCGGTGACGACGGACGACGAGCATCCGCCCGCCAACCCGCAGTACGGCCAGGCGTTCGTGCGCGACATCATCCAGCACGTGATGGACAGCCCGATCTGGAACGACACGGCGATCATCCTCACGTACGACGAGAACGGCGGCTTCTACGATCACGTGCCGCCGCCAGAAGCATGCCCGCCGGGCGATGGCTTCGCGCCGCGCCTGGGCGCGAGCGACTATCACGCCGACTTCGATCGCTACGGCTTCCGCGTGCCGCTCATCGTGATCAGCCCGTACGCGCGCCAGCACTACGTCTCGCCGCACGTCACCGATCACACGAGCATCCTTCGCCTGCTCGAGGCGCGCTTCTTGATGCCGGCGCTCACGTCGCGTGACGCGAACGCGTGGCCGATGACGGACATGTTCGACTTCACGACGCCGAACACGGTCCGCTCGAGCGACCTCGAGGCGGCCCCGATCGACATGGCGCACGATCAGGCGTGCGCCGCGGCGTTCCCGTAGGTCCGCCGGAGTGCCCGCTTCGCGGACCACTCCGATCGGCCGCTAGCGCCAGCGCGTGCAGACGGAACGCACGACGCATCGCGCGCACTTCTCTTCGACGCGGCGGCTCGGACACTCGCGCGAGACGCCGAGGTGGCAGAGCGCGAAGTCGTATCGAACGGGATCCTCCGGATCCAGCCGGCGCAGCGCGGCGGTGATCTCGAGCGCCGTGCGCAGCGACGCGTCGTTGCGCCGCGTGAGACCGAGGTTCTTGGCGATGCGATGCACGTGCGTATCGACCGGGATCACCAGCAGGCGCGGAGCGATCGGCCAGAGGCCCAGATCGACGCCGTCGTCGGCACGCACCATCCAGCGCAGATAGAGAAAGAGCCGCTTGCTCGCCGAGCCCTTCGCGGGGTCCGGCAGCAGATGGGCGAGGCCGCGCGCAGGCGACGGGCCACGCAGCGCTTCACTCCACGAAGCGAGAGCATCGACGAGCCCTTCGGTCGTAGGCGTCTCGAGCCGAACCGCGAGCGCATGCCCGAGCGTTCCGTGCTCCGCACGCAGCTTGCCGGCGCGCGCGAGCATGCGTGCGACGTGCTCGCCACGATAGACGCGGTGGACGAACGTCCGCAGACGACGACGCAGCTCGGGCTCGCTCAGCGTGTCCGCCGCCGTCGCCGGTGCGCCGTCGAGGGCGTCGAACACGCGTACGATGCTGCGGCGGATCGCGACGACGTTCCCGAACGCGAGCGTCGCGGCGATCAGGCCGCCCACTTCGCGCTGCGAGGACGGAAGCGCGCGCACGAGCCCCAACGGATCGTTGTCGAGCCGCGCCGCCGCGTCGGTGCTCGCGACGAGCGCGTCGAGCTTGCCGCGCATGTCGTCGTTGGAGACCGGGAGCCGGCGCATCACCGGGAATGTAGCCCTCGCACAGGCACGTCGTAAGCTGCGCGGCCGCCATGTTCCTGCGCTCGCTGCTCTTGGGGTCGGGGATCGCGCTCTTCACGCTCGCTGGATGCGGAGGTGCGACGACCGTGGGCGACTCGCACGGGCCGTCGTCCGAGCACGCGGTCACGCTGGCGCTCACGACGACGGACGGCCGGATCGTCGAGCTGGCCGATCAGCGGGGCGGGCTCGTTCTGCTCTTCGTGCTGGCGACGTACGACGGGCTCTCCCAGGCTGCGATCCGGCCGGTGTCGCGCTTCACGCGCGAGGCGAACGACACCGTCGTGCTCGGTGTCGTGGCGGAGCGCGATGCGCCGAGCTTCGCGCCCATCTACGCCTCGACGTTCTCGCCGCCGTACACCGTCGTCTACGACCCGAGCGAGTCGATCACGCTCGGGACGAGCGCGCTCGGCGAGCTGCCGGGCGTGCCGACCTTCTACATGATCGACGCGCACGGCGTGGTGTCCGACCGCCGCAGCGGCTACCTCTCCGAGCAAGAGCTCTTCGCCATGCGCGATCGCGCGCGCGCCCGCGGCGGCATCCGCGAGTGACGGCTACTCGGCCAGGTGCTCGGAGAGCATCGCGTCGAGCGCGGCCGCGTCGGCGATCTTCGGGCCATGGTGCACGTTCTCGCCCTCCGTGCGGGCGATCCCGAGCTCGTGGAAGATCGCGAGCGCCGTCTCGAGCTTGGGGCGCACCACCGACTCGCGCAGCGTGATCTCGCCGAGCTGCAGGGCGCGTCGACCGAGCACGAGCGTGCTCTTGACCCACTCCTTCTTCGTCAGCGTCTTGTCTCCCAGCTGCACGATCGATCGCAGCGCGAGCCGATACGCTTCCAGATACGTCTTGAGCATCCCTTGGTAGAGAACGAGGCGCTTGCCCGCGTCACCGCCCGCGCGGCGCACGCGATCGGCCTCCCAGTGGACCTCGTCCGACTCGAGCATCCGTGCGAGCGCGTCCGAGAAGATGGCTTCGAACTCCGCGTCGGCGCGGTACATGAACTCGAGCTTGAACAGCCTCGAGAGCGTGCGGACGCGATCGCGCAGCTCCACGAGCGAGGTCTCCCATCCGAGCGCGCCCAGCGAGCTCGCGACGAGCGCGCTGGGCACGAAGAAGTGGATGACGGTGTTCTTGTGGTACTCGAGCGCCATCCGCCGATCGTCCGGCACGACGAACATTCGCTCCGGCGTGATCGTCACGAGCTTGGCGTCCTGGAAGAGCTGGATCGCGCTCTCGAGCGCATCGGGGCGCAGGTCGCCGCGCCGATCGACCAGCGAGCGCGCGAGGATCGCGCCGTGCTTCTGGAAGAGCGCGAGCAGCTCTCTCGCGCGCGCCATCAGCTGAGCGTGATCGATGCCGCGGACGCGATGCGACATCAGCGCCGTCGCCATCATCGCGGCGGGCGTCACGATCGTCACACGGTTGATCTCGTAGGTCGCACGATGCGCGACGCGCTGCACGAGCGCCCGACGCTCGCTGGGCGTGCGCTCGCGCTTGCCCTCGATCATCCCGCGAAACGGGAGGATCTCGCCGAACTGCAGGTACAGGCGCCCGTACTTCGAGCGCAGGATGCGGCCGCTCCCGAGCAGGCCGCCGACGCTCTCGGCTTTCTTCTCGCCGCCCTCGAGCTCGTGCACGTACGAGCCCTCTTCGATGATGCGCTCGTACCCGATCGAGACCGGCACGAACTGGATGTCTCTGTCTTCGAGCTTCAATGCGGCATCGACGATCATCGACAGGATGCCGAGCTTCGGTGGCAAGAGCTTGCCCGTGCGCGAGCGACCGCCCTCGATGAAGAGCTCGAGGTGGTGGCCAAGGGCGAGCACCTTGCGGATGTACGCATCCACGAGCTGTGGATAGAGCTTCTTGCCCTTGAAGCTCCGCTTGATGAAGAACGCGCCACTGCGCCGCAGCAGCGCGCCGAGCGGGAAGAACGAGAGGTTGTCGCCCGCGGCGATGAGCGGCGGCGCGAGCCCGTGCGCGTAGAGCACGTCCGAGATGATCAGATAGTCGATGTGGCTCTTGTGCGAGGGCAGGAACACGAGGGGCCCGCGTCGCGCCGCTTCGCGCACGCGCTCGAGGCCTGGCTCATCGACCACGAGGCCGTCGTAGATCCGATTCCACAGCGGCCCCAGCCCGCGATGGAAGAGATCCACGGTCGCCATGTCCGGCGCTGCACAGAGCTGCGCGAGCTCGCGATCCGACTCGGCGCGCACGGCCTCGAGCGATCGACCGTTCTCGGCGGCCGCGGCCTTCATCTGTTCCTGCACGCGCGGGCTGCGCAGGATCTCTTCGCGGATCCGCGTCGCCGTCTTCTTCGCCGGGCCGAGCACGACCGTCCGCTCGCGCTCGAGGCGTCGCAAGAGCGCGTAGCGGACGCGATCGGCGGCCTCCGCATCGGTGAGATCTTGGTTGTCGCGCAGCAGCTCGGCGAGATCGAAGGGCTCTCCCGCGCGCAGGAGCGCGTTGCGGAAGTTGAAGACGAACTGCAGGAAAGTGCGCACGCGCCCAGGCCAGTCGCTCGGACCGAAGAGCAGATCGACCAGCGACTTGCGACTCGTCGGCGGTCGCTTGGTCCACACGATCGTCTGTGGCACGAGTCGGATCGGGCGCGCGATCTTGCGCTGGAGCTCGACGAGCGAGCGGATGAGATCGTTCTCGAGCTCTTCGCCCTTGTGCTGACCGATCGCCGGATGACGCCTGAGGAACAGGAGCGCGGAGTCGCCGTGGTGCAGGCACTCGGCGAGCGCGCGGTCCTCCGGAATCTGCGACTTGAAGCGCAGGCGGCGCGATCCGCGACCGAAGGGCTCCACGATCGACATCCCGAGATCGTTGGTGAGCTTGATCGGAGGCAGGCCGTGCTCCTTCGTGAGGAAGTCGAGCGCGAGGAAGTCGAGGAACGAAACGGCCCGCCCGATGTAGACGACTTGGCCGTCCTTGGCGGCATCGCGAACGCGGCTCGCCCACGTCGGATCGATCTGCACGCTCGCGAAGAAGCGCCGGTAGATGCGCTGCCACATCGGGCTCGGCTCGTAGACGACGGGCTGGTAGCCGCCGGTCTCGTCCGGCGCCGGACGCGCGCGCGCGGGCTCTTCGACGGATTCCTCGCTCATGAGTGCCGGAGCAGCTCGTAGAGCTTCGTGACGGTGTTGTGGTTGCGCGTCGTGCCGGGCGTGCCGAGAACGCGCTCGAAGTACGCCATCGAGAGCTTCGACTGCCCCGCGCCCGCAGGCGTGTGCCAGTGGATCTCGCGGCCACGCACCAACAGCTCGTCGCCGGTCGTCGAGCGCTCGGGATCGAGCGCCGCGATCGCGGTCTCGCTCGGCGCGTCGCGCAAGAAGACGACGTGCAAGCGCGATCCATCGGCGCCGCGGTCCGCGAACGCATGCTTCGTCGCGAGCGGTGCGAGATCTTCCGCCGTGCGCACGAGCACGTCCGTCTCGAGCTTCTGCTTCGTGCGCAGCGCGTCCTCGAGCTTCTTCGCGATGCTCGCCTCGGCGCCGCGCGCCGTGAACAAGAGGTTGCCGCTCGCGATGTACGTCGAGACGTCCGCGTAGCCGAGGCCCGTCGCGAGCGTGCGAAGGTGCTCCATCGGCAGCTTTGCCGTCCCGCCGACGTTCACCGCACGGAGGAGCGCGACGTATCTCATCCGCGCCAGCTCCACTTGCGCGCGCTCTCGGGCGCGGCACGGGCGACGAGCTTCCGGTCCCGCAGATCGACGATGACGCGCGCCGCGTCGAGATCGAGCGCCGGGTACTTCACGCGATGCAGCACGCCGTCCTTCGCGAAGACGAGATCACCGCGTCGATCCCAGTCGGCCCACTCGGCGCGACCGAGATCGAGCACGAGCTCCTCGCCGCGCTTTCCCACGCGCACGACCCAGTGCTCGATCTGGTACCAGCTCTCGTCGCGCGCCGACACGCCGAGGATGCGCATGCGGACCTCGAGCCCATCGTCCTTCGGCCGCGATCGCGCGTACTCGATCGGCGGATCGTACTTCCACACGGGGCTGCGCTGGAAATCGGGGCCATCACGGCCGCCGGGAGAGAGCAGACGCCAGCCATCGCGCACGAGGCGCAGATGCAGCATCGGGAAGTCCTCGCCGCCGCCGCCGAACTTGCCCATCTCGCGGACCGCGAGCCCCTTCGGCACCGGCTTGTCGGGCGCCACGTGCTCCACGTTTCCGTACGGGTGATTGAGCACGATCGAGCGCGGCGACTCCCAGAGGCCCGCGCCACCCCATGTGCCGTGCTTGGGCCAGAGCACCATCGCGGTGAGCCACGGCGGCTGCGAGATCGCCGTCCACGTCGGCATCTCCTTCCGACGAAACTGCGCCGCGAAGTAGAGCAGCTTCGTTCCGTCGGGCGAGAGATCGGCGCGCCGCTCGTAGATGCGGCCCTTCAGCCACTGGCCTTCTTCGACGCGATCCGTGTCCGTGTGCCAGAGCGCGAGCATCACGTGCGTGCTCGGACCCCGCCGGAAGATCACCGCGCGCGGCGCGTCGCGCGCTTGGATCACGTAGAGGCGGCACTGCGCGGCGGACATCCCGCCGGAGCATGCCTCGACGCGGTCGCGGCGGCGATGATCAGGTCTCGACGGAGATCGACTTGAGGCCGACCAGGTTCCCGCAGCCATCGCGACCGAGGAGATAGACGCGCACCTCGGAGTGGTACGCATCGGTCTGGGGAAGCGACACCGCGACGTAGATGAGATCCGTGAGATCCGCCTGCACGGCCGCCTGCATCTGCGTGACGGCGGCATCGCCCATCGCGTCGTTCGGCTCGAAGTCGACGTAGTAGTTCGCCACGTCGCGCTGCTCGACCGTCATGCCCGCTTCCTCGCTGACGAGCGCCAGCACCGAGGCCGCCGTCGGCGCCGTCGCGCCCTGCCCTGGGTACGAGACGACCTCGATCGGGCGATCGCTCTCGCTGAGGAAGAGGAGATGCGGTGCGAGCGATGTGGCCGTCGTGACGAAGGCGTTCGTGCACGTCGTCGTGCCCCACGTGCCGCTCGTCGCGTACGTCTTGAGCGCGTTCATCGTGGAGGTTCCGACGCCACTGACGGCCGAGACCGCCGCGAGCGTCGTGTACGGGCGCCCGGCGACGATGGCGTTCACGGCGCTGGTCGTCACGCCGTGCGAGGTCAGCTGCGCGGTGGTCGCCTGGTTGGCGATCGCGAGCGCGGTCGTGGCGGTCGCCTCGTCGAACGTGACCGAGTCGAACGTGCCGGCGAGCGAAGGCGCCGTCGCGTGCATCGCGCTCCACCAGCCCGTCGCCGCGTTGCGCAGCGCCGTCAGCGCGCTCGAGCCGACGTACGCCACCGGGCCCATCGCCGTCACGCTCGCGAACGGGCGCACCGCGATCAGACCCGTCGTCGCGCGCGCGTCGAGAATCGCGTCGAGCTCCGCCTGCGTCGCCCGGTTCACGCCCCACACGACGGCTTCCTGCTGCCAGCCCTGGAACGCGACGCCCTCGACCGTCGCGCCCTGCGGCGCCGGGTGCGTGGCCGCGTAGGCGTAGAGCGCGCGGAACGCCGCATCGCCGACGTACGGAACGTCGTCGATCTCCTGGATCGTCGCGAACGGCCGATCGTCGGACGAGGGCGCGATGCCGTCCGCGCCGTTGCGACGGGCCACGATGTTGTTGGCCGCTCGTGCGTCGAGGTGCGCGCCGGTGTCGAGCACGCTCATGGTCGTGCCCGGGTAGTCGACGAGCGCGATGACGGCCTGCGCATCGCCCATGGAGAGCGAGCTGGCGTAGCTCGACGGGGCAGCCTCGGGGTCGACCGTTCCGGCACAGGCGAGGGTCAGCGTGGCGAAGGCGATCGGGGCGATGCGGTGCATGTAGGTGGAAAGAGCAAGCGGTGGGCCGAGATTCGATCCATGAAAAGCCCGCAGATCGAGGGAGGGACCGGCGGCTCGGGTGGCCACCCTCTCGACGCGCCGGGGCCAGCAGTCATCGCCCGACGTCGCTTGACACTCCGCGGCCTCACAGCTATTCGTTGCGGCCCTTTTTCGGCAGACCTTCAGGGAAAATCAGCAATGTCCGCGCTCAGCACGAGCACCCATTCGGTGCAATCCTCGGAAATCACGCGCAAGTGGTGGATCGTCGACGCGACGGATCAGCCCCTCGGACGCCTCAGCTCGCGCATCGCGAGCGTGCTCCGCGGCAAGCACACGCCCGCGTACACGAAGCACAACGACAACGGCGACTACGTCGTCGTGATCAACGCGGAGAAGGTCAAGCTCACGGGCAACAAGCTCGACGGCAAGAACTTCTACAAGCACTCGGCGATCCCCGGCGGCTTCAAGGCCGAGCCGTATCGCTCGCTGCTCGCGCGTCGTCCGGAGCTCGCGCTCGAGAAGGCGGTCAAGGGGATGCTGCCCAAGACGCCGCTCGGCAAGGCGATGCACGACAAGCTCAAGGTCTACGCGGGCGCCACGCACCCGCACGCCGCGCAGAAGCCGGCCGCATTCACGTTTTGATCCCTCGGAAAGACTGAGAACAGATGCCTCCCCAGCAGATCCACGGCAAGCAGTACGGCACCGGCAAGCGCAAGCGCGCGGTGGCCCGCGTGTTCCTCTCCAAGGGCGACGGGACCATCACGGTCAACGGCCGCACGCTCGACGAGTACTTCCCGCGCGAGACGTCGCGCATGATCGTGCGCCAGGCGTTCGAGGTCTCGGAGAAGGTCGGCCAGTTCGACGTCTACGCGACGGCGGCCGGCGGCGGGATCGCGGCGCAGGCCGAGGCCATCCGTCATGGCATCTCGCGCGCGCTGCTCAACGTGGATCCGGGCCTTCGTCCGCCGCTCAAGCGCGCGGGCCTGCTCACGCGCGACTCGCGCGAGACCGAGCGCAAGAAGCCGGGTCAGCCGGGCGCGCGCAAGAAGTTCCAGTTCAGCAAGCGCTGATCTTCGAGCGAGCTCCTACTGGCAGGCCGCGGTGGCGAAAGCTCCCGCGGCTTCGTCGTTTCCGGAGGTGGTGATGGAGCGGATTCGAGTCTCGATCCTCGGCGCGAGCGGATACACGGGCGCCGAGCTCTCGCGGATCTTGCTCGGGCACCCGAGCGTCGCGATCACCGAGCTCGTCGGCCACGGCAAGGCGGGCCAGCCGATCGCCACCGTGTTGCCCGCGCTCGCCGGGATCGTTCCGGGCAACGTCCTCGCGCACGACGCGGCGCGCACGGCCGCCGCAGCCGACGCGATCTTCTCGTGCTTGCCGCACGGCGCGAGCGCGACCCTCTGCGCGGAGCTGCGCAGCAAGGGGAAGATCGTCTTCGATCTCTCGGCCGACTTCCGGCTACACGATCTCGCCGAGCACGAGCGCTGGTACGGCCACCACGGCGCGCCCTCGCTCGCGAACAGTGCCGTCTACGGCTTGCCCGAGCTGCACCGCGACGCGATCGCGAAAGCCGATCTCATCGCCGTCCCCGGGTGCTTTCCGACTGCCTCGATCCTGCCGCTCGCGCCGCTGGCGAAGCACGGGTGGCTCGACGGGTCGCCACTCGTCGTCGATGCCAAGAGCGGCGTCTCGGGCGCAGGACGCTCGCCGGGCGAGCGCACGCACTTCTCGGAGACGAGCGAGGGCATCCGCGCGTACAAGATCGCCGGCTCGCACCGCCACACGCCCGAGATCGAGCAGGAGATCACCGAGCTCGCGGGCAAGAGCGTGCGCGTGATCTTCACGCCGCACCTCGTTCCGATGACGCGCGGGATTCTCTCGAGCAGCTACGTGCGACTGCCGAGCGGCGTGACCGTCCAGCAGGTGACCGACGCTGCGCGCGCGATGTACGCGGGCTCACCCAGCGTGTTCGTGCACGACGCGGGCGCGTGCCCCGACACGCTCTGGGTGCGCGGCAGCAACCGCGCGCACGTGTCGTACACGCTCGACGAGCGAACCGGCTGGCTGCTCGCGCAGGGCGCCATCGACAACCTCGTGAAGGGCGCGAGCGGACAGGCCGTGCAGTGCTTCAACGTGCGCTTCGGTCTGCCCGAAGGCGCCGCGCTCGGCAGCCCCGCAATGTGGCCGTAGTCGCGATGAATTCGCTATAGGCGTTGCCGAGATGCGCATCCTCCACTTCAGCGACGTGCACGTGGACGTGCCGGCTTCGTCCATCCCGATGCGCGACTGGCTGGGCAAGCGCTTGATCGGCGGGCTGAACCACGCATTGCGCCGTCGCCCTTACTTCGCGCGCGCACGCGAGAAGCTCGCCGCCCTCGCCCGCTTCGCCGAGGCCGAGCGCGTGGATCTCGCGCTGGGAACGGGTGATTTCACGATCCTCGGGACCGAGCCGGAGCTCGCCGCATCGTCCGAAGCGGTTCGTCCGCTCGCCTCGCGCCCGCTCGGCCTCGTGGTGCTGCCCGGCAACCACGATCTCTATCTGCCCGACGGCGTTCGCGAGCATCGGTTCGGAAAGTACTTCGACGGCTGGATGACGAGCGACTGCCCCGACCTCGCGACCGACGGAGAATGGCCGCTCGTGCGCTTGTTCGAAGGCTGCGCGATCGTGTCGGTCGCGAGCGCGCGCCCGAACCCCGAGCCGTGGCGCTCGAGCGGTCGCGTGCCCGAGCCGCAGCTCGCCGGCCTGCGTCGCGCGTTGATCGATCCGCGCTTGAGAGATCGCTTCGTGATCGTCGCGACCCACTACGCGCCGCGCAGAGAGAGCGGACAGCCCGACTCGGCGCTGCACGGCCTCGAGAACGCGGATGCGCTGCTCGATGCGCTCTCGTCGATGGATCGTGGGTGCCTCGTGCACGGGCACATCCACAAGCAGTACCGGCTGCAGCTGCCGGGTGTGCGGCCGTCGATCTTGTGCGCCGGCAGCACGACACAGGAAGGGCGCGAGGGCCTCTGGGTGTTCGACGTGGACGCGGGCGGGAACGCGACGGCGACGCCGGGCCGCTGGGAAGACGCGCGCGGCTACGTCCTCGACGCGCATCGCGCTCGGCCCGTATGACGCGCGCGAGCGGCATGCTCGCGGTCGAGGGCGGCCACGAGATCGCGTGGGAGTGCATCGGCGACGGCGAGCCCGCGCTCTTCCTGCATGGCGGACCCGGCGCGGGATGGGGCTCGGGGGCACCGCGCTTCTTCGATAGGGCCCTGTATCGCGCGGTGTTCTTCGATCAGCGCGGCTGCGGCCGAAGCCGGCCGCTCGCGAGCGATCCCGATGCGGATCTCAGCACGAACACGACACAGCACTTGATCGCCGACATCGAAGCGCTGCGCATCCATCTCGGGATGGAGCGGTTCACGATCCTCGGTGTGTCGTGGGGCACGACGCTCGCCCTCGCCTACGCGCACGCGCACCCTACTCGCGTCCGCGCGCTCGTGCTCGGGCTCTGCACGACGACGTCGCGCCGCGAGGTCGAATGGATCACCGAGGGCGTCGGGCGCATCTTCCCGCGCGAGTGGGAGCGCTTTCGCGACGCCGTGCCGGCGCATCTGCGGGGTCGCCCGCTCGTCGATGCGTACGCGGAGATGCTCTTCGATCCGGATCCGATCCTCCGCGATCGCGCGGCGATCGAGTGGTGCGCGTGGGAGGACGCGCACGTCTCGCTCACGCCGGGGCACACGCCGTTCGCGCGCTTCCAGGAGCCGGAATTCCGGCTCGGGTTCGCGCGCCTCGTGACGCACTACTGGCGCCACGCGGCGTTCCTCGACGACGCGCTGCTGCGCGACGCCGCGAAGCTCGACGGAATTCCGGGCATCGTGATCCACGGCCCCTTCGACGTGAGCGGCCCGCTCGAGACCGCCTGGCAGCTGACGCGGCGCTGGAAGACGAGCGAGCTGCGCGTGATGGAGCACGGCGGCCACGGCGGCCAGAGCTTCCCCGAGGACGTGAGGCGCGCGCTGCGCGACGTCAGCCGAGCGCCGTGACGGCGAGCATCCAGAGCGGCGCGGTCGCGACGGCGAGCAACGTCGTCACGAGAATCGCGCGTGAGACCAGCGGCACGTCTCCGTCGTAGCGCTGCACGAGCGCGGCCGCGCTGAGCGAGACGGGCATCGCTGCGATCAGGTGCTCGGTCATGCGCGCTTCGTCGCCGAGGACGAGCCACGGCCGCGCAAGCTCGATCAGAGCGCTCACGACGAGCGGCGCCGCGACCATCCGGCCGAGCACGACGACGGTGACCGCGCGCCCGTCGGCCACGACGCTC
>CAYSCF010000176.1:0-13979 GCA_964429305.1 uncultured Sandaracinaceae bacterium | reverse complement strand
CGCGATCGCCGCTTCGAACTCGGCGTGCAGCTTCTCTTCGAGGGCAGCCTTGATCTTCTCGTCGAGGATCGCCGCGCCGAGCAGATACTTCTCGAAGCGCGCGAGCGGATCCTTCTTCACCCATGCGTCGACCTCGTCTTGCGAGCGGTAGCGCGTCGGATCGTCGCTGCTCGAGTGCGGCCCGATGCGGTACGTGAGGCACTCGACGAACGTCGGGCCCTCGCCGCGCCGCGCACGATCGACGGCGGTCTTGAGCACGCTGTACACCGCGAGCACGTCGTTGCCGTCGACGCGCGCGCCCGGCATCCCGTACGCATGCGCCTTCACCGCGATGGTGCGGCTCGCGGTCTGCTTGTGCGTCGGCACGCTGATCGACCAGTGGTTGTTCTGGCAGACGAGCACCGCCGGCACCTTCCACAGCGCGGCGAACGTCATCGCGGTGTGGAAGTCCGCTTCGCTCGTCGCGCCGTCGCCCATGAAGCCGACGCACACGACGTCGTCCTTTTTTTTCTTGGCCGCCCACGCGGCGCCGACCGCCTGCGGAACCTGCGGTCCGATGCACGAGCTCCAGCCGACCTGGTTGACGCTGCGCCCTGCCTGATGGCTCGGCATCTGCCGACCCTTCTGGATGTCCGCGCTGTTGCCGTACGCCTGCGCGAGCCAGACGGAGAGCGGGAAGCCGCGCGTGAGCATGATCGAGCTCTCGCGGAGCGCCGGGAAGATCCAGTCCTTCTTCTCCGTCGCGAACGCGGTCGCGGTGGGCGTCGCCTCTTGCCCGGTGATCGTCCCGAAGAAGCCGACCTTTCCCTGCCGCTGCTTGCCGAGCATGCGCTCGTCGATGCGGCGGATGCGGAGCATCGCCTCGTACATCGCGAGGAGCTTGCTGCTGTCGAGGAACGGGTCGTGCGCGGGATCGGCCGTGCCGTCCTCGCGGAGCACCTGGAAGAGACCGAGCGTCGGATCATCGGCGGCGAGCGTGCGCATGCGCCGCGACCTTATCACCCCGGCCACTGCGGCGGCCTGGCGGATCGAATCGCCACGCGAAACCGGCGCGATTCGTGGATCGACCGTGGGCACGGTCGATGCACGCTCGCCATTCGTGACTTCCCTAGACTTCCCGATCGACGACGAGAGCGCGACGGCGACGTTCGATCGCAACGAGCTCGCCGCGCTCGTCGGCCGGCCGGCGCTCACCGTTCCTCCCGCGCCGCGTCGCCTCGCGCCGATTCCGCCGCCGCTTCCGACGGTGCTGCGCAAGCGCATCGCGTTCGGCGACGAGGACTGGCTCGCGTCGTTGCCGGCCGAGTCGCGCGCGGTGCTCGAGGAGGCGGCGATGCCGGCGCGGCCTTGGCCGTACGCCGAGCGAATCGCGGGCGCGGTCTGCACGCCGATCGAGTGAAGGTCATCCGGAGTACGATCGACTCATGACTTCACGCTGCGCGCTCTTCGTTCTTCTCTGCGGCGTGCTCGGCTGCACGCCTGCGCCCGCGCCGATGTTCGACACCGGCGGCGACGATGCCGGGCACGTGGCGATCGACGCTGCGAGCCCCGCCGATGGAGGCCGCGACGCGGCGGTGACGCTGGCCGACGTCGGCAGCGATGCGCGCGCGCTGGATGCATCGAGCGCGGACGCAGCGCTCGATGCGGGCTCGGACGCGGCCACGCCAGCGCCCGAGCACGTCGTGATCTCCGAGATCGTGGTCGCGCCCGCTGCCGCCGAGTACTTCGAGATCTGGAACCCGACGAGCGCTGCGGTCGATCTCACGGACTACTACGTGTCGGACAACGCGGTGTACGCGGGCATCGCGACGGCCACCGCGTGGAATCCGCCGACCGCCAACCCCGGCACCGACTTCCTGATCCGGTTTCCCGCGGGGCTGATGATCGGCCCGAACGCGGTGCTGACCGTCGCGCTGAACGACACGTTCGAGACGACGTTCTCGCGGTGCCCCGATCTCATCGCGGACACGACGCCGCTCGCGTGCACCGGCGGCACGGCGCCATCGATGCTCGTCCCGACGAACGGCGGCCTCGATCCGACCAAGCGCGGCACGCTGCTCTCCGATGCGCGCGAGATGCTCGTGCTCTTCCGTTGGGCCGCGCCCGACACGATCGTCCACGACGTCGACTACGTGACGTGGGGCTCGTCGTTCGATGCGGGTCAGACACGCGCCGACAAGACCGCTCTGCCCGGCTACCTCCCCGACACGGCCGCGGCGTCTCAGCGTGCCGCGACCGCGCCCCCATCGGGCCAGAGCATCGTCCGCTGCGGCGGCGAGATCGGCGAGACGGAGACCGGCGGCAACGGGATCACGGGCCACGACGAGACGAGCGAGCACCTCGACGTGTCGTTCGGAGTGCTGACGACACCGACGCCGGGCGTGCGCGGCACCTGTTCCTGATACGCTCCACGCGATCATGATCTCCTGTCCGCAGTGCGCCCAGGTGCTGCCCGATGGCACCACGTTCTGCATGTCGTGCGGCGGGCGCGTCGCGTCCGGCTATCGGCAGCCGCAGGGCAACGCGGTCGCGTCGGTGCGCCCCGGATATTCGTCCGACGGAATACGGATCTGCCATTCGTGCGGTGCGATCGCGCCGACCGAGCGACAGGGCTGCTCGATCTGTCAGCAGCCCTTCTCGCGCCTCGCGGAGCGCGCGCCCGAGCGGCCCGACGGCGCGTACTGGGCGCAGATGCGCACGGAGCTGACGTGTCGCCAGTGCGGCAGCAAGTCGCCGATCGACGCGCCCGATCTCGAAGGAACCGTGACGTGCGCGGCATGCGGCACCATCCAGGCGTTCGACGTCGACGTGTGGACCAGCGCGTTCGAGCACGCGCACGCCGTCGCCGATCTCGCCGGCCCCGACGTCGAAGGCCGCGGCGGCAGCACGTCGATCGCCGCACTGAACCCGTTCTCCGCGATCGGCATCAGCAACACGACGGGGACGCTCGAGCTCACCGGCATGAACATCTCGGGCGGCGTGATGCGCACGCGCAACCTGAGCGTGTCGGCCTCGCCGGGTCATCCGCTCTGCGGCGTCTGCCACACACCGGTCGAAGCGATCGTCTCGGGCGGGAACGTCTCGACGCGATGTCCGACCTGCGGAGATCAAGCGCAGTACGCGATGCCGCAGGGCCTGACGGCGATGCACTCGCCGCTCGTGCTCGTGATCGCCGACGATCTGCGTACCGATCGACCCGAAGCGCGCGTGAACGCGACGAGCGCGGGCATGGTGGTCGCGCTCAACTGTCCGAGCTGCGGCGGCGCGATCGACGTGCAGGTCGGCGAGCGCGCTGCGACGTGCCGGTTCTGCAAAGCGTCCTGCCGGATCCCGCAGCGAACGCTCCTCTCGCTCAAGAAGCAGAACGAGCGGCCGCGCCCTTGGTGGGCGCTGTTCCGCGGTCCGTCGCCGAAGCGACGCGAGCTCGAGTCCGGCGCCAACGCCGCCGTGAACCCGTTCGCGGGACACAGCTTCGGAGAGAGCGCCGAGGTCGCGCGTGGTCTCGAGGATCCGCCGACGAGCGCTTCGCCGAATGCGAAGCTCGTCGCGCGCGCGCTCTCGATCGTGGTGCCGCTCGCCGTGTTCTTCGTCGTCGGCGTCGTCTGCTTCATGCCCGTCGTGTGGGGCTGGCTGAACGGCTACGGCAGCACGACCGAGCCACCTCCGCTCCCGATCCCCTGGCCCTGATGAGCTCCATGATCCGAGAAGAAGACGACATCGACCCGCGCTGCGGCAAGCCGCGCTGGGCGTGCGTCTGCGATCGCGTCACGCCGCTGCGGCCGAGAACGCGCGTCGTGATCCTGCAGCACCCGCAAGAGGACGACGTGGTGCTGGGGACCGCGCGCATCGTCACGACGGCGATCGCGTCGGCGAAGATCATCGTCGGTCTCTCGTGGGCGTCGCTCGACGCAGCGCTCGGCGAGACGGTCGATCGCAACCGCTGGTCGAGCGTCTACGCCCACAAGATCCCGGAAGGCGCGGCCGGCCGGAACGGCGCCGTCGTGATGGATCGACACGGCGAGCTCACGAACGCGCCGCGCCCCGAGGGCATCGTCTTGCTCGACGGTACGTGGTCGCAGGCCAAGACGCTGTGGTGGCGCAACCCGTGGCTCTTGAAGCTCGGGCGAATCGCGCTGGTCCCCAAGCAGCCGGGCATCTACGGCAAGCTCCGGCAGGAGCCGCGCCGCGATCACGTGAGCACGCTCGAGGCGGTCGGCGGCACGCTCACGGGGCTGGGCGAAGACCCGAAGATCGAGGCGGAGCTGAACAAGCTCATGCGCACGATGGTGCAACGCGCTCGCGACCACGGGTTCGATCCGCGCAAGAAGGCGGCGCCCGCTCAGCGACGGCCGACTAAGGACTGAACCCCGCGCACGCCGCGAACGCGGTATCGCAGTTGTTCGCGCGGCACGTGGTGCAGCCCGGCGAGTCGCCGCCGGCGCATTGGAGCGCGCAGTGCATGATCGTGCAGTGGACCTGCGCATCGAAGCACATCGCGCAGGCCGAGGAGAGCCCCAGGCCCTGGATACAGGTCATCAGGCCGGGCTCGGCGCCGAAGCCGCTCATCGCGCAGTTGCCGAGATCGTTGGAGAACGTCGCGCCCATCGTGACGGTTTGATCCGCGGAGTCGGTGCAAGCGCCGCCGCTCGTGGCTGCGTCGGTGCCGGGCGCCGTCCACGCGTCCGCCACAGGAACGATCCACGCATCCTCTCCGGGCGGCGGCGTCCAAGCGTCCTCGGCGGGAGCCGTCCACGCGTCGTCGCCACCACCACCACCCGCATCCGGCGTGCTGCGTGAAGAGCCACCGCAGCCCGCCAACATCACGATCATCACCGAGAGCCAACGCAGCACGCTCATGGGAACCCTCCGACCGCGAGGGTCGGCGATCTCGGCCCGCGTGCGCGAGCGTGAGCGTGAGCGAGCGCAGCCTCGCGTCGGGACCTCGACACGCGTACGGGGCGGCCCCACACCGAGCACGTGACCGATCCCACCCCGAACGAAGTGAAGAGCGGTGCGAGCATCTTGCGTTGGACCGAGCGCGGCGCCGGCGAGCCGGTGGTCCTGGTCCACTCGAGCGGCATGTCGTCGCGCCAGTGGCGCCGCATCGCCGATCAGCTCGAGCCGCACGTGCGCGTCGTGCTCCCGGATCTGATCGGCTACGGCGAGAGCTCGCCGTGGCCGCGCGACGAGCGCTTCCACTTCGCGCTCGATCTGCTCGCGCTCGAGGCGCTGCTCGATCATCTCGTCGCGCGATACGGAAAGGTCCATCTCGCGGGCCATTCGTACGGCGGCTTCCTCGCGCTGCTCGCGGCGCTGCATCGACCGCACGCGCTGCGCTCGATCGCGGTGTACGAGCCCGTCTCGTTCGGCGTGCTCCGCTCGAGAGACGAGAAGGAAGCGCTCGCGACGGTGATGCCCGGCGACGCCGAGGCTCCCTTCCCCGAGACCGACGACGCGCTCGAAGCGTGGATGACCTCGTTCATCGAGTACTGGAACGGCAAGGGCGGCTGGCAGAGCCTCGCCGAGCCGGTGCGCGAGCAGTTCCGCAAGACGGGCCGCAAGGTCGTCGGCGAAGTGCGCAGCCTCGGCGCCGATCGCACGCCGCATCAAGCCTACGCCACGATCGAAGCGCCGATCCTACTGCTCGGCAGCGAGAAGCCCACGCTCGCGGCCGATCGCGTGCTCGCGATCCTCGCCGAGAGCGCGCCGCATGCGACGCGACGAGGCATCACGGGCGCGGGCCACATGGGCCCGCTGACGCACGCGGGCGCGGTCGGCGCCGCGATGCTCGAGCACTTCGCCGCGAACGCCGGCTGATACGCTCGAACGCATGTATCGAGAGTCGTCTTCGGAAGAGCTCGTCTATCTCGCGTTCAGTGGGCACGTCATCGCGCTCTTTCGCGATCGCGGCGAGGTCGCGTGGCGGCACGATCTCGGCACGCGCAACGAGACGTCGATCCACGTGGAAGAAGACGTGGTGCTCGCCGTGTGCGGCTCCGAGCTCGTCGCGCTCGATCCGACGGACGGGACACTCCAGTGGCGCACGCTCTTGCCGTTCGCGCAGGCGACACCGGCGCTCATGCTCGTCGACCGCGACGCGATCTTCCTCTCGCAGTCGGGCGAGATCGCATGTGTCGATCGCGCCGGCGCGTTGCGTTGGTCGGATCCGCTGAGCGGCACCGGCTACGGCGTACCGATGCTCGCGGTGCGTGGGCGAAGCGCTCGCCTCACCGATCGAGGGTGATCACTCGCCGCCGTTGAGGATGCGGCCCGGCACGGTCCGCTCGACGGCGATGCGCTCGGCCGCCTCCAGCAGCTCCGCGATGTCGAGCGGCTTGGTGAAGTAGGCCGCCGCACCGAATCGCTCCGCGGCCATCTGCACCGCGGGCGTGTGGACGCCGGTGACGATCACGAACGGCGCGCGAGCGCCCGCGCGCGCGAGCACCTCGACACCGAACATCTGCGGCATCGACTGGTCGGTGACGACGAGTCGGAAGTAGCCGACGGGCGCCGAGGTCAGCACGTCGTAGAGCTCTCTGCCGTCGTTCACCGTCGTCACGGCGAAGTTCGCCGACTCGAGCGCAGCGGTCAGCAGACGACGCGACGCCGGATCGTCCTCGGCGACCAGCACGCGATACGGAGTCTCGGTCGTTCCGCTCTTTCGGGCGCTCGCCATCGACCTCGTTGGAGTAGCACGACGTTCCTGCGTTGCGACCCCGTTCCATCGTCTCGGATGTTTCGATTCCCGATCGCTGCATCACGCCACACCGCGGAACGACGGCCGAGCTATTCTGCGGACTCTCGTGGAAGAGACTCCTCTCGATCGCTTCGAACGCCTCCCTGCCATCGCAGCGCTCCGCAGCGTGCTCCGCGGCGCGATGAAGCTCGAGCTCGTGGTGACCTCTGCCACGGGACCCGTCGCGCACACGCGCGGCGCCATCATGGCCGCCTCGTCCGAGTGCTGTCGTAGCGTGCTGTTCTCGCGCGACGGTTTCGCGCGCTGCGATGCCTTCTATCGATCGCTCGGGACGCAGCCCGTGGAGACGGGTGGCCCGTGTCATCTCGGCCTCGCGGCGATCTCGGTCCCGGTCATCGTGGACGGCGAGGTCGTCGCGGCCGTCGTCGCCAGCGGGTTCTTGGCCACCGCGCTGCCGAACGTGCCGCCTCCCGATCCCGGCAAGCTCGCGCGCGAGCTGCTCGCGCTCGATCCGAGCCTTCTCGATGCCGGCGAGCTCATCCGCAAGCTTCCTCAAGTGCGCGGCGATCGCGTCGACGTCGTGCGTGCGATCCTGCGATGTGCCGCCGAAGAGATCGCCGACATCGAGACACGCGAGCGGAAGCGGACGCGCGGACGCTCCGTCGAAGCACCGGGCGCGTACGGCATTCTCGGCGCCTCACCCGCGATGCGCGAAGTCTTCGAGCTGATCCGCCGCGTAGGCGACAGCGAGGCCTCGGTGCTGATCCTCGGTGAGAGCGGCACCGGCAAGGAGCTCGTCGCGCGTGCGATCCACGACAGCGGCGCACGACGCAAAGGCCCCTTCGTCGGACAGAGCTGTGCCGCGATGTCGGACGAGCTACTCGAGTCGTCGCTCTTCGGGCACGTGCGCGGCGCGTTCTCGGGGGCGCTCCGCGCGGAGAGCGGCCTGTTCGGCGCGGCGAGTGGCGGCACGCTCTTTCTCGACGAGGTCGCCGAGATGTCGCCCGCGATGCAGGTGAAGCTGCTGCGCGTGCTCAGCGACGGAGCGTACTTGCCGGTGGGCGCGACCGCGCCGCGGCGTGCCGACGTGCGCGTGATCGCGGCGACGCACCACGATCTGGCGGCGCGTGTCGCGGCCGGAACGTTCCGCGAAGACCTCTTCTATCGCCTGCACGTGCTCGCGATGCGGCTGCCTCCGCTGCGCGAGCGCGTCGGTGATCTGCCCATCCTGCTTCGCCACTTCCAAGCGCTCACGCCGCGCGTACCGTTCACGATCGCGGACGACGCGATGCGATGTCTCGAGCGCTACGGCTGGCCAGGCAACGTGCGCGAGCTCTCGGCCGAGGTCGCGCGCTGGGGCGTCGTCGCCGCCGACGAAGAGCTCGTGCGGCCCGAGCACCTCTCGCCGGAGGTGCGCGACGCCGGTGGCTTCGCCTCGCGCACGACGGCGCCGTCCATCTTCCCCATGGCGGACATCGCAGCGCCTGCACCGGCGGTCGAGACGCCACCGGTCGAGCACACGGGCACGCTCGCGCAGGCCGTCGAATCGCTCGAGCGCAGCATCCTCGAGCGCGGCCTCGCGCGGACGAACGGCAACCGCACGCAGCTCGCGCGCGAGCTCGACATCAGCCGCACGACGCTGAACGAGCGGCTCAAACGCTACGGCCTCGGATAGCGCTGCAGGCACACGCTGGCTCAGAAGACGTCGGCACACATGCTGCTCAGGCGGTCGACATGCGTCGTCTCTTCGCTCTCGGCTTGTGCTCGCTCGTGCTCGCTTGCTCCAACGACCACGGCCTCGACGTCGACTCGGGATCGCTGAGCCCCGACACCGGCCCGATCGGATCGGAAGACGGCGGCGTGGGCGTGTGCCCACCGGACATCAATCCTCGGAATCCGATGGATCCGCACTCGCTCTGCGCGCCCGACGGCCGTCGGTGCACGAGCGGAGGCGGCGACGTGTGCGGCACGTTCATGTCGTGCTCGTGCGAAGGAGGCCACTGGAACTGCGCCGTCGCCGAGGCCGATCCGGTGTGCTGGTGCGGCCGACAGCCCGCGCCCGGCGATCGATGCAGCATGGAAGGCATGTCGTGCGGCGAGTGCTGTCCGACCGCGGGCGGGACCGGATGGCCGGCGATGAACTGCGTGGGCGGACATTGGGCGCCGAGCGCGTGCCCCGACATCGTGTGCCCTCCGATCGAGGCGCCGTCCTGCGCGGTCGACACGCACGCGCTGCTCGGCACGTCGTGCACGACCACCGACGCCGAGTGCGGCGACCCGTGCTGCGGCAACGCCGTCGTCTGCCAGGGCGGCACGTGGCAGCCCGGGCCGGAGGCCGACTGCTTCGCGTGCACGTCGTACGCGTGCGGTGATGGGCTCTGCCGCGCCGATCAGACGTGCGTGAGCGACTGCGGACCGACGGGAACCTCGATCTTCCGCTGCGAGCCGCGCGACACGAGCTGCCACGACTGCTCGTGCATCACGATCGCGGCCGGCCAGCAGTGCCAGATGATCGACGGGCATCCGCACGTGACTTCGTTCTGCATCTGAGGGTCAGGTCGACGCATCGAGCGGCGGCCGGTATCGTGCAGCGATGTCGATGCGCAATCTCGACGACGATCCCTTCGAGGGTCTCGCGCCCGCTGCGCCGAGCCACGAAGCGGAGACGCTCGTCTGTCCGAGCTGCGGCGCACCGGTCGAGTTCGAGGCGCGCACGTGTCGTCACTGCCAGGCCGAGCTCGCGACCGTCCGATGCCCGTCGTGCTTCACGCTCGAGCGCACGGGTCGCAAGCACTGCAGCCACTGCGCGAGCCTGCTCTCGCTCGAGGGCTTCGAAGGCCCGTACGGCAGCAAGTGCCCGCGCTGCATCGATCCCGATCTGGTCGCGGTGATGGTCGGCGATCATCGCGTCGGCGAGTGCATGCGATGCACGGGGCTCTTCGTGGAGCACGCCATCCTCGAGCACATCACGCGACGCACCGAGGAGCACGCGGGCCTGCGCCTGCGGCCGCTCTCGCCCGCGCCGAGCGCGCCGGAGAAGACCGCGTATCTGTCGTGCCCGAAGTGCGGCACGCACATGACGCGACGTGGGTTCGCGGATCACTCGGGCGTCGTCATCGACTTCTGCGCCGAGCACGGCGTGTGGTTCGACCGCGACGAGCTCGCGCGCGTGCTGGAGTTCGTCGATGCGGGCGGTCTGCTGCGCAACGCCGAGCGCGATCGACGCGCCGCGATGCTGCGCCGCACCGCGCGCGATCGACGCATCGACCCGAACGAGCTCGAGTCCTACGACATGGTCGGGTCGTTCTTGCGGTCGCTGCTACGACCGTAGCGCCTCAGCGCATCAGCACGTAGGAGCTGCCCGGGCCTCGTCGGAGCAGCACGACGGCCGAGCCGGCCGCTGCCGCGTACGCGCGCTGGAACTCGGCCGCGCTCGTGATGGCCGTACCGTTCGTCTCGACGATCACGTCGCCCACGTCGATGCCGGCCACATCCCCACTCGAGCCTCGCGCGACCTGCAGCACCACCGCGCCGCGCGTGAGACCGCTCGGGATGCGGAACATCGCGCGCGTCGAGGCATCGAGATCGGCGACCGCGAGCCCGCCGACGTCGAGAGCTCCCGGAACGCTGCTCGGCGCGGGCGGCTGCGCCTGCATCCGCGGATCCGTCGGCATCTGCGGCGTGTTCGGTGCAGTGCCCCATCCGGGCGGCGCGTTCGGACCACCCCATCCCGGCGGGAAGAGCGGCGCGCCCGGCACACCGAAGCTCGGCGGGACGGCGAACGGATCGATCGGAGGCGCGCCGCGCGGCGCACGGGGATCGCTCGGCACGGGTGGGCGCGCAGGCACCGTGCGCTGGCCCGGTCGCGGCTGCAGCACGATGGGAACCGTGCGCCGCTCGCCGCCGCGCTCGAGCGTGAGCTGCACGTGCGAGCCCGAGCCGCGCGTCGCCACGAGGTTGCGCAGCTGCGCGCTGGAGGTGAGCCGCTCGGTGTCGAGCTGCTCGAGGATGTCGCCGCGCACGAGGCCGCCTTCGGCACCGGGTGAGCCGGGCTCGACGTCCGTCACGAGCACGCCTTGCGTCGCGCTCGCATGCATCGCGCGCGCGAGATCGGGCTGCAGGTCTTGGATCGTCACACCGAGCCAGCCACGCGTGACCTGACCGTGCGCGAGCAGCGCATCGACGATCGGATGCACCATCGCCGTCGGGATCGCGAAGCCGATGCCGACGCTGCCGCCGTGACCGCCGGGCCCGCCGCCGCCGCTCAGGATGGCGGTGTTGATCCCCACGAGCTCGCCGCGCATCGACACGAGCGCGCCGCCCGAGTTGCCGGGGTTGATCGACGCATCCGTCTGGATGAAGTCTTCGTACTCGGCGATGCCCATGTCGGCGCGACCGACGGCGGAGACGATGCCCATCGTCACCGTCTGACCGACGCCGAACGGATTGCCGATCGCGAGCACCGTGTCGCCGAGCCGGAGCGCGCTCGAATCTCCATAGGCGAGCGGCGTCAGGTGCAGCGTCTCGCCCGCCGGCGGTATCATGCGCAAGAGCGCGACGTCCGTGAGCTCGTCGGTGCCGACGACGGTCGCGCCGTACTCGTGCCCGTCCGAGAGGTGCACGCGGATCTGCGTGCCGCCCTCCACGACGTGGTTGTTCGTCACGACGAGACCGTCCTCGCTGACGACGACGCCGGAGCCGAGGCTCTGACCGCCGCCCTGCGGCGCGCCGTAGGGAGAGCGCGTCGGCATCTGCACGCTCGCGATGTTCACGACGCTCGGCAGCACGTGCGCGACGACGTCGGGGAGCGCCGCGTCGGGCGAGAGATCGGCCTGCGGCAACGGCGTCGGCGGGGCGGGCGGCGGACCGCTCGGCAGCGCGACCGGCGCAGGCGCATCGACGTGGACGGGAGGGGGCGCGCTCTGGTGCACGTAGACGGCGGCACCGGCGACGGCGAGCGCGATGGTGGTGATCGACCAGCTGACCAGAAGAAGAGGGCTCGTGCGATTCATGGCGATTTCAATCCCGCGGCCGCGGGCTCGGGAGGATGACACGCAGCCCGGGTCGGTTCTTCCGCGCGCGTCAGTCCATCATGGCGCCGTTGGTGATCCAGGTGCGGATCACGGTGATCTGATCGGCCGGGAGCATGCCGCCGATGGGCATCGGATCGCCGCACGTTCCCGGAGCCTCCGTCCCCTCCAGCTTCTGGACGAGGAACGACGTCTCGGGATGCATCGCGACGACGCGCGTGCCGCAGCTGGCCGTGGTCGCAGACCGACCGACGAGCGCCGCGTATGCGATCGCGGGCGTCGACAGATCGAGCTCGCCCGACGCCGAGGCGCTCGCGGCGCTGTGACACGGGCCCAGAGCGCAGGTCGGCGTGACGATCGTGTCGTAGATGCTCTGCCAGTGCGGGGTGGTAACGGCGCGGCCCTGTTGCGTGGCCCCCACCGCTTGGCACACGGACGCGACGCAGCGCTGTGTCACGCAATCGGAGTCGTGCATGCAATCGATCGGCATCGGCTCGGTCCGGGCCTCGATCACCGGCGAGCCGCATGCGAGCCAGTTCCGCAAGAGCTCGCGGCCCTCGGCCGAGCTCAGGGAAGGCACGGCCGTGCCCGTCTGATCGCTCGCATCCACGTACGTGCGGTACGGCTGCGCGACCACGGAGCCGCCGATGGCGCCAGGCGGCATCGCGCCGCTCACGACCTGTCCGAAGATGTCGTCGCGGAAGTGATGCGAAGCGACCTGCGCCGCGTAGAGGTGAGTCGCGCCGAGCGGTTCGCTGGCGAAGCGAGCGCTGTCCGCGAGGACGGGGTCGAAGTTCATCCCGTAAGGCGCGCCGTAGCGGTTGGACGCATTGTCGGAGTGACAGAACGCGCCGTTGCTCGCGCACGACGTGATGAGCATCGACTGCCCGATGTACGCGGGCGAGCCACCAGGGTCGTAGGCGACGGTGCGCGCGAGATCGATGTCGCACTGCGTGCCGACGCGTGGGCTGCAAGCGACCAGGAGCACGAAGAGGCAGAGGTTGCGACGCTGCAGCATGGCGACTGCACCTACATCGCCGATCGAGAGCGTGGACGCCAGCGATTGGACGCGCGACGCATCCCGCGATGCCGCGCGCATACCTCTTTCTCCCGTCCCCTTCTCGACGAGAGGCCGAACCCGTGCCACGGTGCCCGCCCGCTTCGTTGGGGGCGAACGCCCCCGGTGATCGCGGACTGGATCAGCACATGAGCAACGCCCTCGTCATCGTCGAGTCGCCGGCCAAGGCGCGCACCATCGGCGGCTTCCTCGGAGACGGCTACACCGTCGAGTCGTCGATCGGTCACATCCGTGACCTGCCCAAGAGCGCGGAGGACATCCCGCTCGCGCTCAAGAAGACGCCGTGGGCCAAGCTCGGGGTCGACGTCGACAACGACTTCAAGCCCCTCTACGTGGTCGACAGCGAGAAGAAGCACCATGTCGCGCACCTCAAGCAGCTGCTCAAGAGCGCCGACCTGCTCTACCTCGCAACCGACGAAGACCGCGAGGGAGAGAGCATCGCGTGGCACCTGATCGAGGTGCTGCAGCCGAAGGTCCCCGTGAAGCGGATGGTGTTCCACGAGATCACCAAGAAGGCGATCCAGGAAGCGATCGATCACCCGCGCGAGATCAACCGCAGCCTCGTCAACGCGCAGGAAGCGCGACGCATCCTCGATCGCCTGTACGGCTACGAGGTCTCGCCCGTGCTGTGGAAGAAGGTGCTCCCGCGTCTGTCGGCCGGACGCGTGCAGAGCGTCGCGACGCGCATCCTCGTGGAGCGCGAGCGCGAGCGGATGAAGTTCCGCCCCGCGGTGTACTGGGATCTCGAAGCCACGCTCGCCACGAAGGACGGCGTCGAGCTCACGGCGACGCTGCACACGGTCGACGGCAAGCGCCTCGCAACCGGCAAGGACTTCGACGGCACCGGCAAGCTCGTCAAGGCCGACGCGCTCGTGCTCGACGAGGCCGGCGCGCAGGCGCTCGCGACGGGTCTCGAGGGACGCACGCTCGAGGTCTCCTCGATCGAGCGCAAGCCCTACCGCCGCACGCCCTCGCCGCCGTTCATGACGTCGACGCTGCAGCAGGAGGCCTCGCGCAAGCTGCGCTTCTCGGCGCAGCGCACGATGAAGGCCGCGCAGCGCCTCTACGAAGGCGGCCACATCACGTACATGCGTACCGACTCCACGACGCTGAGCGAGACCGCGCTCTCGGCGGCACGTCGGACGATCGAGACGCTCTACGGCGCCGAGCACGT
>CAYSCF010000175.1:1932-14083 GCA_964429305.1 uncultured Sandaracinaceae bacterium | reverse complement strand
GCTCACGAGGCGTTCGAGCAGAGCGCGGAGCTCGCAGCGCGCGCGGGCGAGCGTCATGCGACGGCCGCCTTCCTCGTGAATCTCGGCATCGGACGGCTCGAGCTCGGTCTGCTCGGTCCTGCGCTCGACGCGCTGACGCAGGGCGCAGAACGTCTCGTCCTGCTCGGGCGCGATCGCGATGCCGTCCGCTCGCTCTACAACCTCGCCAACGCCGCAGCCCTCGCCGGCGATCGCGCGCATGCCCGTCACGCCGCCGAGGGCGCGCTTCGTGAGGCGGTTCGTGTGGGCGACGACGAGGCACGGACGCTCGCGCAGGTCGTGTTGGCCGACGTCGACGTGGGGGAAGGGCGTCCACGTGCGGCGGAGCGTCGCCTCTCGGAGCTCGCTCTGATCGACGCGTCCGTCCTCGTGCGCGCGCGTCTCGCTGCCGTGCGGGCGCTCGTCGGAGACATCGCGGGCGCGCACGCCGCGATCGATGCGTGCGCGACCGACGAAGACACACCCACGCCGATCCGGATCGAGCACGCGCTCGCCGTGGCGCGCATCGCGCTGGCGGAGGGCGATGGAGCGGCCGCCCGGACGCACGTCGATCGCGCGCTAGGCTGGCTCGGGAGCCAGGGCGGCTTCGACCTTCGTCTGCGCGCGCTCGCGGTGGCCGAGGACGTCGCGGAGTCCCTCGGCGACGAGCCGCGCGGCGAAGCCTCGCTGCGCGCGCAGCGAACGTTGCTCGACCGCGCGCTCGCCTCGCTTCCGGCCGAGCGACACGCAGCCTTTCGCGCTCTCCACGCGCGTGCGCTCGCGGCCCGCCCCGTGGAGAGCACCGAGCGCAGCGCGGCCATCCCCGGCCTCACGACGTACGCACGCTCGTTGCTCGAGGAGACGCGCACCAGCGCGATCGCGGTGCGTCTCGTCGCGGCGGCGCGAACGATCGCCGCCGCCGAGCACGCGTTTCTCGTCGTTCGCGAGCCCACGGGCGCGCTCGTCGTCCGAGCGGCCCACGGACCGAGCGGCCCCATCGAGCTGGAGAGCGCGCGGCTCTCGACCTCGATCGTCGCACGCTGTCTGGATCGTCGCGCTCGCATCGTGTCCATCGACGCGGGTGCCGACGTAGGGCTCGAAGGTGGGGCGAGCATCCATGCGCTCGCCGTGCGTTCGGTGGCGGCGCTTCCGCTCGCGCTCGGCGATCGATCGGCGGTGCTCTACGTCGACGACCGGCTGCGTCCGTCGGCGTTCGGATCGGCCATCGTGGACGCGCTGGAAGAGCTGGCAGGCTTCGCCTCGATCGCCTTCGCCAACGCTGCGCGAGCGCGTCACGAGCGTCGTGCGAACGTGCTCGCGGCGCGTCGAGAGCGAACGCTGCGCGCGACGCTCGACGAGAAGACTCGACAAGCCGCGATGCTCGCGGCGGAGCGCCCAGCGGACGTGGAGCTCGTTGCCGAGAGCGCTTCGATGCGTACGGTCGTCGCGCTCGCGGCGCGCGTCGCCCTGAGCGATGCCTCCGTGCTCGTCACCGGCGAGAGCGGCTCGGGCAAGGAAGTGATCGCCCGCTTCCTCCATCGGACGAGCGCGCGCGCGTCGGGCCCGCTGGTGACCGAGAGCTGCGCGGCGATCCCTGCGACACTCTTCGAGAGCACGCTCTTCGGTCACGTGCGCGGGGCCTTCTCCGGCGCGGTCGCGCGCCGCCGCGGTCTCTTCGAGCTCGCGGAAGGCGGAACGCTCTTTCTCGACGAGGTCGGCGAGATCCCGCTTCCGATGCAGGCCAAGCTCTTGCGAGCGCTCTCGGCGCGCGAGATCCGACCGATGGGATCCGAGCGAGCGCGCCCGATCGACGTGCGGATCGTCGCCGCGACGCACCGCGATCTGCGCGCGCTCGTGGCGAGCGGCGCATTCCGCGAAGACCTCTTCTACCGGCTCGCCGTCGTGGAGATCGCGCTGCCGCCGCTGCGCGAGCGCGAAGGAGATCTCGAGCCTCTCGTGCGTCACCTCGTCGGTTCGAGCGTGACGATCCAGCCTGGCGTGCTGCAGGTGCTGGCCGCGCAGCGCTGGCCCGGCAACGTGCGTGAGCTGGAGAACGAGATCCGCCGCGCCCTCGCGCTCGATCCGAGCGCGCTCCGGCTCGAGAATCTCTCGCCGTCCCTGCGCGGAGACGTCGATGCGGTCCCGGACGATCTCGACGTGAAGCGCGCGACCGATCGGCTCGAGCGTCGGCTGGTGGAGCGAGCCCTGACGCGAGCCGGGCACAACGTCACGCAGGCGGCGCGCTTGCTCGGACTCTCCCGGTTCGGACTGCAGAAGATGATGGCGCGCCACGGCGGCGCGCGCGGTCAGCGGAAGTGATCGTGGCCCTGCGCACGTGGCGTGGCGCCGATCACTTCGACGCCCGAGCCGCGCACGACGCGGCCGATGCAGGACGCGCGAAACGGGATGCGCGATCCAGCGCGTGCGGTGAATGCGAGCTCGTAGTCCTCGCCGCCGGAGAGCACGAGCTCGGTGCCGTCGAGGCCCAGCTTCGTCGCGAGCGCATCGTGCCCGCGCATGCGTGGCACGCGTGACGCTTCGATCTCGATCCGCACGGTGCTCGCTGTCGCGATGTGGCCCAGATCCGACACGAGCCCGTCGGAGAGGTCGATGCACGCGTGCGCGATGCCACGCAACGCGAGCCCTTCGGTGATCTTCGCGCGCGGCGTCAGTAGCCGCTTCACGAACGACGCAGCGCCGCGGCTCCGTCGCGCTTCGAGACAAGCGAGGCCGAGAGCCGCTCCCCCGAGCGCGCCAGTCACGAAGACGTCGTCACCGACCCGCGCGCCGGAGCGCAGCATCGGCGCGTCGGCTCGTCCGAGCACCGTGGTCGTGAACGAGACTTCGCTCGCACGCGTGATGTTTCCGCCGACGACGATGCAGCCGATGCGTCGCGCGGCACGCGCGATCCCGCGTCCCATGGCGGTGACGTCGCGCGCCGCGAGCGTCTTCGGCAGCGCGAGCGCGAGCAGGGCACTGCTCGCGCTCGCGCCCATCGCCGCGAGGTCCGACGCCGCCGCCTCGAACGCGCGCGCGGCGAGCACGTCCCATCCGGCCCACGCGCGCCGGAAGTGAACGCCCTCGACCGACGCATCCACGCTGAGCGCAGTCGCACCCGGCAGCGTCATCACCGCGGCGTCGTCACCGATGTCGACGCGCACGCCGCGCCGTGCGCCGCGCCCGAGCTCACGTCGGAGCGCATCGATCAGCGCCCACTCCGAGGGCATCAGCCCGCCGATTCGTCGAGCTCGGGAAGGTTCACCCAGAACGCGGCGCCGCGTCCCGGCTCGCTCTCGACGCGCACCGTGCCGCCATGGGCCTCGACGATGCGCTTCACGATCGAGAGGCCGAGGCCCGTCCCGCCGTGCTCGCGCGTCGAGCCGCCGTCGACCTGGTAGAACGCGTCGAAGATCTTCTCCTGCTCTTCTT
Organism: uncultured Sandaracinaceae bacterium; assembly: GCA_964429305.1. Taxonomy (GTDB): domain Bacteria; phylum Myxococcota_A; class Polyangia; order Polyangiales; family Sandaracinaceae; genus JBBSAT01. The sequence goes on along the minus strand of CAYSCF010000175.1, from coordinate 10,636 downwards.
TCGGGATGCCGATGCCGGAGTCGATGATGCCGATCTCGATTCGCTTCTCGGGGACCGCGAGCAAGACCGCGCCGATGCCGTCCTCGCCGCCGCCCGCGCTCTCCGCGCTGCGTGCGATCATCTTCACGGTGCCGCCCGGCGGACTGAACTTCAGCGCGTTCTCGGCGATGTTGAAGAGCACCTGACGGATGCGGACGGGATCGACGTGCAGCTTCGGCAGGCCCGGCTCGATCGTGGCGTCGATCGTGACGTTCTTCTTCGCCGCCGCCGGCGTCATCGTCTTCTTGAGATCCAAGAGGAGGGCCGCCGGGTCGAGCACCTCGCGATGCAGACGCATCGATCCCTGCTCGAGCTTGTTCAGATCGAGCAGGCTGGTGATGAGCGCCAGCAGATGGTCGCCCTTGTTCCGGATCGTCTCGACGAACTCCTGCTGCTCGCCGTTCAGCTCGCCTGCGATCCCCGTCGCGAGCATGTCGCTGTAGCCGATGATCGACGTCAGCGGCGTGCGCAGCTCGTGGCTGACGGTCGCGAGGAAGTTCGACTTGAGGCGGTCGAGCTCCTTGAGCCGATCGAACGCCTCCTGCAGGCGCTGGTTCTTCTCGGCCAGCTCGCGGAAGCTCTCGCGCACCGACGCGACGTGCATGTGGCTGGTGAGGAACGCGCGATGCCCGGAGAACAAGATGAGATCGAGCGTGCGCGAGAGATGCTCGCCGATCCGATCGACGGTCTCTTGTCGTACGCGCGGCATCTCGGACAGCGCGCTGCGCGCAGCCTCCGGATCGATGCGGTTGTCGATCACCAGCAGACTGCGCGGCACCTCGCGCATCTCGGCGGGAAGGTACGGGCCGAGCACGAAGCGCCCGAGGCGCTTGCCCTGGTAGACGATCGGGACGATGCGGTACTCGGCGCCCGTGAAGCACGGATGCACGATGGGCCCGTCCTCCGGATCGGTGCGCTTCACCTGGCTCACGAGCGTCGAGCACGCGCGCCGACCGTCGCCCAGCGAGTTGACGTAGCGACAGATCTCGCGCTCTTCGTGGGCGTCCGCGAGCATCGCGCCATCGCGCGTGAACACACGCAGCGAGATCGAGAAGAGCTCGAAGAACGATCGACATACCTCGGTCAGCGCACGCCGATCGACGATGTCCTCGAGGCGCGCGACCTCGGCCAGCTCCAGCTCCGCGCCGACGGCCTGCGTCACCGTCGCACCGCCTTGACGCCCAAACGACCGCGGAGCTCGTCGATGACGACGTCTTCCTTCAGCCCGAGCTTCTCGCTCAGCTGGTGCTCGCGCTCGATGCGCTTCCATGCGATCTCGAGCAGGCCCACCAGCGTCTCGAGCACGCCTTGTCCGCGCAGCGCGACGGCCTTGTAGACGGGCTCCTTCCCCTTGCGCGCGAGGTCGTCGATCTCCGCGTCGGTGCGGATGTCGGGCATGTCGCGCTTGTTGAACTGGATCACGAGCGGCATGCGCGCAGCATCGAGACCGTTGTCGATCAGGTTCTGGCGCAGGTTCACGAACGCGGCCGCGTTGGCCTTCGTCTCGGCGCGCTGCGAGTCCGCGATGAACGCCACGCCGTCGGCGCCCTGCAGCACGAGGCGTCGCGTCGCGTTGTGGATCACCTGACCGGGGACGGTGAAGAGCTTGATGCGGACCTGCACGCCGCGTCCCGCCTGCAGGGTGAGCGGCAGCAGATCGAAGAAGAGCGTGCGGTCGTCCTTCGTCTCCAGCGTCATCAGTCGTCCGCGCGACTCGCCGGAGACGAGCTCGTGGATCGACTGGAGGTTCGTCGTCTTTCCACTGAGGGCGGGGCCGTAATAGACGAGCTTGATCGTCAGCTCTTTGGCCTTGAAGTCGAGCTGCAACGTGTTTCTCCGCGATGGAGTCTACGAGGCGCGTCGCTTCGGAAGCAACGTCTTGCGCTACGAGCGGATCGCGATCGTCAGCTCATCCCACGCAACATCGACCAAATTGCCGCAGCGATCAGTGCCGCGCTGATCCCGAACGCGATGAAGTCGAGACGGCGACGCGTCTTGGGCGGCTCGGTCTTCTCCACCTTCGACATCCGCGTCATCGCGATCGCGAAGAGCGCATCGATCTGGGTCTTCGCGCGCTCGGCACGGGTCGGATCACTCTCGCGCGCGTCGCGGTAACGCTTTCCCGCTTCGCCGAGCCGGTCGAAGGTGTCCGCGAGCGCGAGGAACTTCTTGTGCGCCGTCGCGTCGTCCCAGCGGGCCTCCACCTCGGACCACGCGACGTCGAGTGGATCCGCCTCGCCCTTCATCGCCGCTCCTCTATCTCGCTCCGTCGAGGCCCGAAAGCCAAGAACTGGACGCGCACGATCGCCCACATGAACATCCGCTGAGACGTTTGGACGCGATCCCGATCCACCCGCTGCCACTTCGCTCCCAACGCGAATTCGATCGTCAAAATAGGCCTCGAAAGAAGTTGACACTGGTTCCGTCCAAGCCATAGCTTCGCCTCGGTGGCAAGAAGTGGTAACGGGTGCCCAATGTGCCCAACCACTCCCTGCTCGAGGCGGTGAGTGACTTTGTTCCGCGGGCAGCACGAGCACGCGATCGACGCGAAAGGTCGGACTTCGGTCCCGGCCAAGTTCCGTGATCTGCTTGCTGCGCCCTCGTCGTTCGCGGGTGGTCAGCAGAACCTCGTGCTCACGCACGGCGTCGATCCGTGTCTCGTCGCGTACCCGATGACGGAGTGGCTCGCGTTCGAGGAACGTCTCGCGCGGCTTCCGCAGTTCGATCCGAGCGTGGCGACGATTCGCAGGCTCTACGTGTCGGGCGCGGTCGAGATCGAGCTCGACAAGCTCGGGCGTCTGGTCATCCCGAAGGAGCTGCGCGACGTCGCGGGCCTCGAGCGCGAAGTGCTCTGGGCCGGCATGGGCAAGCACATCGAGCTCTGGAGCAAGTCGCGCTTCGACGGCCTGCGTCGCGCGGTGCTCGACGACGACAAGAAGCGCGCGGACATCGCGATGCGCCTCGCGGAGCTGGGCCTGTGAGCGCCGTGCACGCCACGGTGCTGAAGGCCGAGACGATCGCGCTGCTCGCGCCGCGCGCAGGCGGCGTCTATTGCGACGCGACGCTCGGTCGTGGTGGGCACGCCGAAGCGATCCTCGAAGCGAGCGCGCCCGACGGACGCCTGTTTGCGATCGATAGAGATACGCAGGCGCTCGACGAGAGCCGCGAGCGCCTCTCGCGCTTCGGCGATCGCGTGCGCTGGGTGCACGGCCGATTCGGCGACGTTCGCGCCCTGATGCAGATGGAGAACGCGCCCCTGCTCGACGGGCTCGTCGCGGATCTCGGCGTGTCGTCGCCGCAGCTCGACGAGGCCGAGCGCGGCTTCTCGTTCCGCAGCGAGGGCCCGCTCGACATGCGGATGGATCGGAGCGAGGGCCGCATGGCGCGCGAGCTGATCGCGGAGCTGAGCGAGCGCGAGCTGGCCGACGTGATCTACCAGTACGGCGAAGAGCGACGCTCGCGCCCGATCGCACGCGCGATCAAGCAGGCCGAAGAGCGCGGCGAGCTCTCGACCACGGCGGATCTTCGTCGCGCGTGCGTGCGCGTGCTCGGCCCGGCGCGCGGCGGCATCGATCCGGCGACGCGCACGTTCCAGGCGCTGCGCATCGCGGTGAACGAAGAGCTCAGCGAGCTCGACGCGCTGCTCGCCGCGCTGCCGCACGTGCTCGCCGATGACGGCGTCGCGGTGCTGATCTCGTTCCACTCGCTCGAGGACCGCGCGGTGAAGCTCGCGCTGCGCGACGCAAAGGATCTGACGGCGCTGACGAAGAAGCCGGTGATCGCGGGGGACGAAGAGTCCGACGCGAACCCGCGCGCTCGCAGCGCGAAGCTGCGCGCTGCCCGACGCAACGCGCGAGGTGCGTCATGAATCGCGCACGACGCTCGCGGACGCTCTGGCTCTGGGCCGCGGCCGTGATCGCGACCGCCGCCGCGTTCGTCGCGCATCTGAGCCTGCGCCTCGAGACCGTGCGGCTCGGCTACCAGGTCGGCCAAGGCCGGCGCGAGCAGCGGCACCTCATCGAAGAGCGACGTCTTCTCTCGATCGAGGCGGCGACGCTGCGCGAGCCCGAGCGCGTCGAAGCGATCGCGCGCGGCACGCTCGGCATGGACGTTCCCGATGCGGCGCACGTGGTGCCGGTGGGCCGCGGCGGGCGTCGTCGCGCGGCAGGGCGGATCCGATGATCCGTGCATCCAAGAAGAAGGTGGACGTTGCGCCGCCGAGCCCGGAAGAGCTCGCGGCGAAGCGACAGCGCGGCATGCGCATCCGCATCGCCATGCTCGGCGCGCTGCTCGTGCTCGCGGGCGCCGGCGTGCTGCAGCGTGCCTATCACCTGCAGATCACGCTGGGGGACGAGCTCCGCACGGAGGCGGAAGCGCAGCAGCTCCGCGACGTCCACCTCTCGCCCAAGCGCGGGACCATCTACGACCGTAGCGGCACGGAGCTCGCGGTCAGCGTCGACGTGGACAGCATCTACGCTTCGCCGCGCACCATGCATCGTGAAGGCGTCGACACCGAGGTCGCCGCGACGCGTCTCGCGAGCGTGCTCGGCGTCGATCGCGCGCGCATCGCACAGCGGCTCACCACGGATCGCTACTTCGTGTGGATCGAGCGACAGGTCACGCCCGAGGAATCGGCTGCCGTGTCTGCGCTCGACATCCCGGGCGTCGCGGCCACGGAAGAAGCGCATCGCTACTATCCGAACGGCTCGCTCGCGGCGCACATCCTCGGCTTCTCGAACGTCGACGGCCTGGGCATGGAAGGCATCGAGCTCGCGCTGGAAGAGCGCCTGCACGGCGAGCGCGCGGACGTTCCGGCCGTGCGCGATCGGCGCGGCCGCGTGGTGTTCAGCGAGACGCTCCTCGACGATCGCGCCACGCAGGGCGACGACGTCTTCCTCACGATCGATCACACGATCCAGCACGTGGCAGAGCGCGAGCTCGAGCTCTCGATCCGTACGTTCGAGGCGCGCGCGGGCAGCGTCGTCGTGATGGATCCGCAGTCGGGCGAGATCCTCGCGATGGCGAGCTTTCCGACGTTCGATCCGAACCACGCCGGGTCGGCGCCGGCCGACTCGCGTCGATTCCGCGCGATCACCGATCGCTTCGAGCCGGGATCGACGGTGAAGCCGTTCATGGTCGCGGCGGCGCTCGCGCAGGGCGTGCTCACGGCGGGCGAGCAGATCGACTGTCACGACGGCTCGTACGAGATCATCGAAGGCGAGCGCGCGATCCACGACACGCACCGCTTCGGCATGCTCACGCCGGCCGAGATCCTCGCGAACTCGTCGAACATCGGCGCCGCGATCATCGGCATGCGCCTCGAGCGCCAGGGGCTGTATCGCGCGTTCCGACGCTTCGGCTTCGGACGGCCGACGGGGATTCCGCTGCACGGCGAGGTCTCGGGCCTCTTGCGTCATCACAGCGAGTGGTACGAGCGCGACACCGCGACGGCTGCGTTCGGTCAGGGCCTCAGCGTCACGGCGCTGCAGCTCGCGTCGGCGATGACGGTCATCGCGAACGGCGGCCGGCTCATGGAGCCGATCCTCGTGCGGCGTGTGATGGACGGTCACGGCGACATGGTCGAAGAGACGCTCCCGCACGCCCGACGCCAGGTCGTGCCGCGATCGACGGCGCATCTCGTCGCGGACATGCTCACGGGCGTCACGAGCGAGACGGGCACGGGCGCGGAGGCCGCGATCCCCGGCTATCTCGTCGCGGGCAAGACGGGCACGTCGCAGAAGGCCGACGAGGTCCACGGCGGCTATCGGGCCGAGAGCGATCCGCTCGCGCGCTGGACGGCCTCGTTCGTCGGGTTCGTTCCCGCGGAGTCGCCGCGTCTCGTCATCGCCGTGATCATCGACGAGCCGATCATCAGCCACTACGGTGGCGAGGTCGCCGGTCCGGTCTTCCGACGCGTGGGCGAAGCGGCACTGCGTCATCTCGGCGTGCCACCGGTGGGCAGCGGGGATGCGCTCGCCGATCTGGCGCGCGAGGCGCACGAGCGTGCGCGTCTGCGCTCCGAGCTCCGGCATGCCGCAGTCGCAGAGGCCTCGAGCGACACGGTCGCGGTCGCACCTCTGGAGCCGACCGACGACGAGACGCTCGTTCCGGACCTCGACGGCGAGACGGCGCGTCGCGTGCTCGTCGATCTCGCGCACGTCGGTCTCGTCGGCGAGATCGAGGGCGCGGGCGTAGTGACGTCGCAGACGCCAGCGGCGCACACGATCCTCCCGCGTGGCGCGGTCGTGCACGTGGTGCTCGAGCGCCCAGGCGCGCTACGCGAGGACAGCGAGGCCGAGACGCCGCTGATCGACGAGAGTGCTTCCGTCGAGACGCAGGCCGACGCGCGCGTCGCGCTCGCAACGCATGCGCGAGAGGAGAGGGCGCAGTGACGCTCGACCTCGGCACGCTCGTCGATCGCGGCATCGCGAGGTCGATCCGCGGCGATCGCGCGACGCTCGTCCGCGACGTGCAGCACGACTCGCGACGCGTGCAGAAGGACGATCTCTTCGTCGCGATCCCGGGCGCCCAGGTCGATGGCGCACGCTTCGTGGCCGATGCGATCGCGCGCGGCGCCGCAGCGGTCGCTGCCGAGACCGACGTCGAAGCTGCGGTCGCCAGCCTGCGCGTGGACGACGCCCGCAAGGCGCTCTCGCTCGCGGCCCATGCGGTCCACGGAGATCCCACTGCGCAGCTGCAGTGCATCGGCGTGACCGGCACCAATGGGAAGACCACGACGACGTGGATCGTCGACGAAGCGCTCGTGGCGTTGGGCAGCAAGCCGTCGCTCATCGGCACGGTCGAGACGCGCGGCCCGGGCTTCCGGGAAGCGAGCGCGTTCACGACGCCCGAGGGTGACGAGATCGCGCGGTTCGCGCGGCGCATGGTCGACGCTGGCGCATCGCATCTGATCATGGAGGTCTCGAGCCACGCGCTCGCGCTGCATCGCGCCGACGGCATCCACTTCGAGATCGCGGCGTTCACGAATCTCACGCAGGACCATCTCGACTTCCACGGGACGATGGAGGCGTACTTCGACGCGAAGGCGCGCCTCTTCACCGCGCTGCGCCCGCGCAAGGCGGTCATCCACGTCGACGATCCGAAGGGCATGGAGCTCGCGACGCGCATCGACCGAAGCGTCACCGACGTGCTCACCGTCGGTCGCACGAACGGGCGCGCCGACATGCGCGTGAGCGAGTGGACGATGTCGCGCGCCGGCACGCGCGCGGTTCTCTCGCAGGAGGGCCGCCCGAGCGTCTTGCTCCAGTCGCCGATGGTCGGCGCGCACAACCTCGACAACCTGCTGCTCGCCGCGGGGATCCTGCGCGCGATCGGTGCGAGCGCCGAGGACATCGAGCTCGCGCTCGGCAAGGTCGTAGGCGCGCCCGGCCGTCTCGAGCGTGTCGAGGATCCGCGCGACGTCGCCGTCTTCGTCGACTACGCGCACACGCCGGACGCGGTGGCGAAGGCGCTCGACGCGCTGCGGCCGATCACACCGGGCAAGCTCTTCGTCGTGTTCGGATGCGGCGGCGATCGCGACAAGGCGAAGCGTCCGCTCATGGGCGAGGCCGCCGCGGCGCGCGCCGATGTCTGCGTGGTGACGAGTGACAACCCGCGCACGGAAGATCCGCGCTCGATCGTCGACATGATCCTGCCCGGCGTGACGACCGCGAAGGAGACGGTCGTCGAGGTCGACCGCCGCGCGGCGATCGGTCTCGCGCTCTCGCGCGCGACGAGCGGCGACACCGTGCTCATCGCCGGCAAGGGGCACGAGGACTACCAGATCGTCGGTACGACGAAGCATCACTTCGACGATCGCGAAGAAGCGCGCGCGGCGATCGCGCGCGTCGTGAAGGGACCTGCGTGATGGCCACGCCGCTGCCCCGCAATGCCGTGCACATCGTCGACGGATCGCATCTGGCGACGATCGTGGGCGGGACGTACGTGCAGATCGGCCCGAGGCCGAGCGATCCCTGCTGCGTGTGCACGGACTCGCGCGAGGTGCGCCCGGGCGACGTGTTCGTCGCGCTCGTCGGCGAGAGTCACGATGCGCACACGTTCGTCGTCGACGTCGCTCGGCGCGGTGCGGCGCTCGTCGTGGTGAGCCGTGACGTGAACGTGCCGGAGACGACCGGTGTCGTGCGCGTCGACAACACGCTCGTCGCGCTCGGAAAGCTCGGGACGTGGGCCCGCGAGCGCGCGGGCGCCCTTCGCGCGGTGATCGGCATCACCGGATCCGTCGGCAAGACGAGCACGAAAGAGATGTGCGCCGCCGTGCTCCGCGCGCGCGAGACGATCACGGCGACCGAGGGCAACCTCAACAACCTCGTCGGCGTCCCGCGGACGCTGCTCACGATCGATCCCGAGCACACGAAGCTCGCCGTCGTCGAGATGGGCATGAACGTGCCCGGCGAGATCGCGAAGCTCTGCGCGATCGCGCGACCCGACATCGGCATCGTCACGAACGTCGCGCCGGTGCACACCGAGGGCGTCGGCTCGGTCTCGGGCGTCGCCCGCGAGAAGGGCGCGCTGCTGACGTCGCTGCCGGAAGACGGAACCGCGATCTACGATGCCGACGAGCCGCTGCTCGCGCCGCACGTGGCCGCCTCCGAGGCGCGCCACAAGATCGGCTTCGGCCGCCACGCGGACGCCGACGTTCGGATCG
>CAYSCF010000175.1:0-1922 GCA_964429305.1 uncultured Sandaracinaceae bacterium | reverse complement strand
GTCTCGCGATCGCCGCGCGCGGACGGGCAGAACGTCTCGTTTCGCATCGGAGGCGACGCGGAGCTCGTCATCGAGCTCTCGTTGCTCGGCGCGGGTGCCGCGAAGAACGCGGGCGCTGCGATCGCGCTCGCTCGCGTCGTGTGGAGCGGCGCGCATCTCGACGTGGCGGCGCACGCGCTCGCCGCGCTGAAGCCCGAGCCGGGCCGGCTCTGCCCGATTCCCGGGCCTGGCAACACGGTGATCCTCGACGACAGCTACAACGCGTCGCCGCGCTCGGTCATCAACGCCATCGATACCGCCACCGAGATCGCGCGCGCCACGAACGGGCGGATCGTCGCCGTGCTCGGCGACATGCTCGAGCTCGGTGCGCTCGAGAACGAGATGCATGCGCTCGTGGGCGAGCACGTCGCGGTCGCAGGAGTCTCGCTCTTCGTCGCGTGCGGAAAGCGCATGCGCGCGGCGGCCGACGAGGCGCGCGAGATGGGCGCCGACCTGGTGATCGAAGTGGACGACCCCATGAAGGCCGTCGACGAGGTCTGTCGCTTCCTGATCGAGGGCGATGTCGTCGTCGTGAAGGGCTCTCGGGGCATGCGCATGGAGCGCGTCGTCGAAGGCATCCTCACGCGGACGTCGAGCGCCGGGACGTTGGCCGCGCCCGTGGCGAAGGAGCACGCATGATCTACGCGCTGCTCTATCCGTATGCGCCGCAGCTGAACTTCCTGAACGTGCTCCGGTACGTTCCGTTCCGCGTGCTCGCGGCCACGCTCACCGCGATGGCGGTGACGTTCGGCCTCTATCCGTGGTTCATCGCGCGCCTCCAGCGCCGTCAGGTCGGTCAGGTCGTTCGCAAGGACGGGCCCGAGTCCCACCTGAGCAAGGCGGGCACGCCGACGATGGGCGGCGCCCTCATCCTCTTCGCGCTCGTCGTCTCGACCGTCGCGTGGGCCGATCCGACGTCGACCAGCGTGTGGCTCACGCTGCTGGTCACGGTCGCGTACGGCGTGGTCGGCTACATCGACGACGCGCTCAAGATCACGAAGAAGAGCACCGGCGGCCTCGCGGGTCGCTACAAGCTGCTCTTCCAGTTCGCGGTCGCGTTCGCGGTGTGCGGCTACCTCTGGTACGGCCAGGTGGGCCTCGGTGCCGACTGGATCGTGCTCCGCAACCACCTCGCGGTGCCCTTCGTCGCGTTCCGCGCCGAGCACTATCCCGATCTGCTCGCGCCCGCGCACTACGCCTTCGTGATGCCGTCGTGGCTCTACGTGATCTTCGCGGCCATCGTGCTCGTCGCGACGAGCAACTGCGTGAACCTCACGGACGGTCTCGATGGCCTCGCGATCGGCCCCGTGATGATCAACGCCGGCGTCTACGCGATCCTCGCGTACATCACCGGCCTCGTGCTCTTCGGCGCGTCCGTCGCGCAGTACCTCGGCATTCCTGCGCTCGCGAGCGCTTCGGAGCTGAGCGTGTTCTGCGGCGCCATCCTCGGCGCGGGCTTCGGCTTCCTCTGGTACAACACGTACCCGGCGCAGGTCTTCATGGGCGACGTGGGCGCGCTCGCGCTCGGTGGCGGGATCGGGATGCTCGCCGTGCTCACGAAGAACGAGCTGCTGAGCATCCTGCTCGGCGGCATCTTCGTCGTCGAAGGCGTCAGCGTGATCGCGCAGGTCGCGAGCTTCCGCCTCTTCGGCAAGCGCATCTTCTTGATGGCGCCCATCCATCACCACTTCGAGAAGCGTGGCTGGCCCGAGCCTCGGGTCATCGTCCGCTTCTGGATCATCTCCATCATGCTGGCGCTCGCGAGCCTCGCGACGCTGAAGCTGCGGTGACGCCATGGCGATGAACCTAGAAGGCAAACACGTCGTCGTCGTCGGTCTGGGCAAGAGCGGCCTCGCCGCGACGCGTCTGGCGATCCGCGAAGG
>CAYSCF010000174.1:1202-14173 GCA_964429305.1 uncultured Sandaracinaceae bacterium | reverse complement strand
CGCCGAGATCGAGACCGAGCGGGATGTTCGTGCCGCCGTCGGCCTGCACGGCGCGGACGCGCGCGGGCAGCGTCTCGCGCAGCGAGGCGACCGGCGCGAGCGGCTGCAGCACCTCGGCGTTGTCGTCGTAGACGACGACCGAGAGCCAGTCCTCGTCGTGCATGCGCGAGAGGAGCGTCACGACGGCCTCGTCGGCCTGACGCATCTTGTCGCCGCTCATCGAGCCCGAGTGATCGATGACGACCGAGAGCGCGACGGGCGAGCGCGGCGCGGAGGTCTCGGGCTGCAGGCCCGTGAGGCGCAGCTCGGCGAGCACGTCGCTCGAGCCCGACGCGAGCAGACCGCCCTCGCCGAACGCGAGCACGCCATCGATCGCCGGACCGCTCAGCGTGACGCGCGACGTCGGCGTCGTGGTCGGCGTCGTCGTCGTCGTCGCGGGAGGCGTGGGGACGTCGGCGGCCGTCGGCGAGCGCAGGAGCACGACGGCGCCGAGCGCGGCCATCACACCGAGGATGCCGAGGGGGATGGAGCTCTGGGAACGACGACCGAGTCGGATGCGCATGCGGGCTTCTCCTCGCCCGCGACACGCGGGACCGAGGGAGGCTGAGCAGGCCGCGTTCCGTCGAGATCACGCGTGAAAACGACGATCGACACGCGCGAAGAAACGATTGGTAGATCTCGATCGATCGCGATTCGTAGATCAGTCGACGTGAGTGAAGTGGATTGCGCGGGAACCCTCGAACCCAGGAGGCGCTAGAAAAATTCCCTCTTGGGTTCCTTCACTCCTGGGTTCCCGCGTAAAATTTCTGATCGCCGCGTGCGATCAGCCCGCCCAGAGCGATCGATCCGGCGCGCGGATCATCCCGTCCTCGAGCACGATCCCTCCCGCGCGATCCGCGTCGAGGAAGAGCGCTCCGTCGAGGTCGACGAAGTCCGCGCTCGCGGCGAGCACGAACGCCGGTGCGAGCGCGAGCGAGGTGCACACCATGCAGCCGATCACGACCTCGAGGCCCAGCGACTGCGCCTCGCGTACGACATCGCGCGCCTCGGTGAGGCCGCCCGTCTTGTCGAGCTTCACGTTGATCGCGTCGTAGCGATCGGCGAGCGAGGCGAGCGAAGCGCGGTCGTGCACCGACTCGTCGGCGCAGATCGGGACTGGTCGCGGGAGCTCGCCGAGGATGGCGTCGTCCTTCGCCGGGAACGGCTGCTCGAGCAGCACGATCGGCAGCTCCCCGAGGAGCGGCACGAGCGCGCGATAGCGATCGACGTCGAGACCCTCGTTCGCGTCGAGCCAGAGCTCGGCGTCGGGGCGCGCCTCGTGGACCGCACGCACGCGATCGGCGTCGCGCCCATCGCCCGCGAGCTTGAGCTTCAGCAGCGTGCCGGCGATGGTCGATGCGGCACGCGCCATCGCGTCGGGCTCGGCGAGCGAGAGCGTGAGCGCCGAGCGCACCTCTTCGATTCGCGGGGACACGATGCCGCGCCGCTTGGCCGCGTGCTCGGTGAGCGCGAGATCGATCGCGTTGCGTAGTGCGCCCGCGGGCATCTTCTCGCGCAGCGTCTCGCGATCGGCGAGCGTGTCGAGCAGCCCGCGATGCGCCTCGATCTGACGGGCGATCTCGTCCGGCGTCTCGCCGTAGCGCGCGTAGGGCACCGACTCTCCACGCCCGATGATGCCATCGCGCTCGAGGGTGGCGACGAGCACCTCGGCGACGGTCTTGGCGCCGCGCGCGATGCGGAACTCACCGCGGATCGCGAAGCGCTCCGTCGCGAACGTGAAGCTCACTTCGGTCTCGCGGTCCGGCGCGCGAGGGCCGCGCCCGCGAGGCATCCGATGGGCGTCGCGAGGAGGAGCCCGATCACGAACCAACCGGGATAGTGAGTCAGCTGATCGATCGCGCCGACGGTGTAGACGCCCCAGACGCCGATGAGGAGCGCGGCGTGTGCGAACGGAGCGCTCTGCGCGATGCGCGCCGTCAGCAGACCTCCGAGCGCGCCGTTGACGACGCCCGAGCCGATCATGAGCGCGAGCCCTGCCGTCGTCGGCAAAGTGCCGGGCGGATAGAGCGGCGCGAGCGCGCTGCCGGCGACGATCATGAAGAGCACGTTCAGGATCCCGAGCGAGACGATCCCGGCGAGCACGGCGAGCGCGCTTCGCATCGGAGAGATCTTCGGCATCGGATCGGTCACGCGCGGGGATATATCGCGTCCGCACACCGGGGACACTCCACACCCTCACAAGTATTCGAAACGACGCCGTTCCGGCGACAGGATGTGCATTTCGTCACCGAACGAGGAACCATCGTAGAAATGGATGGATTCGTCGAATTCCATCTTGCCGCCGGTCCGGTGTGAAATCGATGGCTTGCCTCGGTGTGGAGTGACCCCTGCTATGCCTGCGCGATGGACGAGAGCCTGCTGCTCGCGATCAACGGACTGCGCTCGCCGGCGCTCGATCCGGTCGTGGGTTTCCTCGGCGAGTGGGGCCTGTTCGCGTTTCTGATCGCCCTGGTGGCACTGGGCGGCTGGAGACGATCCCCACGCGATCTCGCTTCCATGCGCGACGGATGGCTCGCCTTCTTCGTCGCGCTCTTCGCGAGCGACACCGTGATCAAGCCGTTGATCGCACGGCCGCGCCCGACCGCCATCGCCGCGCTCGCGAGCCAGCTGCACGTGCTCGGCCGCGTGCCACCGCCGACGAGCACGTCGTTTCCTTCCGGCACCGCAGCGGCATGCGCGGCGTGCGCCGCGTGGATCTGGATGCGCTTCGGATCGCGCGCGGGAATCATCGCGGCGCTCTACGCAGCGCTCGTCTCGATCTCGCGCGTCTACATCGGCGTGCACTGGCCGAGCGATCTGATCGCAGGCGCCGTCGTCGGAGTCGCCGTCGCCTTGGGAATCGATCGCTCGGATCGCTTCATCAGCCGCCGGTCATCGCCTTGAACGCGCCGGTCTGATCGGCGCGCGAGTGGCCGCTCGCGCCGAGCTGGAAGCTCGCCTCTTCGCGGCGCATCTCTTCGAGCAGCTCGCTGCACTCGGGACGGCCCTTGAGGTGATTCAAGAGCAACGCCGACGAATCGGTGAACGTCTTCTCGTAGCCGAGCGCTTCCTTCACGCGCGACGCGATGCGCTCGCGGCCCGCAGCGAGATCGTTTTCCAGCGCATCGCCGTAGCGCTGCAGCTGCGCGCGGAGCTCGTCGATCTGCCTTCGTAGATCCTGCGCGCTGCGCTCCTTCTGCGTCGCGCGCCGATCGTGATCGGCCATCACGTCCGTCAGGACCTCGGCCTTGCTGCGGCTCGCTGTCGCCGCCTCGAACGCCACGCGCCAGCGCGCTCCGTCGCCCGCACGCTCGTGCGCGAGCGTCTCTTTGCTCGCCGTGTCGTAGAGCGCACGCTCCTGATCGATGCGCGTCTTGACCCGCGTCGATCGCTCGCGCTCCGCCGAGGCCTCGCGCAGCGTGCGCGACTCTTCTTCGGCGAGCTCCTCGACCTTACGACCGATCTCCGCGCGCAGCGCACGACCACGTCGCTCGATGGCGTCGAGCTTGCGCTGATGGCTCGCGAGCTCGCCCTCGAGACGCGACGCACGCGCCGACACCTCCCAGAGCTGATCGCCCGCGTGCTGTAGCTCGTCGGGCACGCGACCGTTCGGATACGCGCGCGCGATCATGCGCGAGAAGTACGCGGACCGACGCGACCACTCGACCACGCCCGGCGTCTGCGCAGGCGGTGGCGGCGGCGCGGCCGGCGGCGGCGCATCGTTCGGCTGCAGCTCGTAGGTGCTCGGCAGCGTGCGCTGGAACGCCTTGAGCTCTTCCTGGAGATGGTGGCCGTCGCGGAAGCGGTTCTTCGGATCCTTCTCGAGCAGCTTGAGGATGATCTTCTCGGCCTGCTCCGGCAGATCCTTCACGATCGAGCGCGGGTGAGGCGCCAGACCCGTCTTCTGCATCTCGAGCAGCGTGTCGCGATCGCTCGAGCGGAACGGGAGCTGGCCCGTCGTCATCTCGAAGAAGAGGATGCCGAGCGAGTAGAGATCGCTCACGGGCATCGCGTCGTCGCCGCGCGCCTGCTCGGGCGCCATGTACTCGGGCGTGCCGAACACCGCGCCCTTGGGCGCGAGGCGCGGATCGCGCGCGAGCGCCGCGAGCCCGAAGTCGAGGATCTTCACGAAGTCGCGACGACCACCCTTGGCCGTCAGCATGATGTTGTCGCTCTTGAGATCGCGGTGGACGACACCGAGATCGTGCGCGCGTGCGAGCGCGGCGCACATCTGCTCGAGCACGTCGGTCGCGCGCGCGACGGGCATCGGCCCTTTGCCGATCTCGCTCGAGAGAGAGGAGCCCACGAGCAGCTCCATCACGAGATAGAGCTCGCCTTCTTCCGTCTCGCCGACGTCGTGGATCTCGACGATGTGCGCGTGATCGACGCGGTTGGCCGCGCGCGCTTCGCGCAGCATCCACGCCCGCAGATGCGTCTCGCCGCGCAGGTCCGGGCGGATGAGCTTGAGCGCGACGACGCGATCGATGAGCACGTGACGGGCGCGATAGACGACACCCATGCCGCCTTCGCCCAGCAGGGCCTCGAGGCGATAGCGCCCTGCGACGACCTTGCCGAGGTACGCGTCTTTTGCCGACTTCGCCGCTGTTTTGGTGGTCATCGTCGCCATGGTTCCGGGGCCCGGCCGCGATGATAACGAGATCGCAAACGCTTTGGGCGATCCAAACGACAGCGAGGGTGGCTTCCGCTCCGACTAAACGGCGAGCACGCGAACCGTGGGAAAGGCGACGCGCAGCGATTCGAGGTCCGCGAGGTCTGCGGTGTAGACGACATCGCCGCGCCGCGCGGCCGAAGCCATGACTACGGCGTCCACGATGCTCGGGCTGCGTTTCACCCGGGCGAGCGCTTCGCCTGCGACGCGCGCGAGCGCCTCATCGAGTGGCTCGACTGTCATGCCAGCCAGGACATGGGCGGCTGGCCCTCTCTGACCCCGCCACCACTCGACGATCACGACGCTCGGCACGGTGATGCGGAGCTCACGCCGCCTTACGTTCGCCAGAACGACGCGTGCCCGCCGCTCGGACTGACTTGCGCTGGCGCGCTCGAGCGCGATCAGCACTCCGGTGTCGAACGTCACGCCGGTCACTCGTTCCCTCCAGTTCGGCATTCACCGCATCGAGCTCTGCCTGCGTGATCGGCGGACCGTGTCGGGCCATGTCGGCAAGCAACTGATCGAGGGCATCCATACGGCGTTGGTGCGCCAGGATCTCGGTGAACACCTTCGAGAGCGGGATCTTCTCGCGCTTCGCCCGCTTCTTCGCCCACGCGAGGTCTCCCGCTTCGATCGCCACGCTGACCTTCACGACCGGCATTCTTCCTACCTCGGGTAGGAAGATAACACGCTCACGCGGCGGCGTGGCCGCCGAGGTCCTTCACGGTGCACACGCGGTTGCGGCCGCCGTGCTTGGCTGCGTAGAGCGCCTTGTCGGTGATCTCGAAGAGGCCCTTCTCGTCGGCCGCGTCGCGCGGGAAGGTGGCGACGCCGAGCGAGGCGGTGACCTTGAGCTTGCCGAGCTCGGTCTGGAAGATCGTCTTGCCGAGCTCTTCGCGGATGCGCTCGGCGAGCAGCATCGCGCCGTCGGTGTCGGTCTCCTCGCAGAGCACGCAGAACTCTTCGCCACCGAAGCGCGCGACACGATCGGTCTCGCGCTTCATGCGGTTCAAGATCGCGCCGAGCTCCTTGATGACGACGTCGCCCGTCGCGTGACCGTACGTGTCGTTCACGTTCTTGAAGTGATCGATGTCGGTGACGATGAGCGAGAGCTTCTTCTTGAAGCGCGCGGCCGAGCGGATCTTCGACTCGAGATCGGTGAGGAACGTGCGCTTGTTGAGGCAGCCCGTGAGACCGTCGGTCGTCGCCATCTCTTCGAGACGCTTGACCGCGCGAGCATTCGAGAGCGACGTCGCGAGCTGGTTGCCGAGCACCTCGAGCGTCGGGCGCACCGAGTCGCCGTATGCATGCGCGCGTCGCGCCGCGACGACCAGCGTGCCGAGCACTTCGTCGCGCACGACGAGCGGGAGCACGAGCACCGAGTGCATCTCCGGCAGCGCGGCCTTCGTCGTGAAGAGCGTCTGCTGCCGCGCGTCGTACTCGCCGCGGTACGGAAGGTAGTGCTTGTTCTTCACGACCATCGCCGTGAGCGACGCGTTGTCCTTGAACGAGAGACCGCGCGCGATCTCGGCACCGTCACCGACCGCGACGAGCACGCGGTGGGCGCCCTTGGCCTCGTCGTACTGCGTGATCGCGGCGAAGTCGTAGCGCGCGAGGCCCGACGCCGCGCCGAGGCCGGCCTCGATCACCTGCTCTTCGGTGAGCGCCGCGCCGAGCTCTCGCGATGCGCGGAAGAGCATCGTCTGCTCGCGCTTGGTGCGCTCGAGCTGCACGAACACGCGCTCGTTCCGGATCGCGCGCAGCGCCTCGACCACCGCGTGCTGGAGCACCGCTTCTTCGCGCGGCGAGAACGGACGATCCTCGATGCGATCGACACAGAGCGCGCCACGCAGCTGTCCGTTCTCGCTGACCGGCACGCCGAGGAACGCGCTGACCGTGGACGGGCCGCGGTAGTAGCAGAGCCCCTTGTAGCCGGGCTTGAGGTGCTCGAGGTTCATCGTGAGGCCGCGCGTCGCGACCGCGCCGACCGCGCCCGCGCCCGACTCGAAGGGCCCTTCCGCGACGTCGTCCGAGTCCGTCACGAGCTCGACGATGCGCAGGCGTCCTTCGCTCGTCGTGAACAGCAGCACGCACGTGTTGAGCTCGAGCGTGCGCTTGAGCAGCTCGAGCACGTGGAAGAGCGAGCTGCGCACCTCGTCGATGCTCGCGCGCTGCGCCTTCTCGTCGTGCTCGCCGTCGGCTTGTGTGAGCGGACCGCGCGCGGCATCGATCCCCACGCTGGGCGCGCCGACGAGCCGGAAGAGCTTCACGTCGTCGGCGATGCGCTGCTTCTCGGCCTGGCGCTCCTTGTTGCTGCGCTCGCGGACGCGCGCGATCTCGGCGCGCGTGAAGAGCAGGTTCAGGATGCCGAAGAAGAGGATGAACACGCCGTGCAGCGCCGCGCGATGGGCATCGATCACGGGCATCGTCAGCCAGAGCACGAGCTCGTAGCCGATCGCTGCGAGCACGAGGATCGAGCCGGCCGGACGCACCGCGAACGATGCGAAGAACGCGACGAGAACGTAGACGAGCGGATAGAGCGGGCCTTCGAGGCCGCCGAGCGCCTGGATGGCCGCGTGCGTGCCCGCGAGGAGATCGAGACCGATCTCGAGATCGCGCATGAGCGCCTCGCGACGAGCCGCGTCGTTGTCGACCTCGGCGCGCGGCTTGCGTTTGCTCGCGCGGCTCGCGAGCAGGCCCGCCCACGCGAGCGCGATCACCACGTGCTCGAGCCCGAGCGCCTCCGGACGGAACACGCCGAGGACCGGCAGCAGCAGAAAGACGCCGGCCAGCACGAAGCCGATCGACGCGCGTGCGGCCTTCCGAATCGAGAGCGCGACGTGGACGAGGCGAGGCATCGTGAGCGGCTCTCCCGACTAACGGTTCTGCCTGGATCCGGTCAACAAAGCGGCGACCGCAACAACGATGGCTCCGCGGCAGGCGCGCGGTATGGTCGGGCCCGGTGACGCGTACCTCTTTCTCGGTGCTCTCGTTCGCAATCGCGCTCGTGGCGAGCCCGGCGCTCGCCCAGCCGCGACAGGAGACGGCGCCGCGCTTCGGCGCGCTGCGATCGCGCGCGGAGACGACGCTCGAGGTGCGGCGCGAGCTGGTCGACATCACGTGCGATCTGTCCGGCGAGACGACGCTCGACTGCGACGTCACGGTGCTCATCACGCTCGGCAATCCGACCGAGACCGAAGTCGACGCGCCGATGACGGTGACGATCGAGCGCGTCGCGCCGTTCACGATGACGCTGCCCGACGGAACCGAGACCGAGGCGCCGACGGTGCATCCGCTCGACGCGATCGTGGCGCCCGGCGCCGAGCGCGAGGTGACGCTGCACGGGCGTCTCGAGCTGGCGCCGCCGCACTCGTCGGGCGGGCTCGGAGGAGCCATCGATGGTCTGACGGCGCGGCACCCTCTCTTGGCCACCGAGATCCATCACGAGGTGCGCAGGCTTCTCTACTCGCGGCCGGTGCGTCGCGACTTCGCCTCGCTCGGACAGATCGAGATCCGCGCGCACCTTCCCGAAGGCTGGACGCTGAAGACGCCGGACGAGCGCTTCCAGGCGACGCACGAAGGCGGCGAGCACTCGCTCGTGCGCGATGCGGCCGCCGTCGGCACCACCGCCGCCGCCGACGTGGAGATCACGCTCGAGCAAGGCAACGGGCCCGACATCGTGCGACACGGCGGCCCGTACATCGCGGTCGGCGCCGAGGTCGATCCCGCGAACGGCCCGTGGAGCTTCCGCGGTCGCGCGGGCTACGAGTTGGGCTTCACCGACATCCTGGTGCTCGGCGCGTCGATCGAGTCGAACTTCCGAGACCTCGCGAACATCGCCGTCCTGCTCGAGGCGACGACGTGGTCGATGGTGGTGCCGCCCGCGCTGTCCGCCGGCCTCGGAGCCGTGTTCCAGGTGGTCGACTCGGGCGCGACGGGCTCGTCCCATCGCAACGCGGGCATGCGCCTCGCGGCGAGCGGAACGTTCTACAGCGTCGGCTTCGACGCGACCTTCGACGTCTTCCCGACCGACGGCCACTGGGAGATCACGCTCGCGGGCCGCGCGGGCTTGTAAGAGACGAACGGCGGGAACAAGCGGGGGATGACGGGGATGAGGAGGATGTCGGGGATACACCCATCCCCGACATCCTCCTCATCCCCGATATCCCCAGCTCGTTCCCGATCTCCTGATCAATCCGGCTTGGCGTAGCGCGCGAGCACGGCTGGCAAGAGCACGAGCTGCGCGATCAGCGCGAGGCCGATCGCGACCGCGCTGAGCTCGCCGAACAAGCGCACCGGCTCGAACGCGGAGAACAAGAGCGCGCCGTAGCCGAGCAGGAGCGTGAGCGAGCTGAGCACCACGCCGCGGCCGCTCGTCTGCATCGTGCGCATCATGACGTCGTGCGCGGTGCCGCCGTGCTCGCACTCCTCGCGGAAGCGCGCGATGACGTGCGTCGCGCCGTCGACGAGCAGGCCCGCCGTGACGGTGAACACGATCACGGTCGCCGCGTGCAGCGGGATGCCGCGCAGCACCATGTACGCGAGCGTCATCGCGAGCGGCAGCAGGTTCGGCGGGATCGAGAGCAGCCCGAGCCGCACGCTGCGGAAGAGCAGCATCATCACGACGAAGATGAGGACGATCGCGCTCGTGAAGCTGCCGAGCGAGCTGACGATGCGATCGAGCCCGCGCGACGCGTCGTAGGCCTCACCCGCGAACGCCACGTGCAGATCGAGCGCCTCGCTGCGCGCTCGCACGCGATCGAGCATGTCGAGGATGCGGGCCGCACCGCGATCGGCGAGACAGACCTCGAGCCGCGCGGCGCGCCCATCCTGCGAGAGCAGTCGCGCCAGCGGATCGGCGTCGCCGCCTTGCACGAGGAGGTCGAGCAAGCCGACGGCCTCGGCATCCGAGTGGAACGGCTCGGTGCGGCTCGCGTCGTCCTGATCGACGAGAGCGCGCGCCGAGAGCGCGAGATCGCTCGCGGCGCCGACACGCAGCACGCCCTCTTCCGCGGCGACGTCGGCCGCGAGCGTGCGGAGCGATCCGAGACCGGCTGCCGAGCGGAACGTGCGCGCATCGTCCGTCGAGCGCACCTCGATCGTGAGCCTGCGGACGCCATCGAGCTCGCGCTCGAGCAGATGCGTGACGCGCGCGACGTCGGAGCCGGCCGCGAACTGGTCGAGCAGCGTGCTGTCGACGACGACGTTCCGACCGACGACGAGCGACCCGACGAAGAGCACCGTCGCCACGCCGATCGCGGCGCGCGGAGAGGCGGCCGCGCTACGCGCGAGCCAGGAGATGCCGCGATCGAGCACGTCCGGCGCCGCGCTCTTCGCGCGCGCGCGTGCGCCGAACGAAGGCAGGAGCGTGGGCACGAAGAGCACCGTGACGACGTACGCGACCATGCTCGCGATCCCCGCCACGAGCCCGAAGCGCCGCAGCGCCTCCGTGTCGGAGAGGACGAGCGCGCCGAAGCCGATCGCCGTCGTGAAGGTCGTGACGAAGCACGCGAGCCACATCGCTTCGAGCGTCGCGGTCGCGGCCTTCACGCGATCGCCGCACGCGGCGAGCTCGTCCTCGTAGCGCAGCACCATGTGGACCGCTTCGGCCAGGCCGATCGTGACGAGCAGCGGCGGGATCATGTTGGTGAGCAGATCGAGCGGCACGTGTGCGAGCGCCATCCCGCCGACGCTGATGACGACCGTGATGCCGACCGTGCCCATCGGGAGCACGACCCCGGCGATGCTGCGCGTGCCGATGACGAGCACGACGAGGCTCCCGAGCGTCGCGAGCAGAACCAACAGGATCTGATCGGCGTGGAGCGCATCGAGCATCACGACACGCAGATACGGCAGGCCCGAGAGCGAGGCGCGCGCGCCGTTGGGCGGCGGGCTCTGCGCGAGCAGCTCGGTCGCGCGACGAACGAGCGCTTCGGCCCTCGCCGCATCCACGCCCGCGGTCGGCATCGCCGCGAGGATCGCGACGCGTCGATCGTCGCTCACGAGGCGTCGACGCAGCAGCGGCTCTCGCCCTAGGCGCTCGTCGAGACGCGCCTCGTCTCCTTCGGAGACGTCGCGATCGAGCGGAACGAGCGGGGCGACCACCACGCGCCGTAGCCCGCGCTCGGCGAGCGACATGAGACCCAGCGGGAAACGCACCGGGTCGGCGCCCACGATCGCCGCGATCGCTTCTTCTTCGGCGGGTGTGCCGATGACGGGCGCGCTCTCGTCGCCGAGCGTGTCGAGCGTCGCGTCGTCGTCGAGCACGACGTCCTCGGTGAACGGCAGAGGCGTCGTGGTCGGCCCTTCCACGCGCGCCACGGCAGCGTCCGACGCGAGCGTGCGCGCCGTGCGATGCAGCCACGTCAGATGCTCGGCATCGAGCACGCTCGCGCCTGGCGCGGCCTCGAGCACGATCACCAGAGGTGTCTCGTCCGGGCCGAACTCGCTCGCGATCCGCGCGGCGTCGGCGCGCGCGGCGGAATCCGGCGCGACCAGATCCTCGGGAGCGAAGCGCGCCTGGAGCGAAGGAATGGCCGTCGCGAAGAGCGCCGTGAGCACGAGCAACGCCGCGAGAACTGCGCGTCGGGCGGCGATGATGCGCGCGATCATCCTCTCAAGGGCTCCACTCGTCCCAGGCGTCCGGCTCGCCCTGATCGTCGTCCGCTGCGCCCGTGTCGTCGGTCTCGCTCTCGTCGATGGCGAGGCGCGCGAGCGGCACGGTCGAGAAGAACTGGATCTGCGGGATCGATGCGACTGCGCCTTCGGTCGTGCGCGGCGGCGGCGGCGGATCGCCCTCGCGATGGAACGAGAGCGTCTCGGCCTCGGCGACGCCGTACGCGACGGCCGCCTCGTCGTAGCGACCGCGCGTGCCGCAGATGCGCACGAAGCTCGCGATGCGGTTGCGGAACGACCGCGGGATCTCGCCCGCCACGTACTGCTCTTCGTGGAAGCGCGGCGGGTTCGGCAGGATCAGCGCGAGGTACGCGCTCTCGGCCGGTGAGAGATCCGCCGGCGAGCGACCGAAGTAGTGCTCCGCCGCGTGCCTTATCCCGTACACGTCGGGGCCGTACTCGATGACGTTCAGATAGAGCTCGAGGATGTGCTCCTTGTCCATCCGCGTCTCGAGCCACCACGTCAGGAGCACTTCCTGGATCTTGCGCGCGAGCGTCTTCTCGCGATGCAGGAAGACGTTCTTCACGAGCTGCATCGTGATGGTCGAGCCGCCCGCGACGTAGCGTCCCGCCGTGAGATCGCGGATGAGCGCCTCGCGGATCGCCCAGGGCGCGAAGCCCGCGTGCTCGAAGAAGCTCGCGTCCTCGTGTGCGAGCACGGCGTGCACGAGGAACGGGCTGATCTCGGAGATCGGCGTCCACGCCTCGCTGCCCGGGCCCGTCGTCATCTCGAACGTCGTTCCGTCGGGCTCTTCCACGCGATGCTCGAACTCACCGGCGAACCGGCCGACGTCGGCCGATGCGGGCCACGACGTGAACGTGCAGCCGTCGGCGACTTGGATCTGCAGCGTCGTGTGCGGCAGATCGCGCGAGTCGATGTGCGTGGTGAGCGACGCGGCGATGTCGCCCACGAGATGGAACGACGCGGTGTCGCCGAGAAGATCGCGCGGGATCGCGTGCACCGCGTCCTCGCAGCTCGTGCGTGGGAGCGCGACGCGGCCATCGAAGAGATAGTGATCGCTTGCCCACTCGATCGTGCCCGCGAGCGTCGCGCGCGCCGAGCCCATCGTGAGATCGAGCGCCGAGACGGCGACGCGATGCTCGCTCGGTGTGATGTCGGCAGCGCCGTGCAGCGCGAACGCGATGTTCCGTACGGGCTCGGCCGCGATTCGCGTATGCGCGAGCGCGAGATCTTCCACCGCGAGCGTGCCCTCGGCGTGCACGAGCTCGGTGCTCGTCGTGGTCAGCACGAGATGTCCGCTCACGTGCGCGCGCTCGGGCTCGCTGAACGGGATCGACTCGGGAAGGAAGGGCACGAACGCGGCGAGCGCGACGCGATCGAAGGTGACCGTGCCGCTCGCGGTCGGCGTGTGCGGCGCGACGTCGAGATCCCAGCCGAGCGTGCCGCCGCCCTCGGGGGCGCCTTGTCCTTCGGTCGTGTAGGCGGCGCCGGACGTGCGCTCGATGGAAGCGCGCAGGCCCGCGACGACGTCGTGCGGCGTACCGTCGATGGTGCGGCGAACGGTGAGATCGTCCACGCGCGCCGAGAAGACGGGGCCGATGCGTTGCTCGATGCGATCGAGACGCGA
>CAYSCF010000174.1:0-1102 GCA_964429305.1 uncultured Sandaracinaceae bacterium | reverse complement strand
CTCGGGCCGAGCCGCGTCGCGATCGCTTCCTCGGCGCGACGACGCGCGTACGCAGGGATCGCCAGACCGAGACCACCCGCGAGGATCGCAGAGAGGATGATGGTCAGCGCGAGGCGCGAGCGGAACGAGCGCAACAAGCGGCCGCACTTTAGCCACGCTCTGCCGTACGTGCCGCCTGCTACAGTCGCGGCGGTATGAATTCATCGGGCACGTCCGGAAAGCACCAGAACAAGGTGCGCGAATCGATCGAGGCCGCTCTCGAGGGCATCGAGAGCGGCGCGCGAATCGCGGTCGGCGGCTTCGGGCTCTCGGGCAACGCCGAGCAGCTGATCGCCGGCGTCGTGAAGCGCGGCGTGCGCGATCTGACGCTGATCTCCAACAACGCGGGCAACCTGGGCAAGGGTCTCAACGCGTGGCTCGAGGCCGGCATCGTGCGCCGCTTCATCGGCAGCTACATCGGCACGAACGAGGCGCTGCACCGCGCGATGGCGGCTGGCACCATCGAGGTGGAGATGACGCCGCAGGGTACGTTCATCGAGCGACTGCGCGCGGCGGGCGCCGGCATCCCGGCGTTCTTCACGCCGACCGGCGCGGGCACCGTCGTCGCCGAGGGCAAAGAGGTACGCATCTTCGACGGGCGCGAGCACGTGCTCGAGCACGCGCTGCACGCGGACTTCGCGCTCGTGCGTGCGAAGAAGGCCGACGCGTTCGGCAACCTGCGCTTCTACCGAACGGCGCGGAACTTCTCGCCCATCATGTGCACGGCGGCCAAGCGCTCGATCGTCGAGTGCGACGAGCTGGTGGAGCTCGGCGCGATCGATCCCGACGACGTTCATCTGCCTGGCATCTTCGTGTCGTCGATCGTGCACGTGCCCACGCACGAGGACGCCTTCGAGTACAAAACGACGCGGAAGAGGGCCGGCTGATGGTGTGGAACAAGGAAGCGATGGCGCAGCGCGCCGCGAAAGAGATCGCGCCCGGCACGATCGTGAACCTCGGCATCGGTCTTCCGACGCTCGTCGCCGACTATCTTCCCGAGGGCCTCGGCGTCTGGTTCCACAGCGAGAACGGCCTGCTCGGCATGGGCCCGTTCCCCTTCGAG
>CAYSCF010000173.1:0-14329 GCA_964429305.1 uncultured Sandaracinaceae bacterium | reverse complement strand
CCGCACAGCGACTTCGAGCATCGATCGGATCCGCATCGCGTGAACGGCAGCGCATCGAGCACGCTCGATCCGGCGGGCGACATCGTCGCTGCGTACTGGCTCGGACGTTTGCTCGCGCGCAGCGGTGGCACGACGAACGTGTCGAGCTCGGCGCGCGCGGCGCTGCCGTGGACGCCGCCGGCCGATGCGGGCGTGACGCATCCCGATGCGGCGACGACGCCGGATGCCGGCATAGCGAATCCGTGCATATGCGAGCCGATGTGTGGCTGTCGCGCGAGCACGCCGCGGCGAGCCCCCGGTTGGATCGTGGCGCTCGGTCTCGGCGCGCTGGTTGCGATGAAGCGCAAGCGCGTGGCAACGTCCAAACCGTCATGACCCGTTTCGCTCTCGCCCTCTTCGCTCTCGCTGCTCTCGCATCGCCCGCGCTCGCGCAGACAGTCACCGTCCATGATCTGACCGTGAACGGCGATCCGCCGCCCGACGAGTACCGCACGGTGCTGAACGCGGCGATCGAGACCTCGGTCGTTCCGATCCGCGCGTGCTACGCGCGCGAGCTCGCCACGCACCCCGGGCTGCACGGCGATCTGCGCCTGCGGCTCTGGGTCTCGGCGCGACAGGTGATCCGCGTGACACCCGAGACCAGCGTCGGGGACACGGCGCTCGAGACGTGCGCGCACGATCGCGTGCACGAGTTCACGCTCCCGCCGCAGGCGCCCGAGGGCGGTGCGCAGGTGCGCTTCACGATGACGTTCACGCCGCCCGCGACGTCATCGACGACGACGACCACTACCACGACGACGACCACGACGACGCCATCCGCACCGGCGCATGCGGAGCCCACGCCGCCCGCGTTCGTCATCGATCGCGTGCACGGTGCTCTCTCGCAGGAAGCGCTCGACTACGTCTTCCGTCGCGCGGGCCTCGAGCAGTGCACGACGACCGGTCACGGCGCGGTGCCTGTCACCGTCTCCGTCGATCACGCCGGACATGCGACCGCGACCGTGGCGGCGCGCCCGATCCGCGATGCGGCCTATCGCACGTGTGTGCAGCACCACATCACGAGCGCGACGTTCCCTTCGGGAACCGCGGCGACGCGCTTGCGCATCACGATCACCGTTCCCTGACGTCGAGCGGGAGCCGAGAGCGCTACTCCGCGGCGGCGAGGCCAGCGCTCGAGCGTGCGAGCAGCGCGAGGCGCGCGGCCTCGACGGTGACGCAGCCCGATTCGTGGATCTCCATCGCGATCAGCTCGACGAGCTCGCCGGTCGCACCGGCTGCGATGGCCACGCTGCGCGCGTGCAACGCCATGTGGCCCTTCTGGATACCGACCGTCGCGAGCGCGCGCAACGCCGCGAGGTTCGACGCGACGCCGACGGACGCCGCCAGCATCGCCAGCTCTTGCGCCGATGCCACGCCCGCGATCTCGAGCGCGAGCTGCGCAGCATCGTGGACGCGCAGAGTCCCGCCCACCGTGCCGAGCGCGAGCGGCATCTGCATCTTCGCGACGCACGCGTCGCCCTCGATGGACCACGTGCAGAGCGGGCCGTATCCGCCGTGCGCGCCGCGCGTCGCGGCGTAGGCGTGAGCGCCCGCTTCGACCGCGCGCCAGTCGTTGCCGGTCGCGATCACGACGGGATCGATCCCGTTCATGATCCCTTTGTTGTGCGTCGCCGCGCGGTACGGATCGAGCTCGGCGAAGCGCGAAGCGCGCGCGATTCCCTCGGCGACCTCCGCGCCCGTGAAGCCTTCGGCGGCCAGCACCTCGAGCGGCACCGACGCGCTCACGCGCACCATGCGGCGGTCGCTGAGGTTCGAGAGGATGCGCAGGCCCATCCGTCCGCCCGCCAGCTCGCGGACGCGATCGGCCACCGCCTCTGCGACGCTGTTGACGAGGTTCGCGCCCATCGCATCGCGACAGTCGACGAGCACGTGCACGACGAGGAAGCCCTCGCCGAGATCGCGCACCTCGATCCCACGTGCGCCGCCGCCGCGCGACATCAGGCTGGGCACGGCCGCGTCGGCACGCTCGCGTAGCTCGGCAGCGGCTCCGAGGATCCGCATCGCTGCGCTCGAGGGATCGGCGACCTGATCGAGCTGGATCTGCGCGATCATGATCGGCGCGTCCGCTTCCGAGACGAAGCCTCCGCCCATGCGGATCATGCGGGCCGCGTTCGAGGCCGCAGCGACGACGCTCGGCTCCTCGACGACCATCGGCACGAGATGATCGCGCCCGTTCATCTGCACGTTGAGCGCGAGCGCGAACGGCATCGCGTACGTGCCGATCACGTTCTCGATCGTCTTGTCGGCCGTGCGCGCCGAGAGACCTCCGAGCGTGAGCGCGTCATCGAGCTCGGCGACCGGCACGCCGAGCGCTGCAGCGGCCATGCGGCGTCGCTCGTCGAGCGTCACCTTGTAGAAGCCGGGGATCCGAGAGGTGACCATCGTTCAGCTCTCCGTTCGCGCGCCTTCGGCGCCCATGGCGATGTCGAGGAGGCGGAGATCGTTCCGCGCGAGCTCGGCGCCGAGCGCCGCGAGATCGATTTCGTTCGGGACGAGCATGAGCGCGACGTCGCCGCCGCCCGCGCCCGACGGCTTCGCCGCGCCGCCGAACGCACGCGCGATGTCGGCGAGCTTGGCGAGCGAGGGCGTCACGATCGGCGCGTCGGCCTTCTCGCCGAGCACGCGCATCGCGTCGTGATGGGCGCGCGTCGCCTCGAGCATCGCGCGCGCATCGTCGCTCGCGATCGCGGCATCGAGTTGCGTGGCCGCGTCGTGGATCGCGCCGATGGCTGCAGCGTGCGCGCGCGCATCGTTCGCCGCGAGGGCGCGCACGCGATCGACGAGCTCGCTCGTGCGCACCGGCGTTCCCGTCCACGCGAGCAACATGCGAAGCGAGCGCGGCATCGCGCGCGGCGCGATCTCGACGGAGTCACCTTCGCGTCGATACTTGAGCAGTCCGCCGTGCGCGGAGGCAGCGACGTCGGCGCCGCTGCCGTGCGGTGCGACCGCGTGATGGCCGGCGAGCGCGGCGCGAAAGATCTTCTCGCGCGCCGTGGCCGGATCGATGCCGACGGACGCGAACACCGCGGCCGCCGCTGCGACCGCGCCGGCCGCCGACGATCCGAGACCGAGCTTTCGGTCTCCTTCGCGCAACGGGCTCGTGTCGATCGTCAGGTCCATCGGCGTGGCACCGAGCGCACGCTCGGCCTCTTGCTTGGTTAGCAGCACTTCCGGAGGCAGAGGCCATGGAGCGGGCGAGCCGGCGATCGGAGCGGGTGAACGGTCATCGTTCGAGCGCAGCGTCGCGGTCGCGCGCGCACCGACGGCGAGCACCAGCGCGCTCGTTCCCGAGAGCACGGCGTACTCGCCCGCGACCATCACTTTCCCCGGAGCGCTCGCAACGATCGACATTCGTGAGAACAGGTTTGCCACGGATCGCGAGACGATCGAGGTACGAACGAATACGCCATCGCCCTCTCACCCTCAGGGGTGAAGTTCGCGTTCTCATTCCCGTTCGGCGCGCGCGTAGCTCTCGTCGCGATCGGTGCGGATCGCGTCGTACACGCGCTCGATCGCGGCGGCTCCGTGGCTGCACACCGTCTGGTGGTTCGCCTCCGAGATCCGCTGATGGAGCGAGCGCTCCGGCGGCGCGGCGAGCAGCGCGGCCACGTCGATGGTCGTCGGGTCGACGTACTTGGTCGTACCGCCGACGCCCGCGCGCACTCGATCGAGCACGCTCAGGCGCGTGAGCTGGATGGTCGGGTCCGCGGTGCGACGCAGGAACGGAACGAGCGCGCCCGGAGACGACGTGTCGGCCGCCGCGTCGGGATGGAAGCCCTCCATCGTCATCACGAGACCGCCCGGCTCCGCTTGGTGCGCGCTGCGCAGCGACTCCACGAAGCGCGAGAGACCGACGCGATCGATCTTCCACCGCGGGAGCACGATGAACGCGACCTCGATCGCGTCCACGTACGCGAGCTCGCGCACTTCGGGGAGCACACGGTCGAGCGTGGGCTCGGGGTCGAGCACGATGGCCTCGCGCGAGACGAGATCGATGCGGGCCTTCGCCGCGAACGGGCAGAGGCCGAAGGCTTCGACGACCTCGCGCTGGTAGCGTAGCTGGATGCGACGCGCCTCGCGTGTCAGCGCTTCGTCGCTCATCGCACACCGACCAATCGCTGCAGCGTCCGTTGGAACTCCTCGACCGAGACGTTCACGTGCTCGGCCACGCGACCGTAGAGCATCGCGGTCGGGACGTTGCGATCGTTCGGCTCGTCCGCTCCGGTCTCTTCCGTCCGCGCGCTGCGCGCGCTCCCGTTCGAGCCCTCCGGGACGAGCACTCTTGCCGTGCGATCGTTCCGCTCTCGCTGCGTCACGTGGAGCTGCCACAGGATCACGCGCTCGAGACGCGTCAGGCCGTCGCGCACGTCGGGCAGCCGATCGAGCAGGCGCGGATCCCAGGTCTCGTGATCGTCGTCCGTCACGGCTGGGAGCATGCCGCGCTCTCGTCGTGTAGTCTCGCGCGCGATGAGCGTTCGCTTTCGGTACTGCGAGCTGCGCACGACCGACGTCGACGGCGCGCGTGCGTTCTACGAGGCCATCCTCGGCCGGAGCGATCTGTCCATCGCGCCACTGCCCGAGCCCGCCCGAGCGCGGGGCGCACCTGCGCACTGGCTCGGATCGCTCGGTCCCGTCGACGTCGCGGCCGAGAGCGCTCGATGGATCGCGGCTGGTGCGACGCGGCTCGGCGCACCGGGCAGCCCCGTCTTGCGCGATGCGACCGGCGCGGCCGTCGCGTTGACCGCCGATGCCGGCGCTCCCGACGCGGGCGTCGTGCTCCATCTATTGAACACGCGCGAGCCGGGGCGCGCGATTCACGAGTACGTCGATCGCTTCGGCTGGTCGCCTGCCGCACCGCTCGTGCTGCCTGCGCCGTACGGAGCCTTGCCTGCGTTCTCGTTCGCGCCGGGGGAGCCCGCGAAGGTCGCGATCGCCGACGTGAGCGCGCGCGACGAAGTGCACGTGCACTGGCTCCACTTCTTCGGCACCTCTTCTCTCGATGCGTCGCTCGGGGCGGTGCGGGACAACGGCGGCGAAGTCTTCGGGGTCGTGACGCGCCCGGATGGTCGCCGCGGCGCCATGTGCCACGACCCACAGGGCGCGGCTTTCGGATGGATGGAGTAGCGATGGCGCGTCGAGCTATGCCGGAGCGCGCGAGCGCCCCCGACCGAACGAAGGTGAGCAAGGAGAAGGAAGGCGAGATCGTCTTCGGCTTCCGCGCGGCGATGGCCGTGTTCCGCACGCGACCGAACGACGTCTCGCGGATCGGCTATGCGCGCGAGCGTCGCGCGGACGTGGACGCGCTCGTCACGTGGGCGACCGCGAGCCGCGTGCCCTGCGACGAGCTGCCGGAGACCGAGCTCGCGCGCATCGCTTCGAGCACGCACCACGAGGGGCTCGTCGTCCGCGCAGCACCGCGCAAGTGGGTGAGCACGACCGACTTCGCCGACGCGTTGATCCGCACGCGCGGCTTCGCGGTCGCGCTCGATCGCGTCCGCAATCCGTACAACGTCGGCGCGATCCTGCGCAGCGCCGCGTTCTTCGGGCTCGATGGCGCGCTGCTCGGATCGATCGCGCCGCATCCCGCGCTCGCGCCCGATGCGATCCGCGTGGCCGAGGGCGGCGCCGAGTATCTGCGGCTCGCGCGATCGACCGATCTCGCCGACACGCTCGAACGCCTACGCGGTCGGGGCGTGCGCGTGGTCGGCGGCGAGAGCGACGCAGAAGACAGCCTCTTCGGTCACCCGTTCCGCGGGCCGCTCGTGCTCGTGCTCGGCCACGAGCGCGAAGGCTTGTCTCGCGCCGTCCGCGCCGCATGTGATGCCGTCGTGGCCATTCCGGGATCGGGGAACATCGAGTCCCTCAACGTCGGAGTCGCCGCCAGCCTCTGCATCGCCGAGATGGCGCGCTCGCGTCCGCGCGCCTGATCAACGAGCGATTCCCGGCCCAAGCTCGTGCGTGAGCCGCGCGTCGAAGAGGCCATGATCGCCCGCCTCGAGCGCCTCGCCGTCGTCCTGGTCCTTCTCGGCACCGCGTGCACCGTCCTTCCCGCCGTGCGCTCACCGGTCCAGGTCGAGACGCGCCGGGTCACCATCCTCGGAGAGGAGGCCGACACGCTCGGCGACACGACGGGCCAGAACGAGACCGGTCTCGTGGCGGTGCACACGCACGATGCGCGCGACGTGTGGGTGCGCGAGAGCGCGCTCGGCGGGGCGAGCCTCGTCGCCGGCAATGCGGTGCTCGTGCGATCGAGTGGCGCGATCGTGACGGCGCAGGTCGTGCGCGCTCTCGACGACTTCGCGGAGCTCGAGCTGAACGGCGCGAGCACGATCGTTCCCACGAGCGACATCGTCGCGCGCCTGCATCACGGCACGCCGGTCGCGCCTCCTCCGCCGGCCGTCGTCACGCCGCCACCGCCACCTCCTCCTGCTCCGACACCGCTCGCGCGCATGGTCGCGCTCGAGGTCGCTCCGCTCTCTCGCGTCGCGATGCTCGACTCCTGCTCGGCGGGCGTGGCGCACGTGACGTTCTCGGGCGGCGCCGAAGGTCACGTCGCGACTTCTCAGCTGCACCCGCTTCGCGTGTCGGCGGGCGATCACGTGACGGCGCTCTGGAACGAGTCCCCGTATCCCGGGATCATCCTTCGGACGCGCGATGCGCTCGTCCGCGTGCGCTGGGAAGACGAGAGCGAGCAGTGGATCGATCTCGATGACGTGCAGAGCGTCGAGGCGGCCGCCACGGGTGTGGTCCACGGCTGCGCGCCGCAGCGCGTGCTCGTGGACGAGGGCGCGCGCACGCGCGTCGGGCGCGTGATCGCATGCGAAGGAAGCTCCGCGACGATCCTGGATGCGGACGGGACACCTCGCCAGGTCGAGCGCGCCTCGACGCGCCAGCTCCCGCTGCGCGTCGGCGACGCGATCGAAGCGCGCTGGAGCGGAACGCCCTACGACGCCATCGTGCTCACGCTCGGCGAGCGACTGCACGTGCGCTGGTACGACGGCAGCGAAGGTGACGTCGATCCCGCGGACGTGGTGACGTTCCGCGCCCGCGGCGATCGTGCGAGCGAGCCCGCGGCCTGTCCGGACGCTTGAGACCTCGGACGTGCGTCTTGCCGCCGCTCACGGCGCGAAGGTCGTGCCAGCGAGCGAGCTGCGGTGTACGAGACGGACGACGGGCGCGTCGTCGCCGTGCGCGCTTGCCGCGGGGAAGGCGCGCATCGCGCCCGCGTAGGAACACGAACGAGGCCGCACGTGGACGACGAGCTTTCCCCGCGAGAGATCAAGCGCCGATTCCGCCGACGCGTCCGGCTGAACCTCGGAGTCGGCATCCTCGCGGGCCTGTTCGCGGTGGGCGCGATGATCGTGGGCAGCGACTTGCCCGCGGGGGCGTTCTTGGGCGCCATCGGAGCGGTCGCCGTCGTCGTCATCGCGACATCGGCGATATTCTGGCGATGTCCCGCGTGCGACGGCTCCTTGGGCCAGTACGTGTATCCGCGGCGCTGTCCACGATGCGACGCGGTTCTGCACGACTGAGCCCGCCTGCACGCGGGCCGTCTCACTTGCCCGCGGCGAGGCGCTCGCCGGCATCACGATACGTGCGCAGCGCTTCGACCAGCTCGATCGGAAGCGCGAGCACGACGGTGTTCGACGCGCTCGGGCCGAGACCGTCGATCGTCTGCAGCGTTCGCAGCTGCATCGCGCCCGGGCTCGCCGCCATCGTCTTGGCGGCTTGCGAGAGCGCGTCGGCGGCCTGACGATCACCGTCGGCCTTGATGATCGTCGCGCGCTTCTCGCGCTCGCTCGACGCCTGACGCGACATCATCTTCTTCAGGTCTTCGGGGACCTCGATGTCCTCGAGCTTGATCGACTCGACGTGCAGGCCCCAGTCGCGCCCCGCGCGCTCGACGTTGTGTGCGATCTCGATCTCGAGCTTCTCCTGCTTGCTCAAGAGCTCGTCGAGCGTGAGCGAGCCGACGGCCTCGCGCAGCGTCGCTTGCGCCAGACGCACCATCGCCTGGCGATAGCTCTGCACGCGCAGCGCCGCGGCCTGCGCGTCCTGCACCTTGAAGAAGATCACGCCGTTGACGATCACCGGCACGTTGTCCTGCGTGATCGTCTGCTGCCGCGAGATGTCGACGGTCTGCGTGCGCATCTCGACGAAGATCGGCGTGTCGACCACCGGGATGATCAGCTTGAGCCCAGGCTCTCGCACACCCGAGAATCGGCCGAGGCGCAGCACGACCATGCGCTCCCACTCGGCGACGACGCGCACTGCTGCCCCGAGGAATCCGCCGACGATCACGCCGCAGACGAGCGCGACCGGCAGCGCGAGCGGATGCCCACTCGCTGCGATCGCCACGCCGACGGCGACGAACGCCAGCACACACGACACGAACACCAACCCCGACACCGCCGAAGACGGACGCATGGCCAGGCCTCCCTCGTTGAAGCAGGGAGAACACGTCATCCACGGAAGCATTCCGTGGCGACTCGGCATGCCAGTTGCTCGATCTACTCGACCACGACGAGCAACGCGCCGCCGTCGACTTGCTCGCCGACCTTCGCGCGGACTTCCTTCGCGATGCCGTCGTGCGGCGCCTTCACGGCGTGCTCCATCTTCATCGCTTCCATCACGACGAGCGTCTCGCCCGCTTTGACGGTGGCGCCGTTCTCGACGAGCACCTTGAGGATCTTGCCGGGCATCGGCGCGACGCATCCGTCGGCCGCGGCGTCGGCGTCGCGATCGGGGAAGCGCGGCAGCGCGTGCAGCGTGATCGAGCGGCCCTCGAGGCGGACGAACGTGCGATCCCGATCGATGACGATTCGCGCGTGCGTGAGGTGGCCGTCGGACCCCTCGAGCACGATGTCGCTCGCGCTCGCGCGCACACGGCGTACGCGATCCATGTGCATGTCGTCGCCCGTCGCCGTGACGACGAACGAGCCGTCGCGCTCGCGCACGATCCCGACCTCGACCTTCCGATCGCCTTCGCTCCAGCCGGATCGCTCGGGCGCGTAGCGGTTGCTGCGCCATCCGTTCGGGACGTGCGGCGTGACACGCGTGACGTGCATCGCATCCGTGTGGAGCGCCGCCGCGATCGCCGCGCGCGCGAGCAGCGACGGGCGCTCGGGCAAGAGCGTCGCTGCTTCGCGCTCGAGGAAGTGCGTGTCGACGTCGCCCCTCACGAAATCGGCGTGGAGCATCACGGACTCCAGCAGCTCTTGGTTCGTGCGGATGCCTTGCACGCTCAACGAGGCGAGCGCGCGACGCATGCGCTGGATCGCGTCGGTGCGCGTCGTGCCGTGCGTGATGATCTTCGCGATCATCGAGTCGTAGTGGACCGGCACCTCGTCGCCGCTCTCGACGGCCGTCTCGATGCGCAGCCAGTCTTGCGACGCGATCTTCGGATCGAACGTGAAGTCGACGACGCGCCCGCTCTGCGGCAGGTAGCCCTCGCGCGGGTCTTCGGCGCAGAGACGACACTCGATCGCCGCGCCGCGCCAGCGACGTGCGACGTCGTCCTGTGTGAAGCGCAGCTTCTCGCCGCGTGCGACGCGGATCTGTTCTTCCACGAGATCCAAGCCTTCGATCACGCCCTCGGTGACCGGGTGCTCGACCTGCAGGCGCGTGTTGACCTCGAGGAAGTAGTACTCGCCCGTGGGCGCGACCACGAGCTCGACCGTGCCCGCGTTGCTGTACGAGAGCGACCTCGCGAGCTTCACCGCGTCGGCGCCCATCTTGCTGCGCACCTCTGCGGTCAAGAGAGGCGAGGGCGCCTCTTCCACGATCTTCTGGTGACGCCGCTGGATCGAGCACTCGCGCTCGTAGAGGTGCACGACGTTGCCGTGCTCGTCGCCGAGGATCTGGATCTCGACGTGCTTCGGACGTTCGACGTACTTCTCGACGATGAGCGTGCCGTCGCCGAAGGCGCTCTCGGCTTCGCGCCGCGCGCTCTCGATCGCATCGCTCAGCTCGGCCGCTGCGCGCACGATGCGCATGCCGCGCCCGCCGCCGCCCGCGCTCGCCTTGATGAGCAGCGGATAGCCGATGTCCTTGCACGCCGCCGCGATTCCGTCGGTGGACTGGTCTTGTCCCGTGTAGCCGGGCACGACGGGCACGCCCGCCGCCTTCGCGGTGAGCTTGGCCTCGCGCTTGAGGCCCATCGCGCGCATCGCGGTCGGCGACGGGCCGATGAAGGTGATCCCCGCGTCCTGCACCGCCTGCACGAAGTCGGGGCGCTCGGAGAGGAATCCGAAGCCGGGATGAATCGCGTCAGCGCCCGTCTTCTTCGCGGCGTCGAGCACGCGCTCCATCACGAGATACGACTCGCGGCTCGCGGCGCCACCGATGCGCACGGCCTCGTCCGCGCGACGCACGAAGAGAGAAGAGGCATCGGCATCGGAGAAGACCGCGACCGCCCTGATGCCCATGCGCTCGCACGTGCGGAAGATCCGCACCGCGATCTCGCCACGATTGGCGACCAAGACTTTTCGGATCTCTTTCATGGGTCGATCCTCAATGGCGGAACACGCCCCACGAGGTGGTGCCCTCGACGGGCTTCGTGTGGGCGATGGAAAGAGAGAGCGCGACGACCGTGCGCGTGTCGCGCGGGTCGATGATGCCGTCGTCCCAGACGCGCGCCGTCGCGAAGAACGGATCGCTCTCCGCGTCGACCTGGGCTTCGATCATCTGCTTCATGCCGCCGAGCTTCATCTCGTCGACCGCTTCGCCCTTCTTGGCCGCAGCGTCGCGCTGGATGATGTCGAGCACGCCCGCGAGCTGCTTGCCGCCCATCACCGCGATGCGGTGGTTGGGCCACGTGAAGAGGAAGTTCGGTTTGTACGCGCGGCCGGCCATCGCGTAGTTGCCCGCGCCGTAGCTCGCGCCCGTCATGATCGTGATGCTCGGCACGGTGCTGTTCGACACGGCGTTGATCATCTTGGCGCCCGCCTTGATGATGCCTTCCTCTTCGTACTTCCGGCCGACCATGAAGCCGACGATGTTCTGCAGATAGAGCAGCGGGATGTTGCTCTGGTTGCAGAGCTGGATGAACTGCGCGCCCTTGTTCGCGCACGCGGTGAACAAGATGCCGTTGTTCGCGAGGATGCCGACGGGATAGCCGTGGATCTCGGCCCAGCCGCACACGAGCTCCGGGCCGTAGAGCGGCTTGAACTCCGAGAAGCGGCTGCCGTCGACGATGCGCGCGATCACCTCGCGCGCGTCGAATGGGATGCGCACGTCGCTCGATGCGAGCCCGAGCAGGTCTTCCTGCGAGTAGAGCGGCTCATCGACGTTCTGCTTCGCCTTCGGTCCCTGCTTCTTCCAGTTGAGGTGCGAGACGATCTCGCGGCCCAATCGGATGCAGTCGAGCTCGTCCTCCGCCAAGTAATCGCTCACACCGCTGACGCGGCTGTGCATCTCGGCGCCGCCGAGCTCTTCGTGCGTCGTCTCTTCGCCGGTCGCCATCTTCACGAGCGGCGGGCCGCCGAGATAGACCTGCGCCTGCTTCTTCACCATGACGACGTAGTCGCTCATGCCCGGCATGTACGCGCCGCCGGCCGTCGACGATCCGAACACGAGACACACCGTCGGCGTGCGCCGCTCGCTGCGCTGCGTGAGATCGCGAAAGCCGCGCCCGCCGTGCACGAAGATCTTCGACTGGTTCGGCAGATCCGCGCCCGCGCTCTCGATGAGCGAGATGCTCGGCAGACCGTTCTGCTCGGTGAGGTCGGACAAACGCCCGCCCTTGATCACCGAGTACTCGCTCATCGCGCCGCCCTTCACGGTCGCTTCGCTCGCCGTGATCATGCACTCGGTGCCGCTCACGACGCCGACGCCGCCGACGATGCTCGCGCCCGGCGTGTGGCCGGCGATGCCGAGGCCCGCGAGCGGTGCGATCTCGAGGAACCAGCCGCCCGGATCGATCAGCTTCTCGATGCGCTCGCGCGGCAAGAGCTTGCCCGCATCGGTGTGCCGCTTGTTGTACTTCTCACCGCCGCCGTCGCGCGCCACGGCGAGGTGCTTGTCGAGCTTGTCGAGCGTGGCGAGGTTTCCCTCGCGGTTCTTCGCGAAGAGCTCGCTCTTCGGGTCGAGCCGCGAGCGAATCGCCGGATACGCGTGCGCCATGAGGCAGGAGGCTAGACCAGCGAGAAATGAATCGCCATTCATTTCTCGGCGCTGTCCTAAGGCCCAGGAGCACAGGCGGCGGTCGTCTGTCCTGGGTGGTCGGGATCGGGAATGTCGCGGCAGACGTCGCCGGCCGTGGTGGTGCAGTCGTTCCCGGTCCACACGGTGTTGCACAGCTCGAGCACGTGCGCGTCGTAGCAACGGCGCCCGCCCGCGGGGCACGCCGTGTAGTCACCGCCGGTGCAGAGCGCCGAGCCCGCAGCGTTCACCATGCAGCTCCCGTCGAGGAGCGCGCAGTCGACGAGGCCGTCGACCAGCGTTCCGTAGCGCGGGTCACCCGGGAGCAGAACGCAGTTGAAGACGTGCGTTCCGTCGCACGCGTCGTGCAGGCCAGCGCAGGGCGCGCCCGTGTGAGGTCGAGGCGCATCGGGCGTGGAATCGAGCGGCTGCGACGAGTCGGCGGGCTCCGGGCCGGCGTCGGTCGTCGTCCCGACGTCGCTCGCTGCCGTGCCTGCGTCGAGCCCCACGTCGGGCAGGCACTGCGTACCTTCGGCGTGCGTGCCGGGCCCGCAGGTGAGCGCTGCCCCGTTGCAACCGAGGAGAAGGACGGAGCCGATGGCCGTGTGGGCTGCGAACCGTGATCGTTGCATGGGTGACGCGGCTGCGTTGATCGCTCGGGCCGCCGCATTCATCGAGAACGACACAGCGCGGCGCCGCTCGCGGATGGGATGTAGAGCGTCTCTGCGCCTCGGCGTTCTCGGCCGCTTCCGTGGTACGATTTCGCCCGATGTCGCATCGCAGCGGCGACGTACTCGGCCGCTATCAGCTTCTGTGCCCGATCGCAGCGGGCGGCATGGCCACGGTGTGGGCGGCGCGCGTCCGCGGGGCCGGCACGTTCCAGAAGCCCGTCGCCCTGAAGCTGATGCTCCAGCATCTCGCTCGCGACGAGCGGTTCGTGAAGATGTTCATGGACGAGGCGATGCTCGCCGCCAACATCCAGAGCCCGCACGTGGTCGGCACTTACGATCTGGGGCACGACGAAGAGACGCTCTACATGTCGATGGAGCTCGTCCTCGGCATGACGCTCCGCGATCTGAGCACGACGCTCGGCGAGAGCGGCGAGACGTTCCCGCTCGACGTCGCGCTCGCGATCTCGCTCGCCATGGCGCGTGGGCTCACCGACGCTCACGAGGCCAAGGGCGCGACGGGTGAGCCGCTGGGCATCATTCATCGCGACGTCTCTCCCCACAACGTCTTGCTCGGGCTCGACGGGCGCGCACGCCTGAGCGACTTCGGCATCGCGCGCGCGGTGCAGCGACAGTCACGCACCGCGACGGGAGAAGTGAAGGGCAAGCTCAGCTACTTCGCGCCCGAGCAGCTCAAAGGCGACGAGCTCGACCAGCGCGTGGATGTCTTCGCGCTCGGCATCGTGATCTGGGAGACACTCGCCGGAAAGCGCCTGTTCGCCGCCGAGAACCCGCTGCAGCTCGCCAATCAGATCGCCAACGATGCGATCCCGCGCATCGATGCGGTGCGCACGGACGTTCCGGTCGCGGTGGCCGATGCGCTCGAGCGTGCGCTCGTCCGCGATCGCGAGAACCGTTGGCAGACGGCGCGTGCCTTCGCTTCTGCGCTCGCGAAGGCGACGCCGAGCGTGGCGCCCGAGACGGAGATCGCAGCGTTCTTCCGGGCTCACGCGGGCACGAAGGTCGAGGCGCTCGAGAAGCGCGTGCGCGAGCTGATGGCGCTACCGACCGATGCGCCTGCCGACAGCTTCCGATCGGGTCAGACGGGCAAGGTAGCGCTCACGGCGCCGACGCCCTCGGCGCTCGAATCGAAGAAGATGCCCGGCTTGCCCGTGGAAGCGAAGCCTCCCGCGTCGTTCCCACCGCCCGCGCCATTGCGTCCGCACTACGCGCGCATCGCGGTGGTCGCGCTCGTCGCGATCGCGCTCCTGGCGGGCACTGCGTGGGGTGCGATGCATCTGTTCGGATCGAGCGCGCCACCTCCATCCGTCGTCGCGGACGAATCGATCGGCGCAGGACCGGCGCCGCCACCGAGTGTGGCCGAGGCGCCGCCGGTCTCTGCGCTCGTCGTTCCGACGACGACGGTGGGCGATGCGATTCCGGTCGCGACGACCGTCGCG